>JAGHUQ010000151.1 GCA_018064725.1 Candidatus Cryptobacteroides caccocaballi
CAACGATTTTCAGCGGTAAATCTGGCGAAAACCGCGCGGAATCACACCGCAGCTATCATTTCAGCGCAGATAATGGCGAATATTGCGCTGTTTACTACGAGTCAACAAAAAACAGCGGTAAATCTGACGAATACCACGCTGAATCTCACTGCGGACATCATTTCAGCGCAGAAAAAGGATTGAGGCACCGCCACCGGAATAGAGTACCTCCGGTGGCTAAAGCATAGCTCGTTGCGAGCTCGATTAAGCGGCTCGCATGAGCTAGCTTTTGCCGCTATAATTGGATTCGTTCGCAATCAAAAAATGACAACATAAATCAGCTAAACAACTATCATCGGAATCTTGAAATTACTCAAATGTTGAAATGCGAGTGTTGTTGGCATTGTCCTAATGCCGAGTTCAGAACGATATTGGATCAATCCAAATGCATGACTCCAAACAATAACGAGAAGGCCGAATGCAGAACTCAGTGCGAGCGAGCCTTAAATCGAGCTCGCCTGCACTGAGTTCAGCCGCCGGAGATTCTACATTCCGGCGGCGGTGCTTATTAACGAATCCTAATCGAACACGCTTTTAGAATAATTGATATTCCCAACGACAAAACATACTTTCCTGTATTTGTCAAAACATTATCGTCTCACCGGACCTGATGAAGGGAACCAATTATTGATCACAGCAACATCTACTTTAAGAAGACGAGATATCTGTTTGTTCCCAGAACTATAATCATATCGTAGCAACTTTGCCATCTGAAGCTTCTGGTTGACAGACAATGAAGCAATATCTTCTGTCATGAAAAGCGAGGATGCCTTCTTTCTGACTACAGGATAAAGGTCATAGTCAGAATAGCTAATATGTTCCCCTATTTCAGCTGAGATTGATTTCGAAGACTCGACATTCTTCATTAAATGATACATGTATTGACTAGCGGACACATAGAGCTTCTCCCCAGCATCTATTTTGCAGAAACTAAGCGGCGAGACATAATTATCCACCTCATACAAATTCACCACACCGTCAAATTTTCGGCTTCGGGTAAACTGCTGACGTTGACCTAGGGTAAGCCTCTTTCTACACGCCTGATACCTTTCCCGAGCCTCCGGATTGAAATAGTATCTCCCGCTTGACCAACGGTAAGTGTACGGCGTGAAGTTTCTATCTATCACATTGGCATTTCTATGTATATAAGCGACCACATTCAGAAGATGATCATTGTTATCTACCTTATGAAAACTGGCAGAGAGTTCCGAGATTGAATCGTTCTTTCCTTCTGCGCGGAAATATCTTTTCATGGTCTTGAAATAAAAAGAGATGAAATCTTCAATCCGGCCAATATTCCCTAGCATCAACAAATGCAAATGATTAGACATAAATGCAAATGAATAGAGTGACAGATCTTCATACAACGAAAGACACAACCCAAGTATATTGATGCCTGATTTAAAATCAGTATCAGACACAAACAGATCAGGATGATTTTCGTCCGTGCAAATGTGATAATAAGGATATTCCATCAGCTGATTCATTAAAAATGTTTATCAATTAGAATCACTGATTTAAGACAGATGTATTTCATCTGTCCATGTTTTGCGACGAGGCAATCACATGTTATGTATTTACCGGCCAGATTGGAACCTGCACAAACGAGGCCGATGTCGTCCTTGACGACTTTTCCAAGTTTACTCATACCAAACACTTAAATTGTTACGCGTTTGATTAACGCATCATGTCTTATTGAATGTCTGTAGCATGAGAGGGTTTCAGATACCCGACCAGAATGGTCTGCTTACTTGCTTTCGCATAAATATCAGCGTGCAGGCATTTCCTATATCGCAAAAGTAGACAATTGCCGAAAATGAACAAATACTCAGACTCAAACAGCAAGATTTTCCTCGATTTTTCTGCTGTTTCAATTCTTCCACGAACGATTCAGCGCAGATAATGGCGAATACTGCGCTGATTCTCACTGCGAGTATCAATTTAGCGTTAAAATCGGCGAATAATGCGCTGTTTCCTGCAGGTCAACGATTTTCAGCGGTAAATCTGACGAAAACCACGCAGATTCTCACTGCAGCAAGCATTTCAGCGCAGATAATAGCAAATACTGCGCTGTTTACTACGAGTCAACAAAAAACAGCGGTAAATCTGACGAAAACTGCGCTGAATCACACCGCAGCAATCATTTCAGCGTCAAAATCGACGAAAACCACGCAGATTCTCACTGCAGCAAGCATTTCAGCGCAGATAATAGCAAATACTGCGCTGTTTCCTGCGGGACAACAAAAAACAGCGGTAAATCTGGCGAAAACCACGCTGAATCCAGTGGCAGCTATCATTTCAGCGCAGATAATGCGGCTTTTTGTTTTTTCAAGAAACCAATGCACCACATTTTGTGAATTTTCTACAAACTAATCACTATTTTTATCCAATTAAACGCACACACACTTCCCGCAGCTGCGGTGACTAAAAGAATACATACCCGATAGCCATGTTCTACTCACTCTACGGAATACTTGCACTTGTCTTAGTCCTGGTACTTAATCACGACATCTTCACCACAAAGAATGATGGTGACCTTGCCACCAGACGCTATCGGTCATTCGTAAAGGTGCTCTTCTTCTACTTCATCACAGATGCTCTCTGGGGAATATTCGACACCGCGCATCTGATGAAGCCCCTTTATATCGACACCTTCGCATACCACATCGCCGTAGCCTTGTCAATCGTCCTATGGTGCAATTACGTGGTCGCATACCTCAATCCGCCGAAAATCATCAGTCAGGGCCTCGTCCACTTCGGTTACGCGTTCAGCGGATGTGAGATCATCTGTCTGGTCATAAACTTCTTCACCCCGATTTTCTTCTGGTTTGACCCGGAGACAGGGCTATACGAGACCGGACTCTGCAGACACATCGCACTCGGTATCCAGATAACAATGTATGCCCTCGTAGCGATAATGTCCTTCATCATCTTCATAAAGGCGCCAGAAAGGACCCGAAACCGCTACCTCGTGATATGCATCTTCTGCCTCGTCATGACGGCCGTCATCGTCACACAGATCTGGCACCCATTCCTCCCACTCTACACAACCGGACTCATCATCGGAATGTGCGCAATCCATGTCTATGTCCATGAGGATGAAAGGCAAGAAATCCGCCAGCAGCTCGAAAATAACGAAAAGATACTGAAGGAAAACACCGCCATCATTGCCAATGCCGGATATGGAATATGGAAAATCAGGATGGTCGCCAACGGTCAGAACAGAATGGTCGCCGATGAGACCCTCCAGAAGATCCTCGGTGTCGAGCACATGAACCTCACTCCGGAAGAATTATATACATTCTATCACGAAAGGCTCAAGGAGGACGTCGACAACATCGAGACAGACGACTACATTTCCATGAAGCAAGGAACTATCCGTAGTCGTCAGCTCAAGTGGGAACACCCGACCAAGGGAGACATATACCTCCATGCAGGAGGAACCAACTACATCAGCAACCTCGAAGGTGAAGTCATCTCAGGCTATTGTACCGACGTCACCGAAAGCAAGAAGAAGGAAAAGCGATCCGATCTCGTCATCCGTTCGCTCGCACGCTCATACCAGTTCCTCACCTATATAAAAATGAGCGACATGACCTATGTCACCTACAACCTGAACATGGAGATGACCGAGGAACAGGTAAACAAGTACTCGACCGGCAACGTTCTCGACGCCATCGAATTCGCATGCACGCAGCGCGTAGCACCGCTCTTCAAGGAAGAAATGATCAAATTCGCCGACATCACGACCATCAACGAGCGCATGGCGAACGTCAACGTCCTGATCAGCCAGTTCAAGGACATGAAGGATGTATGGCACGAATGGTCATATGTCGTCGCGAGCAGGAATGAGGACGGAACCATACGCCACCTTATCTGGGGTGTACGCAAGATCGAAGACGAGAAGCAGGCCGAACTCAGAAGGCAGCGAATCCTCGAGGAGAACATCGCCGCCAACAAGGCCAAGACCATGTTCCTCCAGAACATGAGCCACGAGATCCGCACCCCTCTCAACGCGCTCTTCGGATTCGCGCAGCTGCTTGGACTGCCGGACGGTTCATGGACCGACGCAGAAAAGGAACAGTACAACACCTACATCCACAACAGCTACAACATGCTTGACATGCTCATCGGCGACATCATTGACATCGCCGACTCCGAGCACGGAAACTATCGCATCCAGATTTCCGACGTGAATGTCAACCAGATCTGCAGCAATGCAGTCATGTCCGTTGAGTTCAGGGCTCCTGGCGGTGTGAACATGTACTTCACCTCCGACCTTCCTGACGACCATGTAATAACGTCAGACGGCCGCCGAATCCAGCAGGTAATCATCAACTACCTCACCAACGCATGCAAGCACACCACAAAGGGAGAAATCCACCTCCACTGCTCATCGACTGAGAATCCGGGCAAGCTCACCTTCTCTGTCACAGACACGGGAACGGGCGTACCTGCGGACAAGGCAGACGAGATATTCAACCGTTTCACCAAGCTCAACCAGTTCTCACAGGGTTCCGGCCTCGGCCTGAACATCTGTCTGATGATTGCTGAAAAGCTCAATGGAAAGGTTTACCTCGACAAGAGCTACACCGACGGCGCACGCTTCGTCTTCGTCATTGATGACAAATAATCGAGTCGAAAAAGCAATAATAAGACTGGATTATCTATTGAGAGCTCGTCCGGCAAGATAGACGACAGAAGCTGTTATCATGCCGTTGATCGAAGCAATGCCCCAAGGAAGGAGATTAGCTACGACGGCGCCGATCACGACACCTGCGACCGCGAACCAATTCACGACGAAAGGAGTGTCCTCACTGGCAAGAATCTTCTTGCGGTTAAGGAAATAACCGAGCACGAGAATGATACCCACAGGAGGAAGCGTACCGTTGAGGATAGTGAGCCAGTCGCAGAAATTCCAATAAAGCCATACTGCGAGGACAGTACCGATCAGACCAGATGCAAGCACCATAGACTTCTTCGAGAAGCCAGTGATGTTCGAGAGGCCGAGACCTGTCGTATAGATAGCATTATCGTTCGTCGTCCAGATGTTGAGACCAAGCACGATCACTGCGAAGTAGAAGAGATTCAGGTTGAGCATCACCTCGAAAATATCATTTCCGCCTGCATAGATCGATGAAATTGCACCGAAAAGGAGCATAAGAGTATTGCCGAGGAAGAATGCGATCACGGTGATGATTGCCGCCACCTTACCGTTCTTCGCGAAACGGGTGAAATTAGGCGTCGCAGTACCTCCGGAGACGAAACTGCCGACGACCAGACCCGCGCCAGCAATGATTGAAAGGTCCTTCGAACCCTGAGCAAACTGCTCGATGAGGCCCATGTCACCGTTGCCGATCGCCATCACCATCGCAACTGTACCGAGGATTGCGACCAGCGGAACAGCGATATAGCTGATGACGGTGAGACTCTTGATTCCGAAGAATGCACTGGCAGTCATGAGCACGCCGGCGATTACCACCATGGCGTAGCCTTGCCATGGCATCGAATCCGGACTCACGTCGAGACCAAGAAGTTCCTTCGCAACCGGAATTGCGAACATCGCGAGACCTACACCGAACCAACCCATCTGAGTGAACGAAATCATCGCACTCGGAAGCCAGCTACCCTTCTCACCGAACACGCGCTTTGCGAGCAGGTCGAGCGAAAGACCGCTCTCCGCGCCGATGAATCCGAGCGCACCGGTATATGCACCGAGTATGCTTCCTCCGATGAGGAGCGCAAGCACAAAGCCCCAGAAATCGAGGCCGTCAGCAAGGTTCTGACCAGCCCACATACTTGCAGAGAAGAATGTGAAGCCCATCATTATCATGAAAAGCGTCACATTGCTGCGACGGTGCTCTGCAGGTACCTTCGAACTTTCGAAGTCAAGATTATTCTTACTCATAGATTATAGAATGTCGTTGAATTCCTTGAAATCACCCTTCAGCTGTGCAAGTCTCTTCTCGCAAATTTCGCGGAGATTCTGATTGAGCAGCTTCGCCAGATATACCCTCTCACGGATATGGAGAGTCGCATAATCACCGGTCACAGGAAGATGCGCAGCCTTCAGCCACTCATCATGATTAGCAGAGATCGCATAACCAGCCTTCTCCTCGACAAACGCCTGGAAATCGGTCTTGTCGGCAACTGCGAGCAGAGATTTCCAGTAATCGGCAACCTCCTCGGCATGGAGACCGATCTCATACCTGCGCGCACCACCGTCATAGATAATGCACTTCTCCAGCAAAGCAGGTGCGTAGTCATAGTCGATCAGATACTGCCTGAACTCAGGAGCTATGGCGCCACCCTTCCATCCGAAATCGATGTCCGGAACATTCACTCCAGTCACGCCATTATCCGAATAGACAGTGAATATACCCTCGTAGAACACGCACTGGAAGCCCTCGAATGATGGCCAGACCTTTCTTATCTTCTGGGTCATATCCTCCATGATGTCAATAGCCTTGGTGCCGCCGATCGTGAAGAAAATGATCTTGCGGATTCTGTGGCCGTTCTGCATGAATCTCTCGACGATATGTTCGAAGCAGAGCTTCAGAGTCGCGCCGCTGGCGATGATGTCACCGATCAGAAGTGTACAGTCATCCTCGGTGTGGATCTTCTCATACTTGACGTCGAGTCCGGTGATCTCATTGTCAACGATCACCCTCTCACAGCTCATGAAACTGATATTCGACACGAGGATTCCGCAATCGTGGCAAGCTGATTCTACCGGATAGTTGAGAGCTCCGCGAAGGATTGACAAGATGTTGACCCTGCCGAGACCGCCGTTGTCCTTCTGCTTCAGAATATTCAAAGCCTTCACGGTCGGAGGGACCATGGAAAGATATGCGTCATAGCCGGTCACTTCGGGAGAAGCCATAAGCTTGGAAGTGGCAGGATCGCTGATTACATAATACTGGTTGAGCAAGTTCGGACAGTTAAGAAAATAAAAACCGTCATGCTCCTTTTCTAGATATGCGTGTGAGTCCATTCCCGTTAGATTTAACGGGACACAAAAATAGTCAAATTATTTTGCACACGACATCAAAAAGTTACAGAATCTGTCAGAAATAAGTAAAAAAGCAATTTAAAAGAGTTCCCGATAGCGATTCCAGAGGTATGCCATCACAGAATGGAAAGGCCAAAGAACAGGGAAAAGAAGCCTTACGGCAAAATACACCGTATGCGAGAAAGCCTTGTCCTCGAGACGATATATGAAATGCTCGGCGATAAGCCAGATCGGAGCGCAGAGAATGGCGCATACGATGAAGACAGGAATCGACAGGACGGCTGCAATTTTACGGAGAGCCTTATTTCCCATAGCATTCGAGCCATCAAGGCAAGGCCTCGGAGGGAGTACATCGAGATTGGCCTTTATGCGCGTGGATAGCATATTGAGCAGATCCTTATATATATTCGCCTCTGGTTCTTCGGAATGGGTGCGGAAATATTCGCCGACATCGATAGCTTCGCCGACAGTCACGCATATTCTGCCCATCGGCCTGAAGAAATACTCGTAATCCGAGCTGATCGGCACGACGTAAACATGCTTTCCAAGCTCCTCGCTGGCCATTTTCGCAATCCTGAACACGCCCTTCTTCAGCGGCAGCAATCCCCTCTCCGCGCGATGTGTACCCTCCGCGAACATGCAGAACGGCATTCCATGACGCAGGCAATCGATGATATCGTCGAAGGTCTCATAATTCTTCGCGACCTCCTTCAGTCCGTTCCTCTCCCTGGCAAGCGGAAGCACACGCACGAAATGCAGCGCCCATGCAGCGATGGGATTCGCGAAAATATCGCTCCTCGCACCGAAACCAACAGGAGAATGGCCATTCACGAGCAAGGTCACCATAGGATCCATCATCGCCGCAACATGGTTCGGAGCATAGATAATCTCACCGTCGGTCGGGATATTCTCACGTCCGCGGATGGTCACCTTTGAGAACTGGGTACGTGCACACAGATCGAAATAATACCTACCCCAATCGTACACCCTGCTGTATTTGTAAATCTGCGTTGCCATGCTGCAAATCCGCTAGAGTTCGCTCCTCACAGGGAAATTGAAATAAGTGTCGGGGAAGGGCTCATCGGCAAGAGTGAAATGCCACCATTCGCACTCGTATGGGTTGAAACCATGTGAGAGCATCGCATCGCGAAGGATCATTCGGTTGCGGTACTGAGTCTCATTGATAGGCTGGTATGCACCCACCTCCTGACCCGGGAGCACGTCCGGATGCGAAGCGAGGCCGAAATAGTCGAATACGCAGCCCATGTCCACTTCCCTTCCGGTCTTGATGTCCACGAGCGTAAGGTCTACGGTCGAGCCGCGGGTATGGCTGCTGTGCTCGGCAACATATTCCTCAGGGACGAGCACCGACTTGTCCAGCTCCGGATAGAAACTGTCCTTCATGCGGACATCATCCACATCCTTCGCCCATGACATGAAATAATCCACCGCACGCTGAGGACGGTAAGCGTCATAGACCTTGATGCAATATCCCAATGCCTTCAGGTCATCGCTCGCGGCCTTGAGAGAATCGGCAGCCTGCTTGGTGAGGATGGCTACAGGCTCCTCGTATCCGGGAATGCGGTCGCCTATGAAGTTGTATTGACTGTAATAACGGATTTCGAGTATGGCGTCTGGGACGACGTCTGTGAGAAGAACGAACTCCGAACTGTCCATCTCCGGTGTGATTTCAGCTGATTTGTTCGAGCATGAGACGGAAAACGCCACCGCCATTGCTGCAACCACACATAAATTAATTACACGTTTCATGATATTAATTCCGGCACACGCTGAATTTATTCGTTGCCATTGCACAAATATAGCAAGTCTACACGAAGAAATCCGTATCTTTGGGCTGATAAAACATAAGCCTATAATGAAAAAAGCAATCATTCTCCTCGTAAGCTTCGCAATCGGAATATCACTCTCTGCCCAGCCATCTTCCCAGAATCCCTATTCTGGCGAGAGCATGAAAGAGACCTACACAAAGACAGAGGTCATGATTCCGATGAGGGACGGCGTCAAGCTGTTCACAGCCATCTATGAGCCTAAGGACAAGAGCGTGAAGCATCCTATCCTGATGGAACGCACCTGCTACACAGTCGCACCGTACGGTGAAGACAAGTTCATGAACTTCGGCGGATATGCCAAGTATGTGGACGCCGGCTACATCCTCGTATTCCAGGACGTGCGCGGAAAGAACATGTCCGAAGGCGAATTCGAAGAGATACGCGCTTACATCGAGAACAAGCAGTACAACAAGCGCAAGGCAGCTAAGAACATCGGCCAGACCGACGAGGCCAGCGACACCTATGACACCGTGGAATGGCTCGTGAACAATACCAACAACAACGGATGCGTAGGACAGAAAGGAATCTCATATCCCGGCTTCTACACCACCATGGCGGCACTCAGCGGTCATCCTGCGCTCAAGGCTGTCTCTCCTCAGGCTCCGGTCACCGACTGGTACATGGGCGACGACGTCCACCACAACGGAGCCTTCATGCTCGCAGAGATGGTGGCCTTCCAGCCATGGTTCGAATACAGCATGAACAACAAGAACGTCCAGGCCGGCAAGAGGGATTTCAAGTTTCCTGAACTCTTCGTCAGCGATGTCTACAGCGACTATCTCAGGATCGGCACATACTCGAACATCACCGCAGCATACGCTGACAGCCTCCACTACCTCCAGACCGTCCGCGAGCATCCGGACCTTGACGAATACTGGGTCTCGCATACAGTTTCGAAGGGCCATCTCCACGATGTGAAACCAGCCGTGATGGTAGTCGGCGGCCTCTTCGACAAGGAGGACTGCTACGGAGCCTTCGACGTCTACAAGACCATCGAAGCCGAAAGTCCGGAGACCGAGCTCAGCCTGATCGAAGGACCATGGTTCCACGGAGCATGGGACCGTTCCATGCGCCCGTTCTGGGCAAACATGTACTTCGGAGAAGAAGCGACCTCAGAATACTACCTCGAGAATTTCGAATATCCGTTCTTCGCATACTACCTCGAAGGCAAGGGCGAGAAACCTAAGCAGGGCGCGACCGTCTTCGACTCGGGTTCGAGGACATGGACATATTATGGACATGAATGGCCGGAAATAGCACAGAGCGCGACCACCCCTTTCTACCTCCATGCGGACGGCAGCGTTTCGGCCGAGAAGCCTCGCACCGCAGGTTCGGTAAGCTACACCAGCGACCCTGCGAAGCCAGTCCCATACCGCAGTCAGATCGAGACAGGCATCAGCAAGGACTACATGATCGACGACCAGAGATTCGCAGCCCAGAGACCGGACGTCGTATGCTTCCAGAGTGAGGTGCTCAAGGATGAGCTCACCCTCAGAGGCGAAGTTTCGGTAGACCTCCATGTCGCTCTCAGTTCCACCGACGCCGACTTCATCGTAAAGATCATCGACGTCTATCCGGACAACTTCTCATGGTACAGCGAACTCGGTGTCGAGCCGTATTCGGACGAAGCCCGCGAACTCGAGATTCCGAGATATGTGATGGCCGGATACCAGTTCCTCGTGCGTGGAGAAGTGATGAGAGGAAAGTATCGTGAGAGCTTCTCCGACCCTAAGCCGTTCACTCCAGGCGAAGTCACAAAGGTCCATTTCACCATGCCTGACGTCAGCCACACCTTCAAGCCAGGTCACAGGCTGATGATTCAGATACAGTCAAGCTGGTTCCCGCTCGTGGACCGCAACCCGCAGACTTTCTGCAACATCTTCACCTGCGACGAATCCGCATACGTGAAGGAAGACATAACAATAGAGTGCTCCCCTGACGCAGCATCCTGCGTCAACCTGCCGGTAGTGGCACGATAAATTTCTGATAAGATGAGATACTCAATAATCGGTACAGGAGGCATCGGCGGCTATTACGGCGGCCGACTTGCACAGGCTGGGAATGATGTACATTTCCTGCTCCACTCGGACTATGAATATGTAAAGGAACATGGGCTGACGGTCGATTCCGTCAACGGAGACTTTTACCTTCCTGCGCCTCAGGTCTACAGAGAAGCGGATGAGCTTCCGCTCAGCGACGTCGTGCTCGTGTGCCTGAAGACCACGAACAATCACCTTATTCCGGAGCTGCTGAAGACTGCCGCAGACGCGCACACAGTGGTCATTCTGATCCAGAACGGCATCGGTGTCGAAGAGGATGTGCAGGGCATGCTCCCCGGAATTCAGCTTGTCGCAGGACTCGCGTTCATTTGTACCGCGAAGGCCGGACCTGGTCACATCAATCATCAGTGCTACGGTCAGATCAACCTCGGCAACTATTCGTGCAAGGATGGCGCGCTCCTGAGCAGGATTGCGGATGATTTCACCAATGCCGGCATCCCGGCCCACATAGTGGAGTACAAGGAAGCACGCTGGAAGAAGGCCGTATGGAACATGCCATTCAACGGCATGACCGTAGCCCTGAACACACAGACCGACCTGCTTCTGAAGAACCCGGCGACCCGTCAGCTCATCAGGGAGCAGATGATGGAGATAGTGGGTGCAGCACGTGCGCTCGGCGTCAATGGTGTTGACGAGGATTTCGTCGAGAAGATGATTGCGATGACGGACAAGATGACTCCGTACTCCCCTTCGATGAAGCTCGATTACGATTTCCAGCGTCCGATGGAGATCAGGTACATCTATTCACGTCCGCTTGCGATCGCTCGTGCGGCGGGCGCTCCAATGCATAAGCTCGAAATGCTCGAGGCTGAGCTCAAGTTCCTCGGCGAGTACATAAAGTAACAAATGCGATGAAAAGATTTTTCGCAAGCCTGATGATCGTGCTGGTGGCAAATAGTCATAGATTTCAGCGCACTTTGAGGAAGATATTGCGCTGAAATACACCGCGACCACCATTTCAGCGCACTTTTCCGAAGATTTCACGCTGTTTCTGGCTCTGACCATGATTTCAGCGCAGTTTGAGGAAGATAATGCGCTGAAACACACTGCGACCACCATTTCAGCGCACTTTTACGAAGATTTCACGCTGTTTCTGGCACTTACCATGATTTCAGCGCAGAAACCGGCAGATATTGCGCTGAAATCGAGAAGAATGGAGATTTCTGCATGAAAATATGCGAATAATGCGCTGAGGAAAGCTACTCCTCAGAAGGGAGGAAGTCGGATCGCATCGGAGAGAAGGAGTCGATCACGATGCCGGGCTCGATGCAGACGCAGGAATGAGGAAGGTTGGGACGGATAAGGACGCCATCGCCGGCAGCGATAGACGATCGATATAGAACATAAAAAGCAAAAACTGATTGAGAAGTATAAATAGTTTGAGGATATTTTTGATAGACGGAAATCATTTTCTAGATTTGTCCAACAAACAATAACCAATTAACTACATAATTATGCTTTTTCATGTCTATGGTGATGCGGCCGTCTACCAATGGCTTGCAATGATCGGAGTGCTCGTCGGTCTGATCCTCCTCAATGAATTTGCGCGCAAGACCAAATTCGGCGGCGCAGTAACCTTCTTTGCAGTCCCGGCAATCCTGACTGTATATTTCATAGCCATCCAGATAGGAGCCGCAAGCGGAGCTGAATGGGCGCTCAAGAACCAGACCTACATGTACATGAACGGATGGTTCCATTATGCGAAGCTCTACGCAGCCCTCACCGGATGTATCGGCTTCATGATGATCAAATACGGCTGGGGCATCGGCAAGCAGCACTGGTTCAAGCCTTTCCCATTCATCATCGTCGCCATCAACATCCTCATCGCAGTCGCATCCGACTTCGAGACCGCTATCAAGGGTTGGTATGCATGGACACTCTCAAACGAGGACGTATGGCTCTACGGAGGATGGCACAACGTGATGAACGGAACCGCCGGCATTCTCAACATCTTCTGTATGACCGCATGGTGGAGCGTGTACTCTTCCAAGGACAAGACCGATATGCTCTGGCCGGACATGACATGGGTGTACATCATCGTATATGACGTATGGAACTTCGCATACACCTATAACTGTCTTCCTACCCACTCATGGTTCTGCGGAATCGCACTTCTCCTCGCTCCTACCATCGCAGCTATCTGCTGGAACAAGGGTGGATGGATCCAGAACCGCGCCAACACCCTCACCATCTGGTGCATGTTCGCGCAGGTCTACCCTCTCTTCCAGGTAACCTTCTCAGACGGCACTGCAGCCAGCCCATGGGCGACCCTCCCTACCCTCTACGCTGACGGCACACTCAACGGCATCGTCGAAGGTGGAAGCGTCAATGCTGATCCAACCGCGATGACAATCGTTAGCGCATGTGCTCTCATCGTCAACATCATCGCTCTCGCATACATCATCTACCAGTCGAAGAAGCGCCACATCAACCCATACAAGACCGACGTCTTCG
This sequence comes from Candidatus Cryptobacteroides caccocaballi, assembly GCA_018064725.1. Classification (GTDB taxonomy): domain Bacteria; phylum Bacteroidota; class Bacteroidia; order Bacteroidales; family UBA932; genus Cryptobacteroides; species Cryptobacteroides caccocaballi. Next base: position 13,416 of record JAGHUQ010000151.1, read on the forward strand.
TTGACCAGAAATACTACAAGGACGCTGCCGCCCGAATGGCATAGCAAACTCCTGAACGCTTGAATGGCAAAAACAGACGTCCAGGCGCAAAAGAGGCTGATCGCAGAACCGCGACCAGCCTCTTATTGTGTTCAACGCTTCACTAATTCTCCAAGAAGAAATGGTATTTAGTGACAGTGACGGACATGTAGTCCAATGAACTGCTCGTATTGCGCTGGGCAATGACTTCGATATCATTCTCGACATTCTCGGAAACAAAGAAAGTGAAACCGGAACTGGTCTCTTCCGTCCACACGAGATTCCACTTGCCTGCCCAGTCACTCTTCATCTGATCGAACTTGTCGTTGCAGCCGTAGTAGCTGACTGATGACTCCTCAAGCTTGCCTTTATTGAAACGGTAACGCATCTCTGCCTGGGTGGACTTATGGATAAAACAGATTTCATTAGCAGAAGAATCGCTGGCCTTGTCCCTCTTCCAGCCGCTCATCTTGCCCATGGCAAAAGTAACTTTCGAAGCGGAAGCTCCCCACTCCATGTTTGGGACAAAATACTGGTATGAGCCCTCTATCGGCTTCGTATCCTCGACTGTGCACGAAGAGAAACCTATTGCGGCGAGTGCCATGCATACAAAAGCGTAGAAAAATCTTTTCATTGTAACTGTTGTTTGATGTTGAAGCAAATATAAGGTAAAAAATAGTAATCGATTCAAATCCCTCCTTTTTCAGCCTACATTTAAGAACACCCCAATAGTTACAGGCATGATTTAGGCCCGGTTTTATTGGATTTCATTTGTCTTTGATCTTATTTTACACTTGTATAGTGGTAATATTCAATAACTTATAAACAAATGTTCGAATAAGAGATTTTTTTCGGCTTATTATGCATCCGGGAGAAGAATCTTATTGGTCTTCTCTTCGAAAAGATACTTTGAAACCCAATATGCATACAGTGCAGATGGAATGAAGAGGTATGTATTGCCGTCAATATTAGCGCTACCATTGTAACGGTTGTTTGATGTTGAATGGAGTTAGGAATAATTGCATGAAAAAGAGTTATATTTACTGATTGAAAGCAAGTGATTCACCAAAATTAGATTATGGCAAGCGAGATATCTCAGTTGATAAATGAAGTGCGTCAATTCTCGGAGGATCGAGATTGGGACCAGTTTCATAACCCAAAAGACTTGGCTATAGCTCTTTCTATTGAAGCATCAGAGCTTCTCGAGGTTTTTCTTTGGAAAAGCCCGGAAGACGCCAAGAAAGACAAGATCAAAGAAGAACTGGCTGACGTAATCAACTATGCCTTGCTTATTGCTGGCAAATGCGGCCTTGACGTTGCTGAAATCGTCCGTGACAAAATGAGACAGAACGCAGCGAAATACCCTGTAGAAAAAGCAAAAGGCGTTGCCACCAAGTACGATTGTAAATTGCCAACGAAATTTGAGCAGAATTGCCAACGAAAACTGATCAGTTCTCGACCGGTTACAAAGGTATAAATTTTCGACTTT
>JAGHUQ010000162.1 GCA_018064725.1 Candidatus Cryptobacteroides caccocaballi
ATATAATAGGTATACCCTATATAAGATACCCTTATTTTACATAATTTACACTTTACAAAAATATATCGAAAATTGTAACCAAGCGATATTTGGAAATACAAATGTAAATCAAAACAATGTGCACAAATGTTAATTATTTGTATGTTACAAATGTAAACTGTAGCGTTAAATACTTAAGGATTCCATTTTCTGAATTCACCTTTAATGAGTATTTTTGCTCTATGATTCCAGTATTGAACATTAAAGATTTCAGCTACGATCTCCCAGACGAGCGTATTGCTAAATACCCTCTCGCCGAACGAGATGCTTCGAAATTATTGAAATATCAGGACGGAGAGATTATCGGCTCCGAATTCAGAAAGCTTGCTGAGTTCCTTCCTGAGAACTCTATGATGGTTTTCAATGACACCAAGGTTGTTCCTGCCCGACTCCATTTCCAGCGTGAGACCGGAGCACACATCGAAGTATTCTGTCTAGAGCCCCATCTTCCAAACGAGTATAATATCGTCTTCGCTGAGACTGCCTCGTGTCAGTGGAAGTGCATAGTCGGTAACGTCAAGAAATGGAAAGGTGACGTACTTCATCTGTACAACCCTGAAGACTCAGCCGGGGTTCGGGAAATGAACCTGACGGCAAACCTCGTCATACGCGATGGCGAGACTTCCATAGTCGAGTTCAGATGGGATAACGGTGCTCCTTTCTCAAGAGTTCTCGAGGTCTGCGGAAGCATTCCTATCCCACCATATCTGAATCGAGAGACCGAGTCTATCGACCTCGAAAGATATCAGACTATCTATGCGCGTTTCCGTGGATCCGTCGCTGCGCCTACGGCAGGACTTCATTTCACCGAAAGAGTCAGAGCTGACATACGTGCGAAAGGCATCGATATCGAGACCGTGTGCCTTCATGTCGGAGCCGGCACCTTCCTTCCGGTCAAGTCCGACAACGTAGCGGAACACACGATGCATCGTGAGCCTTTCGTAGTGACGCTGGATTTTCTCGAGAAACTGCGCAAGGCAGATGGAAAGGTCATAGCTGTCGGTACGACCTCGGTGAGGACCTTGGAGTCTCTCTACTATGCAGGCGTCAAGTGCATAGAGGAAGGGCAGCCCGGCGATGTGGATCAATGGATGCCTTATTCGAGAGAGTATAGCTATTCTACAGCTGAGTCCATCGATGCGCTGATCTCGTGGCTCAAGGCAAATGGACGTACTGAACTGAACGTCGGAACACGCATCATCATCGTTCCGGGATTCCGCTTCCGTGTCGTAGATATCCTTGTCACCAATTTCCATCAGCCTCAGAGCACGCTCCTTCTGCTGATTTCTGCCTTCGTCGGTGGTAACTGGAGACCTATATATAATTATGCGCTTGAGAACGGATTCCGCTTCCTCAGCTACGGTGACAGCTCCGTATTGTTCCGCTCTAAATAATTTTGCTATATTTGTAGTCTAAACCTTACTAAAATGGTAGACCTTTCAGAATTCGTCGATATCTGTCCATACAATGATGACGAGGCTGCGGCAGCTCTCCATCAAGTGGCAAATCACCCATATATAGCAGCGGGTTCGAAGTTCATCTTCCCTAACGAGGAGCCAGACTTCCTTACCAAGCTTCTTCTCCAGGTCAACAGCATCAATGATTTCCAGGTAATGGTAATGCATAAGCTCGTGGAGAGGGTCATCGCTACGACAATCAAGACTTTTTCATACGACGGTATCTCAAACGTGTCCAATCTCGGAAGAAAGTATCTTGCGATGAGCAATCACCGCGACATCATATTTGACCCGGCGATTACCCAGCTCGTACTTTTCAGGAATGGTCTTGACCTTACCCAGATTGCAGTCGGAAGCAACCTCATAACCAACGATTTTATCGAGGCTCTCATGCGCTCGAACCGTATGGTGAAGGTGGTCAGGGGTATTACCTCCCGTGAGCTCTATCTTTCTTCTCAGCAGCTCTCGAAGTATATTCGTGCCACCATCACATCGGGTACCAGCAGCATCTGGCTTGCTCAGAGGCAGGGACGTACAAAGGATGGACTTGACCTCACTGAGCAGGGCTTGCTCAAGATGCTCGACATGAGCGGAACCAAGAGCTTCGACGAGAACTTCCTCGAGCTTACCATCGTGCCACATAGCATCTCATACGAGTATGAGCCATGCGATATCTTCAAGGCCAGGGAGCGTCTGATCTCAAGGAGAGGAAAATATGTGAAGGCTCCGGGTGAGGATTGGCAGAGCATTATCTACGGTATCAACCAATGGAAAGGTAATGTCCATCTTAACATAGGTAAGCCTCTCACCAAGGAAGAACTTGCTCTCGCTGCCATGTGTGACAAGAACGACCGTTACCAGTACATCCGTCATTTTGTAGACCACAGGGTAATCGAAGGATATCGTCTCTGGAAGACTAACTTCATCGCATATGACCTCCGCAATCATTCATACACCTACAATGATCGTTATACTCAGGAGGATAAGGAGGAGTTCATAAGCTATATGGAGAAGCAGCTTGACTGCGTGGAGAAGGAGCTCAACCGTGATGAGCTTCGTCAGATTTTCCTTGAGATCTATGCCAATCCTATTGTCTCAAAGCAGATGCTTCAGATGACCATCTAAGATTGATTATTGAATATAAATAAATTAAAGCCCGTCTTTAAAAGATGGGCTTTAATTGTTTATTTATCAGTCTTATAAAGTTTTCTTATCTACAATCTCGGCAATGTCTTCCACAGGACGGTCGGCATATCTTGCGAAGGTACTCCGACAGAGAGGGCAGGCAGTCACTATGGCGTCCGGATTTTCTGAAGTAAGGTTTCTGAGAGCATTCTCGGTCATAGCCTGTCTCTTTTCGAATCCGAGTGTCAGGCTGCCCATGCTTCCGCCGCAGCAGATGGACTCGTCGTGGGATTTGTCTGCTTCGACGAGCTTGCCCATCCTGCTTATTACCTCCCTTGGCTGATCGTAAATGCCGCAGCCTCGTCCAAGTTCGCATGGATCATGGAATACGTAGCTCAGCTCGTCTGCGCTTTCGACCTTGAGCTTGCCGGCAGCAATAAGCTCGTCGATGTATACGGTATGGTGAACGACCCTGATGTCGCCAAGCTTGTACCTCTCCTTGAAGACCCTGTAGCAGATCGGACATGAGACGAGCAGCGTGGTTGCGCCTGAGCCGTTGATGAGCTCTTCATTCTTTGCGATAAGCTGCTTGGCTTCTTCGAGCCTTCCAGCCATCCAGAGAGGTCTTCCGCAGCAAAGTCCGCCGTCCTTGTCCATGAACTCGTAGTCCACGCCGGCCTTGCGGAGTATCGACTCCATCGCTTTGCTGATGGCCGGGGTGAGAGCCGTCATGCAGCCCGCAAAGTAGAGAACCTTTCCTTCAGCGCGCGGTGTCAGTGAAGCTGCGTCTATGGTACTGTAGTCTGGACTGACGTCATATTTGCGAAGCGAGCGCTGTGCTATCCTGAGCTTGTCGCCCGGAATCTGGACCTGGCATACGGCGCCGCACTTTCCGCAGAGCAGGCACTTGTCGCTTATCTCCTCGATGCGTCCTTCGTTCTTTCTCTTGAGCTGGCGGTTGAGATATACGGTGGCATCACGGTTGTTTCTCTTCGTGATGCCCATAGGGCATGCGTCGATGCAGACACCGCAGCTTGGGCATGTATATACCATGACCTTAGCGAGGCCCTTGCGAGGGTTGCTGATCTGTATTCCGGCATTCCTGAGAGGGATGAGCATTATCTCGGAAGGTATGTGCATATACCTTGTGAAAGGCAGTATGAACATGAATACTCCGAGGGCGATGGAATATGCCCACCAGGTCGGAAGCATGTTCAGGTGGTTGCCCAGGAAGCTGTGGAAAACGATATTGAGGCTCTTGGTCAGGAATGAACCACCCGCGATGTCGGCGGTGAAGCCCTCTGCAAAGAGGCGGAGAGGGAAGATTGCCCAAAGCGAGTACAGACCGATGAGGTCGGTGAGGCTCAGGTTTGTAGTCCTTCTCATTCCGAAGAGACGCGAGCGAATTCTCTTGATTATGGCGAGCACGATGCCGGAGAGAACCATCAGGAGGAAGAAGTCCATCAGGAAGAAGAAGAACGATCCCTGCATCGTCGACTGGCTCTCAGCTACGAAGAAGCGGAAGAAGATAGGGTAGTAGAAGGTCTTGAGTCTGCCGGGAAAATAGCAGAAGCACTCGATATGACCTACTACGATGAGCATGAACCAGCCGAAGGCTATGCTTGAGTGCATGTAGCCGAGGAGCTTGTTGCGCTTCCATAGCTTCACGTGGAAGAGGCAGTCACAGAAAAGGTCGCGTATGTCCTTGAGGAGTATCTTAGGGTTGACGAGCGAGAGGAGAACTTTCTTCTTGTCGTCTGCAGACAGCTGGAGCCAGATCCTGATCATTGCAATCAGGCAGTAGATCAGGACAAAGCCCATTCCGAACAGGAACGGAAGCACGAAGTTGTTGTATGCTGATAGGAATCTCTCTGTCATTTCTGTTCCTCCTTCATGTCAAAGTACCTGCATACGCTGAGTATCAGGTGCCTGGTGTTGATTCCTCTCGGACAAACCATGTTGCACTTACCGCAGAGCATGCAGTTGGAAAGCATCTTTCTCACTTCCTTCTGCTGTCCTCTCTGGAGTCCAAGGATCACCTTGCGCACGCTCATCCCCGAGAACTTCGCAGCCGGGCAGGTAGCACTGCAGCTGCCGCACGCCATGCATCTTTCGATGTCCGGCTCGACCTCCTTGACCTTCCTGTAAAGGCTGAGGTCCACCTTGTCAAGGTTGATGGATGAGCTTGGTGCTATTCCGAATCCGAAGTCCATGACTTATGCGAGTTGATATGGTTGTGGATGGCGAGGGCTGCCGCTCTCGCTTCAGCTACTGTCTCCGGAACGGTCTTCGGACCCGTGCATGCACCGGCATAGAAGATGCCTTCCTTAGGGGATTCGATGATGTTGAGCACATTGTCCTTGCTCTTGAGGAATCCGTCGGTGTCTGTCGGAAGCTTGAGTGCGGATGCGAGCTTTGCCGTGTCCGAGTTGCAGACAATGCCGGCCATGAGCACGAGCAGGTCGAGAGTGACCTTGATAGGCTTGCCGTTGAGCGTGTCCTCCGCCTTCACGATTACCTTGCCGTCGATGTTCTCGCTGACCTCGGATACGCGGCCGCGGATGAAATGGATTCCATGATCCTTCTGGCCGTTGATATAGAAATCCTCGTATTTCTTTCCGAACATGCGCAGGTCCATATAGAAGCAGTAGACCTCAGCATCCGGATACTTCTCCTTCATCTCTATCGCCTGCTTGATGGCTGTGATGCAGCATACCTTCGAGCACTGTGAATTGCCAGCCTTGATGTCCCTGGAACCAACGCAGTGGACGAATCCTACTGCCTTCAGACCGTCCTTGTCGTCGACGCGCCTGTCCTTGTTTCCATTGAACCATCCTTCGAGGTCCTTGTTCGTGATGACATGGTCATAGATGCCATATCCGTACTCTTCCTTCTTGTGTGCATCGAAGAGCTGGAAGCCGGTAGTGACGAGTACGGCGGTGCAGCTTATGCTGATACCGTTGTTCAGGACAATTGCGTATGCATCATCCTTCTTGTCGATGGAAATTATCTCCGTATTGAGGAAGATGTTAGCGTCCTTGACCCTTTCCATCATTGCCTTGGCTACCTGCTTTGCAGGAGTCATGTCAGGGAATAGACGGTTCCAGTCGTAAAGGTGGCCGCCGAGGTGACCGCTCTTTTCTATGATGATAGGGGTGTAGCCGAGGGTAAGAAGCTGGTATGCGGCTTCAAGACCGGCTGCGCCTCCTCCTATGATGACTATGTTCTCTTTCATATCAGAAGCATCTTAGATTCTTGGGTAATTCCGGTTTCATGAGGTCCTTCTCATTGAGACCGAGATATTTCTTCGACGGATCATAAGGTACGCCCATCTTGTCAAGGAGTGGCTCTATTGCAACCTGGTGGAGCTGCAGGCCGAGATCCCATGGATCGTATCCGAGCACGAGACCAGCCATCTCCTCGTAAGTCAGCGCCGGGATTCCGAAACCATTCTCTCCGTAAGTCTTGCCTTCCATCTCTGCAATCACGTACTGCCACCTGTCGAGGAAATAAGGACAGCCCGGGCAGTTGGTGATGATCATGTCAGGATGGTATGGCGCCATCGACTCGAACTTCTTGTAGGTGTTTGCGATGGAGTAACCGCGGTTAGCCTTTACCAGATATTGGCGGAATCCGAATCCGCAGCAGTGCCTTCTCTCCGGGTAGTCAATGACCTTTCCGCCCCATGAGTCGACCATTCCGCTGAGCACGCATGGATATTCTGCACCACCGACACCCTTGTGCGGGAACATCTTCGCATAGTGGCAGCCGATGTGCTCCACGACCTTGAGAGGCTCTCCGGTCTGACGGTTCACGAGCTTGTACTTGGCTCTGGCGGCGATCTCGTCCCTGAAGTGGTACATGAGGTCGCTGGCATGGGCAACGTACTCCGGTTTTTCGAACTCTCTTCGGCATGCCTTCCACAGGTCTTCGCGTACACGGGCCTCGACCTCTGGGAATTCTCTCCAGGTCTCGAGTATCTCAGTGTAGTTTCCGAATGATGTGATGCATGAGACCACGAGGTTCTTGTATCCGGCTTCTGTCATGAGTGAGAACTGACGGGCGACGATGGCCATGGCTGTCGCCTGCGGGATGGTGTCGCTGTGGTACGAGATTCCACCGCACGTGGTATGGTGCTCGTTGTCGCAGATGTCCTTGCCGAGAAGATCCCTGCATATTGTCAGGAAGTACTTTTCGGAAGCCGGGAAGAAGTTCTGACGTATGCAGCTTCGCGCATAGAACCAATGGTCGTCAGGGATTTCCTTCTGGTAATCAGACCAGATCTTTTCCTTGCCTTGATATATCATGATTGTCTATTCTTCGTTGTTGAAATGCCCTGGTGAGCAGTGTGTGAATGTGTATTCGCGGTATTCGTCCATCGTCATGCCCATCTCGCGAGCCTTTTCCTCTGAGAACCTGTCGATGGTTTCCATCCATTCCGTGCCTCCGGTGACGTCGAAAATGGCCTTGAGCTCATCGAGATCCTCCTTTGCTATGAGACGCATCGCGCCTGGACCAGGCTTCATGTAGTTGGCACCCTGCCTTGCATAGCTGTCCTCCCTGTGATCGAGATGCCATGCGAATACCGGACCTGCCTCGGGATGATCCTTCATCGTGAAGGACTCCGCATGGATGCAGTATCCATATTTGAGTATGTTGCCGTTGAGCGCCTTGGAGAGGGGATAGAGCTGCCTTCCCCTTTCTGAACATGTGAAGAAGCCGTATTTGGTCGATAGCTTCCTCAGTGCCATTATCACGAGTCCGGGACCGTTCTTCCTAGGGCAGCGGGTGAGGCAGGACATGCATTCTCCGCAATACCAGATGGTCTCGCTCTTGAGCAGGGCTTCTATTTCGTCATCGTCCTTTCTCTGGACGGTGTCCACAATCTTTCTGGGGTCATATCTGTAGAATTCGGCGGCGGGACAGATGGCCGTGCATGTACCGCAGTTGATACATGTGTGCATTCCTTCCTTGAACCTGTAATCCTCACAGAGTTCGTCGTAGTATTTTCCCATCTCTATAGGTTGATGAAAAGGTAGGTCATATAAGCGATACCGACAAGCAGGAGTGCAGAGCCTGTGCCGAATCGAAGTTGCTTTTTCTTGCTGAGAAGCGCTCCTACAAGGACCACGATGCCGCAGACGAGGAGTGCTGAGAAATCCACTGCGTTGATTCCGTTCATGTCCAGAGGCCTTATGACTGCAGCGGAACCGAGGATGAGCAGCACGTTGAAAACATTCGAACCGAGGATGTTTCCAAGCGCCATCTGGCTCTTGCCCTTGACTGCGGCGACGAGACTTGTCGCGAGTTCAGGAAGCGATGTTCCGAGGGCAAGTATGGTGATTCCGATGAATTTCTCGCTGAGACCGAACTGTTTTGCAAGTGCCTCCGCATTGTTAACGAAGAGCTTTCCTCCGAAGATGAGTCCTGCGAGTCCTGCGGCGGTGATGAGGATGGCGGCGAAGATGTTCAATGTCTTGGCATTTTCTTCCTCCTCATCCGGAGTATTGTGCGTGAATGAGTACCAGAGGTATGCACCGAAAAGGAGCAGGAAGACGGCTCCTTCGATTCTGCTCAAGGTGGTGGTGTCGATTCCGATGAAAGGAATGCTCAGACCGAAAATAATCAGTATGACGCATACCATAAGGTTGATAGGGATATCGACCTTCTTGTTGGAATCAGTGACGAATACCGGGCAGATAAGCGCTGTGAGACCGAGGATGAATGCGGTGTTGAAGATGTTCGAACCGACGATGTTGCCGACGGCCATGTCGGCCTTTCCCTGGAGCGATGAAATGAAGCTTACGACCATCTCCGGAGCCGAGGTTCCGAATGCCACGATGGTCATTCCGATGACGAATTCACTGACGCCCCATTTGCGAGCTATGCTGGAAGCACCTTCTACGAGAGCCTCTGCTCCGATAAGTACCAGAGCAAGGCCGACTAAGAGATATACTAAATTAAGAATCATTATCTTTGGGTTTTACGCATAAAGACCAAAGATAAGTAAAATTCTTTAAAATGTAACTTTGACGTAGCTTGAACCGTAAGCACACCAGTAACCTTCTCCACCTCTGACTGTAGGCTGGATACGGGTAGTCGTAGGGAAGAACATGTTGCGGGAGAAGATCGTGAGCTCTTCAAGCACGTCCCAGTACTTGAATTCTCTCTCGTTTATCTTTACAAGCTTGATATAGACGGTCTCTCCCTTATGGAAATACGGTCTGAAATCGGAGATGGGAATAGTGAAGTCCTGATAGATGGACAACTCTACGTTGCTTGCGGCTTCTACGTCGTCAGTGTCCTTGTAGAGGGTCGCGTCATCAAGGTTCGCAAGGAGTGAAGGCATGAACATAGGCTTCTTTCCGTCGAGCATGACGAACGCCTTGTAATAGTCGTGAGTGTCCGGATTGTCCTTGAAGCAAACCACAGCCTTGTACCTGTCGTCATTCGGATCGTCCGTTACCTTCTCCGTACGAACCTCGCTGATCTCGACAGGCTCCTGGATTGTGCTGGAGCCTACTATTTCGTAGTCCTCGGACTTTGCAGTGACGGTGTAGGTCTTGCCGACCTGGCCCATGACCTCGAAGCTTGTATATACGAATGGGGGGAGGAGTACGATGTCTTCAATCTTTGTGAAAGGTATGTCGAAACCAGTCTCAAGGTTCATTTCCCTGAGCCTTTCGAGAAGCTCGTCGATCTCGAGTCCGATAAGCTTGTAGTCGCGGGTACCGTCATTCAGGGTTACCTCGGCATGCCTTACCGTATACTTGTCGATGTCCTCCATTGAAGTTGGCTTACCGTCGGCCAGTACTGTCTTGGAGAGGAAAACATAAGGAAAGCCTCCGTTGTCTATCCAACCTTCGATTACCATCTCCTGGTCTGCGTATGTCAGGTATGGCTTCCTCTCGTCGCAAGACGCGAGGCTGATTATGAGCAATATGATAGGGAATATCTTCTTCATGACATTAGAACTTGTGGTAATAGCTTACTCCAGGCACGAAGCGGAGCAGGAAGTGGTTCTGGATATAACGGAAGCTCTGATGCTCTGCTTCCTTGTCGTCTACGACGAGCCTGTAGCCGGTGTCGTTTCTGCGTCCCAGGGCATTGTAAAGGGAGAAGCTGAGTCCGTTCTGCATCTTGTCGTTGTTGACGAAGTCGACGTTCACGTTAAGGTCGAGCCTTATGTACGGACGCATGCGACATCCGTTGTACCTGCCGTATTTGGCGATTATTCGTCCGGAAGAAATGTAGTAACCTTCGGTTCCGGTGAATGGGGAACCAGACGCACATACGAAGGTCGCGCCGAAGTTCCATCTCTTGACCTGATATGATCCTACGAGGTTGAGCTCATGGATCCGCTCATGTGTCGATGGATAGAATCCGTCATTGTAGCCTTCTTCCTCGAATTCCCTGAGCGAGCGGCCGAGCGCATAGCTGACCCATCCGGTGAAGCTGCCGGAACGCTTGTGGAAGAGCAGGTTGAGTCCGAAGTTGTGTCCCTTTCCGTGGAGAAGGTAATTGTTCATGTCGTAGGCGTCAGAAACGAAGTCGAAGAGGTCGCCTCGGTATTCGATCTGGTTGTAGAGCCTTTTGTAATATACGTCAGCTGAGAGCGAGAACATGTCTTCGCCGAAGCTGAGCTCGTATCCTACGCTGGCACCCTGAGAGTACTGTGGCTTGCCATACTCTCCGCAGGTATACCAGTACTCGATAGGCAGTCCGAGATTGGAAACACCGCCCTGGAAAAGGTATTGCTGGTTCCATGAGTAGATCGCGGTGAGCTTGCCGGCGTTCGGGAATGCGTAGCTGAGAGAGACCATAGGGCTGACGCCGCCATACACACTCTGCGTCTTCTCCCTTGCTCTTTCAGGAGTGTCCTTTGCAAGAATAGGTACATATAAGGTACCCTTGGCACCTGCTTCGATCTCCCATTTATAGTCGAAGTTATGCCTGTATCCGCCATATACAGAAAGCTCGAGTCCCTGCTGCCTGTACTGCTGGCTGCCGGTATTATAGTCTCCACCGGTCACGTGAGGATCCTGCGGAAGCACATGATAATAGTTGATCTGGGTACCTGCATTCCATGTTCCATGGTCGAGATGAGCCTTGTATCCGCTGTTCAGTATCCTCGATGGAAGGTACATGTTGATCTCGGTCTGGTCAAGGTTGACAGTGGTGTGATAGGTCGTGGTGAAGACGCTCTGGGTGAGCACCGACCAATCGCTGAAAGTATGCTTCCAGTGCGCTGCGCCCATCGCGTTGCCCCAGTCTATCGAGACGTCCTGATAGAGGTTGTCGATAAGCGAGCTCGCAGTGGCTGCCCTGTCATATCCGAAGTATCCGTCGACCCATATCTTGTCGCTCTCGGTAGGGTTTGCGAACCAGGAGAGGTTGTAGTCGCCGAAGCCGTACTTGATGGCGTCGCCTCCGATGTGCAGCCAATGCTTGTAGAGGAGGTTGATATATGCCTGACGGGCTGAAACGAAGAGGGTAGAGCTCTTGCCTGTCTTCAGCCTTAGGGTTCCCTGTGCAGACATGACACCTACGTTGAAGTCACCCTCGACGGCCTTCTTGATGTTTTCCTCAGGAAGTGCCATGTCGATCGATCCTCCGAGCCTGTTAGGGTCATAGTACCAGTTCGAGTGATTGAAGTTCACTCGTGGATAATGGGCTGTGTTGAACACGGAGAAGAGTCCGAAGAGGTGAGTGACGCCGTAGAGCGGCACGCCGTTGATGGCTATGTCGTTGTGGGAGTTGTCACATCCCTGGATATGTATTCCGGAATCGTATTCCGTCGACGTCTGAACACCCGGAAGAAGGTGTACGTATCGCAAAGGATCTGTGTAGCCTAGGAACTTAGGCAGCTTATCCATCATCTCTGAACTCCAGTTCAGGCCCTGGCTGAGGTTTCCCCTCAATGGGGAGTTCGGGCGGAAACCTGAATGAATGATGCTGTCAAGCGGATAATACCATTCTTCTGGATCGAAATCGTATGTATCCGTCTGGGCTGACGCCTCCACAGAGGAGAACGCCATAAAAGCAATCAGAGATGAAGAAAGCCAAAGCATTGCTTTCTTCATATTATGAAATTGAAACAGACAGTAAAAAAGTGTTTTGGTGGTCTTACTCCACCTTGAGGTTCTCGTCGACGAGGCTCATGAGGTCGTCAAGGCTGTCGTCGTCTTTCTCGCCGAGTATTGCCATCACCAGAGTGCCTGGCTTAGGCTCGACGCAGATGACGATGACGGGATTGCCGTTGTCATCCTCGGCGTCGTAGTATGCGCCGGTCTGACCGAGGAAAGGAAGCTCACCGATAGGGAGCTCGTCGCCTTCCTTGGCGCCGAATGCCTCTGCATATGAGAACATACATTCCTGGAATGCGTCCGAGCCTTCAGGTGTATCACCTACATAGAGCTCGATGCTGGCCTTGCCTTTGGTTGCATAGAGGGTTTCTACCTCCATGCCGTCCTCGAGGACGGTTTCCTCTTCAATGTTCCAGCCTGCTGGGAATGGGAAATTGATTGAATGCTTCATGAGTGTGTATGTGTGTGTTCTTAATTACTCCTTGTAGAGACCGCAATGGCAATGGCCGGTCTCCCTGTACTCCTTGCATGGGCAGAGGGTATCTTCGTTGTGGGCGAGAGGAGTGACGCAAGGGCAGTAACCTGCTCCGAAACGCTCCTTCTTCTTTTCGATTGCCTTCTGGATACGTGCGACGACAGCTTCGTCGTCCACAAAAATGTACTTTGCTACTTCCATGGTTATTTACGTTTCAAGGCCACGACGTTCTCGACATGGTGGGTCTGTGGGAACATGTCCACCGGTCTGACCGCCGTGATTACATATTTCTGACAAAGGATCTCGAGGTCACGTGCCTGAGATGCCGGGTTACAGCTGACATATACCATGCGCTCCGGCTCGGCATTGAGGATCACCTGAGCCACGTCCGGATGGATTCCGGCGCGAGGAGGGTCGAGGATGATCACGTCAGGACGACCATGCTTTGCGACGAATGCATCGGTGAGGATGTCCTTCATGTCTCCGGCGAAGAATTCGCAGTTTGTGATTCCGTTGCCTGCCGCGTTTATCTTCGCGTCCTCGATGGCTTCAGGCACATATTCGATGCCGATGACCTTGGATGCCTTCGAACTGACGAACTGCGCGATGGTGCCGGTGCCGGTGTAGAGGTCATATACGACCTCGTTTCCGCTGAGCGCAGCGAACTCACGAGCCACGCTGTAGAGCTTGTATGCCTGCTTGGTATTTGTCTGATAGAATGATTTCGGACCGATCTTGAACCTGAGTCCTTCCATCTCCTCGTAGATGGCCTCGTCGCCGCTGTAGAGCAGACACTCCTGGTCGCCGATCGAGTCGTTCATCTTCGAGTTGATGACATAGTAGAGCGAACTGATCATAGGGAACTGGGCAAGCACTGCGTCGAGGAGTGCCTCGCGAGCCTTGACGTCCTCATGCCAGAAGACGAGGATGAGCATCACGTTTCCCTTCTCGGTGGTCCTGATGATCATGTTCCTGAGGAAACCCTCATGGTTGCGGATATCGAAGAACGGGAGGTCGTGCTCGAAAGCATATTTCTTGATGAAAAGCCTTATCTCGTTGGAAGGGGAGGCCTGGAGGTGGCAATGCTCGATGTCGAGTACTTTGTCGAAGAATCTTCCGACATGGAAACCAAGACCCTGACGCTCCTTCTCTGGAATTGCATCCGGATCTTCTCCCTCTTCTATCCATCTTCTGTTGGAGAAGGTGAATTCAAGCTTGTTCCTGTAATATGTAGTCTGGTCCGAACCGACGATAGGAGTGATTTCGGGAACGTCAAGATGGCCTATCCTGACGAGCTGATCGTAGACCTGCTGCTGCTTCGCTGAGAGCTGCATCTCGTATGGGAGAGGCTGCCACTTGCAGCCGCCGCATGTGCCGAAATGCTTGCAGAAAGGTTCGAGTCTGTCAGGTGAAGGCTGTACCATGCGGAGGATGAATCCCTCCATGTAGTTCTTTTTCTTCTTCGTTACCTTTATGTCGACGACGTCACCCGGAACGGCAAACTGCACGAAGATGACGGCTCCGTCCACATGGGCGAGCGCCTTTCCTTCCGCAGCGACAGCTTCGATGGTTACGTTTTCGAGAATTATCTCCTGATGTTTCCTGGACATGTTCACAATGATTTCAATTGCAAAAATAGCATTTAAATACTAATTTTGACTGGTATATTATTCACGAAAACACAAGAAATATGCATATTGGCGTTGCTGGAAACATTGGTGCGGGCAAGACCAGCCTTACAAGGATGCTCGCGGAGCAATATGGATGGGTTCCCAGATTCGAGTCAGTTTCCGACAACCCATACCTCGAAGATTACTACAAGGATATTCCAAGGTGGTCCTTCAATCTGGAGATGTACTTCCTCGTGAGACGTCTCGAGGACCTCAGAGCCATCGCTGAAGGCGATCAGGCAATCATCCAGGACAGGACCATATATGAAGGTGTCAACGTGTTCGTCCGCAACAACTATGAGATGGGAAATCTCAGCGACAGGGACTTCGCCACATATATGGAAATCTTCCGTACCATGACCTCAGTGACCAAGGCTCCGGACCTTATGATCTATCTCCGCTGCTCCGTACCTCACCTCGTCGGACAGATACAGAAAAGAGGCAGAGGCTACGAGCAGAGCATAAGTCTCGAGTATCTTTCCGGCCTCAACAGGCTTTACGAGGAATGGATAGCTCAGTATGAGCATCCTCTTCTCGTCATCGAGGCTGACGACCTTGACTTCGTCAACAATCCTGACGACTTCGCAAAAATAAAAGACCGCATCGACGCTTGTCTCTACGGTCTTTTCTAAAGTATTCTTTCTGACAGATTCTACTCGTAATCCTGCCAGCTCTTGATCTGGATGTCTGCAAGACCCTTGCGGCAGATTGCCTCCATGAAGGCACTTGCAAGGCGCGCATTGGTGATAAGAGGGGTGTTGTGGTCGATTGCAGCTCTTCTGATGCGGTAACCGTTGGTGAGCTCCCTCTTGGTCCTGTTCTTAGGGATGTTGATGATGAGGTCGAACTTATGCTCGGCAATCATGTTCATGATGTTTGCCCTCTCTGCATGGTTCTCATCAGGCCATCCAACGATGGTAGCAGGAACGCCGTTCTCGTTGAAGAACTTGGCTGTGCCCTCGGTAGCATAGATGGTGTAACCGTTCTTGGTGAGCATTGATGCTGCGTCGAGAAGTGCAACCTTGCTCTTTGCCTCGCCGCTGCTGATCATGATGCCTTTCTCCTTGCTAGGGATGTTGTATCCCGTTGCGATGAGAGCGTTGATGAGTGCCTCCTCGTAATCGTCACCAAGGCAACCTACCTCACCGGTAGATGACATGTCGACACCGAGTACAGGGTCGGCATTCTGGAGACGTGCAAAGCTGAACTGGCTGGCCTTCACACCGATGCGGTCGATGTCGAATGCGCTCTTGTCAGGCTTCTCGTATGGAGCGTCGAGCATGATCTTGGTAGCGGTCTCGATGAAGTTGCGCTTGAGCACCTTGCTGACGAATGGGAATGAGCGGCTGGCGCGGAGGTTACACTCGATCACCTTGACATCGCGGCCCTTTGCGAGGTACTGGATGTTGAATGGACCTGAGATGTTGAGCTCTGCTGCGATTGCGCGGCTCATCTTCTTGATCTGACGTGCAGTAGCGAAGCTGATCTGCTGTGCAGGGAATACCATGGTTGCATCACCTGAGTGGACACCTGCGTACTCGATATGCTCGCTGATAGCGTACTCTACGATTTCGCCGTTCCTTGCGACTGCGTCGAACTCGATCTCGTTGGTCTCGGTCATGAACTGAGAGATTACGACAGGATACTCCTTGCTGACCTCTGTTGCCATCTCGAGGAAGCGTACGAGCTCTTCGTCGCTATGGCATACGTTCATGGCTGCGCCGGAGAGGACGTATGAAGGACGCACGAGCACTGGATAACCTACCTTGTCGATGAATGCCTTGACATCCTCCATAGAGGTGAGGGCGCTCCACTGAGGCTGGTCGATGCCGAGCTGGTCGAGCATTGCGCTGAACTTGTTGCGGTTCTCCGCACGGTCGATGCTGACAGGGGAGGTTCCGAGGATAGGAACGCTCTGGCGATGGAGCTTCATCGCGAGGTTGTTAGGTATCTGGCCACCCACTGAGACGATGACACCGCGAGGATTCTCGAGCTCGATGACGTCAAGGACGCGCTCGAAGGTGAGCTCATCGAAGTAGAGACGGTCGCACATGTCGTAGTCGGTAGACACGGTCTCGGGGTTGTAGTTGATCATGATAGACTTGTATCCGAGCTTGCGGGCAGTCTGGATCGCGTTCACTGAACACCAGTCGAACTCAACTGAGCTGCCGATGCGGTATGCACCTGAACCGAGGACGATGACAGACTTCTCGTTGCTGTAGTAGTTGATGTCATATCCCTCGACTGCATAAGTCATATAGAGGTAGTTGGTAAGCTCTGGATGCTCGCTGCCGACGGTCTCGATCCTCTTGACTGCAGGAACGATGCCGAGGCCCTTACGGTATGCACGGACGTTGAGAAGTTCCTTCTCCATGTTGCCCTCATGCTTGTCGAGAACGAGGCGTGCGATCTGGAAGTCTGAGAATCCGAGGATCTTTGCCTGACGCATGACGTCTGCAGGGATAGACTCGATGGTGCTGTAATCGTTGCTGAGCTTGTTCGCGAAGTCAACGATGTTCCTGAGCTTCTCGATGAACCAAGGGTCGATCTTGGTGAGCTCATAGAGCCTTTCGGTGGTATAACCCTCCTGGAGGGCCTGTGCGATGGCGAAGATACGGAGATCGGTAGGATTCTCGAGTTCGTCATCGAGGTTGTCGAAGTGGATGTGGTCGTTGCATACGAAACCATGCATGCCCTGTCCGATCATGCGGAGACCCTTCTGGATGAGCTCCTCGAAGGTGCGTCCGATACTCATGATCTCGCCGACTGACTTCATGCTTGAACCGATGCGGCGGCTCACACCGTTGAACTTGGTGAGGTCCCAGCGAGGGATCTTGCAGATGAGGTAGTCGAGTGAAGGAGCGACGTATGCTGAATTAGGGGTACCCATCTCACCGATCTGGTCGAGAGTGTAGCCGAGTGCGATCTTCGCTGCCACGAATGCGAGAGGATAACCGGTAGCCTTTGATGCGAGGGCTGAGCTTCGTGAAAGGCGGGCGTTGATCTCGATGATACGATAGTCATCGGTGTCAGCGTTGAATGCGAACTGGATGTTGCACTCGCCGACGATTCCGAGATGCTTTACGCACTTGATGGTGATGTCCTGGAGCATCTTGACCTGGTCGTCACGGAGTGAGCAGGTAGGTGCTACGACGATAGACTCACCGGTGTGGATTCCGAGCGGATCGAAGTTCTCCATGCTTGCGACGGTGAAGCAATGGTCATTTGCGTCGCGGATGCACTCGAACTCGATTTCCTTCCAACCCTTCAGAGACTCCTCGACGAGAACCTGAGGAGCGAAGGTAAATGCTGATTCAGCGATTTCAGTGAAGGTCTTCTCATCTGGGCAGACACCAGAACCAAGGCCGCCGAGAGCGTATGCCGAACGGATCATGATAGGGTAGCCGATGCGGCGTGCTGCTGCAACTGCTGCGTCCATGGTCTCGCAGGCCTCGCTGACAGGAACCTTGAGGTCTGCCTCATGAAGTCTCTTCACGAAACGGTCGCGATCCTCTGTATCCATGATGGCTTCAACGCTTGTTCCGAGAACCTGAACACCGTACTTCTCGAATGTACCGTTCATGTAAAGCTCGGTTCCGCAGTTGAGTCCGGTCTGACCACCCCATGCGAGGAGGATGCCGTCAGGACGTTCTTTCTTGATTACTTCAGTTACAAAATAAGGCGTTACTGGAAGGAAATAGACCTTGTCAGCAATGCCTTCAGATGTCTGGATTGTTGCGATGTTAGGATTGATGAGGACTGACTTGATACCCTCTTCACGAAGGGCTTTGAGTGCCTGAGAGCCGGAATAATCAAATTCGCCGGCCTGTCCGATCTTGAGCGCACCGGATCCTAGGAGGAGAACCTTCTTGAGATTTGACTTCATATTGTATAATTTGTATAGTTCCAAAACTAGGCAAAGGTACGAAAATTTTCTCCTCATTTCAGAGATTTTGTGATTTTTTTCAACATGACTGTCAACAATTGCTTTTGCGGTTTTTTTTAGGTAGTTTTGTTGGACTTTGACCTTCCGCTCCCCAAGATCGTGGAAGGATCCAGTTTACCACATAAGACTCGATATGGGAAAGAAACTTCTTTTAGGCGATGAAGCCGTCGCCATCGGTGCCATATATGCCGGATTAAGCGGTGTATATGCTTATCCGGGAACCCCTTCTACAGAAATCACTGAATTCATTCAGAATAACCCTTTGGCAAAGGAACGAGGCATCCACAGCAGGTGGTGTACCAACGAGAAGACAGCCATGGAGGCCGCGTTGGGCATGAGCTATGCCGGCAAGCGTGCGCTGGTATGCATGAAGCATGTAGGCATGAATGTCTGTGCAGATGCATTCGTCAACAGTGCGATCACCGGAGTAAACGGCGGTCTGGTGGTCCTTGCTGCCGATGATCCTTCGATGCATTCTTCTCAGAATGAGCAGGACAGCCGATTCTATGCTGACTTCGCGATGATTCCTGTGTTCGAACCGAGCAACCAGCAGGAAGCATACGACATGATGGCTGACGCCTTTCAGCTTTCGGAGAGTCTGAAGGAGCCTGTGATGCTGCGTATCGTGACCAGGCTTGCACACAGCCGTGCAGCTGTCGAGGTGGGCGAGCCGAAGGCTGAGAATCCGCTTAATGTGACCCGTGACAGCTGGGTTCTTCTTCCGGGTAACGCAAGAAGGAAATACGTAGAGCTCATCGCAAAGCAGCCTGAGATGAAGAAGGCGGCGGATGCATCCTTATATAACAGATGTGAAAAATCGGCAACTGCGCCCAGGATAGGAGTGATTGCGTGCGGCATCGCATACAATTATGTCAAGGAGGTTGCGGGCGACGATGTGAACGTGCTGAAGATCAGCCAGTATCCACTGCCAGAGGATCAGGTCATGAAACTTGCTCAGGAAAATGACGCCTTGCTCGTCGCTGAGGACGGACAGCCTGTGGTTGAGAAGGCCGTCAAGGCTCTGGTCGGTGCAGGATATCCTGTCAGGGGACGCCTCACTGGCGACCTTCCAAGGACAGGAGAACTGACTCCTGACTGCGTCGCCATCGCTCTCGGCAAGCCGGCTGGTCCTTCTTTCGAGAAGGCTAAGAACATGGCAGGAAGGCCTCCGCAGCTCTGTCAGGGCTGTGGCCACAGGGATGTTTATGCTGCTCTCAACGAGGTGCTTGCCGGATATCCTGACTATAGGATCTTCGGCGATATCGGTTGCTATACGCTTGGTGCTCTTCCTCCGTTCCGTGCGCTCTCGAGCTGCGTGGACATGGGCGCATCCATAACAATGGCGAAAGGCGCTGCCGATGCCGGTTTCTTCCCGTCTGTGGCCGTGATAGGCGACTCTACCTTCACGCATAGCGGCATGACCGGACTTCTTGACGCAGTCAACGACAAGAGCAATATCACCGTCGTCATTTCAGATAATCTCACCACTGGCATGACAGGTGGTCAGGACAGCGCCGGTACAAACAAGTACGAGGCCATCTGCGTGGGACTCGGAGTGGACCCAGCCCATGTCAGGGTGGTTGTTCCGCTTCCTAAGAACATGCCTGAGATCACCAGGGTGATAAAGGAGGAGATAGAATACGAAGGCGTATCCGTAATCATCCCTCGAAGGGAGTGCATGCAGACCTTGCAGCGACATCTCCGTGAAGCCAGGAAAAACAAGAAGTAATGAAGAAGGACATCATACTTTGCGGTGTAGGAGGACAAGGTATCCTCAGCATCGCGACCATAATAGGCGAGGCCGCAACCAAGGCCGGACTCAATCTGAAGCAGGCAGAGGTTCATGGAATGAGCCAGAGGGGAGGTGACGTTCAGAGCAACCTGAGGCTCTCCACCGACACGATCTGGTCAGATCTCATACCGCTGGGCAAGACTGATGTCGTAATCAGCATGGAACCTATGGAGGCATTGCGATATCTTGAGTATCTGGCTCCGGACGGAACCGTGGTCACCAGCAGCAAACCGTTCGTCAATATACCGAACTATCCGGATGAAAGCCAGCTCAAGGCAGAGCTGGAGTCTCTTCCATCTGTCGTCATGCTGGACATCGAGTCCGTCGCCATGGAGGTCGGAAATCCGCGTGGCGCGAACATGGTGCTCCTGGGTATGGCAGCTCCATATATCGGCATCCTCAGCGTTGAGCAGCTACGCGATGCAATTGCAGTCGTATTCGCCAGGAAAGGAGATGAGGTGGTCAATGCGAACCTCAAGGCTTTCGACGCTGGCGTAAGTTCTACCAAAAGCAAATAATCTACTAACCATATGATACACAATCCCGCAATCGAGTGCATGTCGCGTGAGGACATGCGCAGACTCCAGTCCGAAAGACTCATCAAGACCGTCAAGACATGTTACGAGAAGGTTCCGTTCTACAGAAGGAAAATGGATGAGATCGGAGTGACTCCGGACGACATCAAGTCCATCGACGATATCTCAAAGCTTCCTTTCACCACTAAGATTGACCTTAGAGATGAGTATCCGTTCGGTCTTCAGGCTGTACCTCAGTCTGAGGTCGTACGAATCCATGCTTCAAGCGGTACTACAGGAAAGCCTGTCGTTGACACATATACCAAGAACGATATCGACAATTGGTCCGAGGGTGTTGCACGTGTGATGGCAGCCGGCGACGTGGGTCCTGGTGACATCGTCCAGGTCAGCTACGGCTACGGACTCTTCACCGGAGGCCTCGGTGCCCATGACGGTGCAGGAAAGCTCGGCGCAGTTCAGCTTCCTACTTCGGCAGGTAACACTGAGAAGCAGATCATGCTCATGCAGGATTTCGGTTCCACAGTCCTTGCATGCACCCCTTCATATGCACTGCGCCTCGCTGAGGCCATCCATGTAAGTGACAAGGTATCCATTGACAAGATGAAGCTCCGCGTCGGATTCTTCGGTGCTGAGCCATGGACTGAGGGAATGCGCAAGGAACTTGAGGAGAAGCTCCACATCAAGGCATTCGACATCTATGGTCTCACGGAGATGAGCGGTCCAGGTGTCGGCGGCGAGTGCGAGTGCCATAACGGTACACATCTCTGGGAAGATATGTTCTATCCTGAGATCATCAACCCTGAGACTCTCGAGCCTTGTGCTCCGGGAGAGTTCGGTGAGCTTGTCTTCACTTCTCTCTGCAAGGAGGCGATGCCTATTCTCCGCTACCGCACGCGTGACCTTACCCGACTCATCTATGAGCCATGCGAGTGCGGACGTACAGCAGTCAGGATGGACAGGATCATGGGTCGTTCGGACGATATGCTCATCATCCGCGGCGTGAACGTGTTCCCATCTCAGATCGAGACCGTCCTTACCGAGTTCCCTGCTTTCCAGCCTTATTATTTCATCACCGTGGACCGTGTCAGCAACGAGGATACATTCGATCTCGACGTCGAGCTTCGTCTCGAGTATTTCAGCTATGACCCTGCCAAGCAGATGCCTTTCATGAAGCCGCTCTTCGACAGGATCGTGAGTCTCGTCGGAATCAAGCCTAACATCCATATCCTCCCTCCGGGAGCCATAGCTCGTTCTGAGGGTAAGGCTAAACATGTTCTCGATAAGCGTAATTTCAAGGACTAGAAATGAAGATTTTCAGTGACGCGCTGGTGGCGGAGGCTGCCAGCGCAAGCAATGTCGCAGATATTTCCCATGCGACCATAGGGGAGACGCTGTTGATGGCGCAGTACCTCGAGCAGAAGACGGGCATCCCATTCATCCGCATGGATCAGGGAAGCCCGGGACTTCCTGCGAACAGATATGGAATTGAGGCTGAGAAGAGGGCTCTTGACAGTGGAATCGGATCTCAGTATCCTGCTGCCGCCGGAGTCCCGGATCTCAAGAAGGCCGCGAGCGATTTCGTCAAGGCATTCATGGACATAGACGTAAGCCCACGTTCATGCGTCCCTACCGTAGGTTCGGTCGCCGGGTCTTTCGGAGCCTTCATAGCATGCTGCCAGCGCGATCCGTCCAAGGATAAGGTGCTCTTCATCGATCCTGGTTTCCCGATCCAGAAGAGCCAGCTGCGCGTGCTCGGCATCTCATGGAAGGAGTTCGACATATTCCCATACAGAGGCGAGGCTCTGAGGGCCAAGCTTGAGGATGAGCTCAAGTCAGGGGACATTGCCGCCATCGTATACTCGAACCCTAACAACCCTGCGTGGATCTCGCTCGAAGAAGATGAGCTTGCCATCATTGGTGAGCTTGCGACCAAGTACGACGCAATCGTAATGGAAGACCTTGCATACTTTGCGATGGAGAGCCGCAGGGATCTTTCGCATCCATACAAGGCCCCATTCGTCCGTACCGTCGCCCGATATACGGACAATTATATACTCATGCTCTCGTCCAGCAAGATCTTCAGCTATGCAGGACAGCGTATGGCACTCGTATGCATCAGCGACAAGCTTTTCGAAAGGCATTTCCCGGCATTCGTCGAGCGCTATCATGACAGCGGAATATTCGGTGCGACGTTCACTGCTTCAATTCAGTATATGATTACCAGCGGTGCGACGGCAACGACCCAGTATGGTTATGCAGAGATGCTGAGGCTATCTTGCGAGGGTAAGATCAATTTCGTCGAGGACACTAAGGAATATGCAATTCGTGCCAAGAAGATGAAGAAGATCTTCTGCGACAACGGATTCACGATTACATATCCTAAGGATGTGAACGAGGAAATCGGCGACGGCTTCTTCTTCTCGCTTTCGTATCCGGGAATGAGCGGCTCAGAACTCGTCAGGGAGCTTATTTGTTACGGCGTGTCAAGTATTAACCTAGACACGACGGGAAGCCTGCAGCAGGGTGTTCGTGCCTGCACGTCCAGGATGCGTGAGGAACTCTATCCTGTGCTTGAGGAGAGAATGAGACAATTCAAGGAAGATCATGACGCTTAAGGACAAACTTAATGAAGGCGACCACTTCGCGAAGATGACCGGGGCCTGCCTCACGGAGAGCAGGGAAGGCTATGCAAGAGCAGAGCTGACCGTAGGGGAGCAGCACCTGAACGGGGCAGGAGTGTGCCAGGGTGGAGTTTTCTATACCCTTGCAGACCTTGCATTCGCAGCTGTCGCCAACAGCCGTGGCATTATGACCCTCGGCATATCGAATACGATAACCCTGCTCAAATCCGCCCAGTTGGGTGACATTCTCGTAGCGGAGTGCACGGAGATACTGGACCATCACAGACTGCCGTACTGCGACATCAAGCTTACTAACCAGAGAGGGGAGATCGTAGCAGTAATGACAGGTCTTGCTTATAGGATGAAGCAGGATTTCGAATATGATTCCTTGATGTAAATGGTTGTGATATAGTTATTTATGAATGTAGTTCTCTTACAGGCAGACCTGAAATGGGCGAGTCCGGAATCCAATGCCCAAGCTTTTGATGTGGCCATCCGGGAGGCTTATGATGCAGCAAAGGGTTGTAAGCCAGACCTTTATGTCCTCCCTGAAATGTGGAGCACAGGCTTTGCGACTCAGCCGGAAGGCATAGCTGAAGAATTCGATACGACTTGCCAGAGTCTTGAATGGATGAAATCCATGGCAGACAGTACGGATGCGGCTATTGCCGGCAGCGTTGCCGTGCACTGTCAGGACGGTTCGTACAGGAACCGTTTCTTCTTCGTGAAGCCGGGTGGTGAATTTGTGTTCTACGACAAGCATCATCTATTTACTTATGGAGGCGAGCACCATAGATATACTGCCGGTAACGAACGTGTTGTCGTCGAGTGGCGTGGGGTAAGGTTTCTGCTGCTTGTATGTTATGATCTGAGATTCCCGAAATGGGCGCGAAGCAACGAAGATTATGACGCGATCATATATGTGGCATCATGGCCGACACCGAGGGTCGATGCATGGAGCGCATTGCTTAAGGCTAGGGCTATCGAGAACCAATGCTACGTCTTAGGTGTGAATAGGGTCGGATCAGATCCTAGCTGCGAATATTGCGGCGGAACTGCGTTCATCGATCCGTATGGCAGCGCAGAGCAATGTCCATACGGTGAAGTCAGCGCATTGGTCGGGCAGATTGACATGGATAGTATGAATGCTTTCAGACAGAAATTCCCCGTACTTTTGGACAGAGATTAACCAATTTGAATTATGAAGCTTAATATCAGGAGATTCATCATTTTGACAGCGGCGCTGTCGGTTTTGTCTGTTTCCTGCGAAAAGGGACAGAAAAGGGCGAATACCATAATTGAGGATAATCTGTTTGGTATAGAATACGACGATTATGATTTCGAGGCGGGTGTTGAGTATTACAGCAGGCATCTTCCTCCCAAGGACGCTCCAGCATGCTCGGAGGTCAGGAAAGGTGATTATATAGGACGTAACCTTGATTATTATATAAACAGGAATGCGTCAGCGATCATCAAGGTCAATGCCAATGGCAAGAGGCTTGCTTCCGTAGGAGTCGTGGGCTGCAGCCGTGAATTCAGCAGGGAACTGGCCGCTGATGGCAGATATGATTCAATCTATGAGTATCTACCATTGAGGACCAGCGACGGAATCAATGAGAAGGGTGTGTACATTGGCGTGAACGTGGTGCCGACAGGGGAGACTTCTCTTGATTCGGAGAAATGGAGATACCACGAGTGGGGTCTTGGAGCGGCATTCACCAATAAGTCCTCGGACAAGAAATATCCTACTCTGTGCCTTACTCGCTTCGTTCTCGACAATGCCGTATCCGTAGATGATGCAATTCAGAAGATCATGAGTGTAAACTGGTATGATCCATACAATTATCCATTCGAAGGCGATGCTCAGTCTTTCCATTGGATGCTTGCTGACGGCACTAAGAACTGTGTGGTTGAGTTCCTTGAAAATGAGCTTGTGGTCACTGTGGCAGACGATATCGACAAGGCATCTTTCGGAACCGTGATGACCAACTTTACCAATGCGTGCATGGCAGCTGAAGTAATGCAGTATCATGGCCAGGGATATGAGCGTTTCGACATACTCAGCAGGAACTATGATGCTGCAGAGGAATCTTTCGCCGGAATGGAGGCTCTTATGCAGAAAGTCTGGTATTCTAAGTATTATACGACTCCTGAACGTTCTGAAGAATATTGGCTCAGTGAAACTGAACTTGAAGGATACGCGGCGTGGGAGCTTTATCACCATTATGAGCTTTGGGACAATAAGGATCTACAAGATCAGGTCGCATCAGATAAAGCAGCATGGGCTGACAAGAATAATTGGTACAATGATTCAACGAGTCTTTGGTTTACGGT
>JAGHUQ010000086.1 GCA_018064725.1 Candidatus Cryptobacteroides caccocaballi
AGCCCCATGCGGCGAGTTTGCGTCTTGCGACGGCCTCGTCGATCTCGGCAGGGATCTCGTTGACCATCTTTCCGACCTCCCTGCAGATGTCGTCCTTGTGCTGGACGAGGTAGCGGGCGCTGAGAGCCTGGATGGCGAATGACATGTCCATGATCTCGGCTGGATGTCCGTCACCTGCGGCGAGGTTTACGAGGCGTCCTTCTGCGATGATGTAGATCTTCTTGCCCCCTTCGAGCACATAGTTGGTGATGTTCTTCCTGGCGGGCTTGACCTCGACAGCCATGGCCTTGAGACCGGCAACGTCAACCTCGCAGTCGAAGTGGCCGGCGTTGCAGCAGATGGCCCCGTCCTTCATGGCGAGGAAATCGTCCTTCGTGATGACTCCGTCGCATCCGGTGACGGTCACGAAAATGTCACCCAAGGCTGCAGCCTGGCGCATCTTCATCACCTTGAAGCCGTCCATCACGGCCTCCATCGCCCTGACCGGGTTGACTTCGGTGACTACGACCTCGGCTCCGAGACCCTTGGCGCGCATGGCGACACCCTTGCCGCACCATCCGTAGCCTGCGACAACCACCGTCTTGCCTGCGACGATGAGGTTGGTGGTCCTGTTGATTCCGTCCCATACGGACTGTCCGGTGCCGTATCTGTTGTCAAAGAAATGCTTGCACTCTGCGTTGTTGACGAGCATCATAGGGAACATGAGCTTGCCGGCGTCGTTCCTCTGGATGAGTCTGAGGATGCCGGTAGTGGTCTCCTCGCAGCCTCCGATGACGTTAGGGAGAAGCTCCGGGAACTCGCTGTGGATCATGTTCACGAGGTCGCCGCCGTCGTCGATGATGACGTTGGGACCGATCTCAATCACCTTCCTGCAGTGGGCTTCGTACTCTTCCGGAGTGGCGTCGTACCATGCGAACACGTTGAGCCCGTCATGAACGAGCGCAGCCGCGATGTCGTCCTGGGTGGAGAGCGGGTTGCTGCCGGTCACATACATCTCCGCTCCGCCTGCCGCGAGTACCTTGCAGAGGTATGCGGTCTTTGCCTCGAGATGGACTGAGAGCGCCACCTTGAGGCCCTTGAAGGGGAGTTCTTCCTTGAATTGTTCCTCAAGGCCGTTGAGGAGAGGCATGTGGTCCTTGACCCATTCTATCTTAAGCTGGCCATCCGGCCAGAGTTCTGCGTTTCTGATCTGACTTGACATATCTTTTGTTCTCTATTTGTCTAATGGTATGATCCTTCTCGCACCTTTGTAGTGGAGGAGAAAATATCTTTCATCGCTGCGGGAGATGCTGACTCCCTGCTTTGTGCTGTTTGCGTGGATGAAGGAGAAGTAACCCCTCTCGTAGTCCACGTCCACTATCATCCCGACATGGCCGATGGATGCCCCGACAGTGCCTCTCGGGCCGCTCCAGAATACCAGGTCACCCTTCTTAAGGTCAGGGATGTCGATGCTCTCGCCGACTTTGAACTGTTCTCTCGATGTCCTCGGGAGCTTCACTCCGACCTGCCTGTAGACATACATCATGAATCCTGAGCAGTCGAAGGCGCTTGGACCTTCTGCGCCCCACACGTAAGGCTTCCCGAGATGCTCCTTCGCAATGTCTGCCGCGAGGTCACCGAGGTAGCTTCCGCTGCTGGGGTCGTAGATGGAACGGAACTTCGTCAGTTCGCCCATCCTTGCGATCAGCCTGTCCCGTGCGACGAGGTCCGAATCCCTGAGCTCGGTCATCGTCTCGTCGAATATGCGCGTGCTTTCTGCGTTGATGGAGTCCCGTAATTCTGCAAGGTTGAGGGTCAGCGAAATTCTCTGCGCGTATGCGCCGGGTCCTGTCCAGGCTGCTGCGAGGACGGCTGCGGCTGCAATGATTGCGCGGATATGAAGCTTTATTCTCATCCTAGAAATACCTTCCTTCGTTCCTTACCAGTGCTATGAAAATGAACAGCATCGTCGTGAAGGTCCACAGGGACGAGCCTCCATAGCTGAGCAGCGGCAACGGGATTCCGATGACCGGCATGAGTCCAATTGTCATGCCGATGTTGATTATCAGGTGCATGAAGATACAGCTGGCGACGCAGTATCCGTATATTCGGGTGAAGTTCTCGCGGCTGCCTTCCGCTGCCTTCATTATCCTCCATATGAGGAATGCGTACAGGAGCACGACGGCGGTGGAGCCGAGGAAGCCCCATTCCTCCCCGACGGTGCAGAAGATGAAGTCGGTGCTCTGCTCGGGCACGAAACCGTAGGTGGTCTGCGTTCCCTGGAGGAAGCCCTTTCCGAAGAGTCCCCCCGAGCCTATGGCGATCATCGACTGTCTGACGTTGTATCCCACTCCTGCAGGGTCCTCGGTCATTCCTAGAAGCACTTCGATTCGCTTTCTCTGGTGGTCCTTGAGCACGCTGTCGAAGATGAACTGCACGGAGAAGGTCATCATGACTCCGGCAATGAGGGCGCCGATGGAGAAAACCCTGAACCATCGTACTTCCCTGAATCCTTTCACGAGATATGCGATTCCGAGCGGCACAAGCAGTGTTCCGAGGACGTAGATCGGCTTGATCTTGAGAAGGAGCGTATCGGAAATCACGCCTTCCGGGTCCGGTGTCGCTGCCTTGTTCCAGATGGACGAGTAGACTATCAGGGCGATGGCGATAGGAAAGTAGAGAAGGAACCACTTCTTGAGCTTTCCTGCACGTATCTCGTTGCAGAGCGTCATCACTATGGTTGCGGTCAATATCGACGCGAACGGCGACATCGTGAGGGTCATGATGAACATCAGGATGACCATTCCGATAAGGAAGATGAGCCATCCGGTGAGGCCTTCACGGTAGAGCATGAAGATGAATCCGACATACACGAGCATCGAACCGGTCTCGTTCTCCAGCAGGATGATGAGCATGGGCACGACCAGTATCAGCACGGTGAGGAGGAAGTCCTTGGTGTTCTTCATCCTGTATGAGTACCGGCTCATGAATGCCGACAGCATCAGCGAGGTGGAGATCTTCGATATCTCCGCGGGCTGGAAGCTGACAGGACCTAGCTGGAACCACGATTTCGAGCCGTTGACCTCCGTTCCGAGGAAGATGACGGCGATGAGGGCACCCAGGGTAAGCAGGTAGACCGGTATCGCCAGTCCTTCGTATATTCGGGGCGGTATGACGAAGAGGATGAGCGAGCCTATGCCCAGTCCGGTGAGTATCCAGACGAGCTGCTTTCCGCTTCGGCTTGCCCAGCTGAGTATGCTGACATCGGGATCGTACGAGGATGAGTACACGTTGAGCCAGCCGATGAACACCAGTATCAGGTAGGTGATTATCAGCGACCAGTCCACCGTCTTGACGAATCCGCGTCCTTTGTTGTCTCCCTGGATCATGCTATCTTGTTCCTATGAGCTTGCTTGTAATCATTCTGTGCGCGAGGTCGGCCCTCGCACCCGGCGCTATCTCTCCCGTGAGGTACTTCTCCACCAGCAGTGACGCGATAGGCGCCGCGTAGGTCGCACCGAATCCTCCGTGCTCCACGTATGCAGCCACTGCGATCTGCGGGTCGTCCATAGGCGCGAAGCAGATGAATACGGAATTGTCCTTTCCGCGAGGCACCTGCGCCGTACCTGTCTTTCCGCATACGTCGATGCCGGGAATATGGGCGACCCATGCCGTTCCTCCAGCACCGGCACCGCTGTTCACCGCGCGCCACATACCCTTGATCACCTTCTTGAAGTTGGTGGTGTCGACCATTGTGTAGTGCTTCTCCGTGTACTTCTCGTCGATCTCTATGCCTTCGGAGCTCTTGATGATATGGGGGATGTAGTAGTATCCGCGGTTCGCGATGGTTGCACAGAGGTTTGCGAGGTGGAGAGGGGTACATCCGATCTCGCCCTGTCCGATGGAGAGGGAGATGATGGTGTTCGCCCTCCAGTGGTTGCGGCCGTACCTGCGGTTGTAGAGCTCTGCGGTAGGGATGTTTCCTCCGAGTTCGGATGGGAAGTCGCTGCCGAGCTTCTCTCCGAAGCCAAAGCTGTGGACATACTCGTTCCACTTGTTGAAGGCTTCCTCGATGGAGTCGTATTTCTTGTTCTCGATGATGCTCCTGAGCACATAGCAGTAGTATGCGTTGCAGGACATCATGATGGATTCCTCCATGTTGATGGGCGACTTGTGGGCGTGGCAGCCGAGCTTGTTCTTGCTGCCGTAGTGGTATCCCATCGAGCATGGGTACATGGTCTCAGGAGTGAGGACGCCCTCCTGCAGTCCGATGAGTCCGTTGACGAGCTTGAACACCGATCCCGGAGGGTAGGATGCCTGCACCGCACGGTTAAACATCGGCTTGTACGGGTTCTTGACTATCTCGGAGTAGTGCTTGCCTATGTCGGCGAGTTGGTCCACGTCGATACCCGGACTGGATACGAGGGTGAGGATCTCTCCGGTCTTCGGCTCTATCGCCACGAGCGATCCGACCTTTCCGTCCATCAGCTGCTGACCGAAGTTCTGGAGCTCGGCGTCGATGGTGGTCACGATGTCGTGTCCCGGCACAGCCTCTACGTCCATCTCTCCGTCCATGTATCTGGTCTCGATCTGGTTCCTGTTGTTACGGAGATAGATCTGGTCTCCCTTTATTCCCCTGAGGTCTTCCTCTCGGGCTGCCTCGATGCCGGTCTTTCCGGCGTAGTCTCCTGAGCGGTATTCGCCGGGATGCTTGTCAATGTAGTCCCTGTCAACCTCGCTTACGTATCCGAGGAGGTTTCCTCCGGCATTGTATGGGTACTGGCGGATGGTTCGTGCCTGGCCGCGGAATCCCGGGAAGTTCATGGCGACTTCGGCGAACTTCATGTATGTCTCCGGCTCTACCTGCTTGATGAGGATGAGGGACTGGTAGCCTATCCTCTTCCTGTACATCCTGTACTCCTTGAACTTGTCCCTCATGAATTCTCGCGACACACCGAATATGTTGCAGAAGGTGGTCGTGTCGAATTGGTGCTTGATCTCGATAGGGGTTACGAGTATGTCATAGCAGACCTTGTTTCCGACGAGGATCTTGCCGTTTCTGTCCTTGATGAGACCTCGGGTCGGGTAGATAGGCACATGGACCATCGCATTGGCCTTGGAGAGGTCACGATAGCTTCTGTCCACGAGCTGTATGTAGAACAGGCGGATGATCAGGATCAGCGCGAATGCGCATAGTCCGATGACAAGGCGGGTCTGACGTTCTATCTTCATCTGCTACCTCCTGTCGTCCGGGTTGAGCGTCTTGACCACCATCAGGCAGAGGAAGAGGTCAACTGCAAGCGAGGCTGCGAACCTTGCACAGTTGAACCAGAACGGTCTCATTCCGGCGCCGTCGGCAGCTATGTAGATGAAAAGGAAAACAAACAGCGGTATGAAAGTCACCATCGTGACCTTGGCCGGGCCGTTCTTCTTGAAGTTGAAGTCCATGCCCCTTTCGATTGCGTCACTTCCGATCACAAGGGAGATGACGGGCAACCTGATGGCTGCCACCGGAAGAAGGGCGACGGTGTTGAGGCCGATCACCCCTTCCGCGAAGAAGTCCACTGTGAGGCCGGTCGCGAAGGCGAACAGCATGGCCACCCATGGCGCGAAGCTCAGCGGCAGGCACATGATCAGCGCAGGAAGTATGGAGAGGGTGACGAACTGGCTCAGGTGAAGGTAGTTCGTCATCACAAGCTGTACTGCCATGAAGAGCAGGTACAGTGCCCATGAGTTTACGTTAGTCTTCATTCGTTGCCTCCTCCTCAAGCTCTCTTATCTCGTCCATCTCGTTGTTGATGACGACGGTCACATAACGTACGTTTGCAAGGTCTTCGAAAAGCTTGACCTTGATCTCGTATGATGCTCCGTTCACGATCCTGTTCGATCCCACGGTGCCGAGCGGGAGGTCGGCAGGGAACAGAGCGGAGAATCCGCTGGTGTATACGGTGTCTCCCTCTTCGAAAGGGGTGTTGTGCGGAATCTCGCGAAGCATGGCACCTCTGGTGGTGATTCCGTCCCATGTGAGAGGTCCCACCGCGCCTTCCTTTCCGATGCGTGCACTGATGACCATGTCCTTGTTGTTGAAGGTCATGACGTAGGAATAGTGCCTGCTGGTCGCATGCACGACGCCGATGGTCCCGTTCGCGGTGATGACTCCGGAACCGTTCCTGATGCCGTCGTCCGCACCTTTGTCGAGAATCATGTAGTTGTGCTGCTTGTTGGTGCTGTGCTTGATGATGCTCGAGTGGATGTAGGTGAAGTTCCTGATGGTCTCAACGTCACCGTACTCCATCTCGACCTCAAGGTCCTGGTATTTCCTGAGTTCCTGGAGAAGATGGTAATTCTCCATCGCGAGGTCCTCGTTCTCTCTCTTGAGCGAGAAATAGTGCGAGATGCGTTCGCTGGTGCCCCAGACAGCGGCATTGATCGCATGCGAGCTGCGTGCGAGCCAGTTGTTCTGGAGCTCTCCGTTATGTGAGAGCATATTCAACGCAGCTATCTCCAAGACAATGAAGATAGCCGCGCTGAAAATTATTGATCCTATGTTTTTCTTCTTTGCCATCCTATCTCATCAGGAATGAGTAGTTGGCAGTGTTCTTAAGTGCGAGACAAGTTCCGCGGGCAACGGCCCTGAGCGGGTCCTCGGCTACGTGGAACGGAATGTTTACCTTCTCGGTGAGCCTCTTGTCAAGTCCGCGGAGGAGGGCACCGCCGCCTGAGAGGAAGATACCGTTCTCCACGATGTCGGCGTAGAGCTCAGGTGGGGTCTGCTCAAGTGCGTGGATGACGGCGTTCTCGATCTTCACGACTGTCTTGTCGAGGCAGTGTGCGATCTCCTGGTAGCTGATCTTTGCCTCCACAGGGTGAGCGGTCATAAGGTTAGGACCCCTTACGGTGTATGGTTCCGGCTCGACGTCGAGGTCAGGGATTACCGCACCCACTGCAAGCTTGATCTTCTCGGCGGTGATTTCACCGACCTTGATGTTGTGCTGTTGGCGGAGATACTCCTGGATGTCCTTGGTGAGGGCGTCACCTGCGGTACGGATACTGTCCTGTACGACGATGCCGCCGAGCGAGATGACTGCGATCTCGGTGGTACCACCTCCGATGTCCACTACCATGTTGCCCTTAGGTGCCTCGACGTCGAGGCCGATACCGAGGGCTGCTGCCATAGGCTCGAAGATGAGATATACGTCGCGGCCGCCGGCGTGCTCGGTTGAGTCACGGACCGCACGGATCTCCACCTCAGTACTTCCTGAAGGGATGCCGACGACGATCTTGAGGTTCGGGTTGAAGATGGACTTGTGCTTGCTGTTCACCTGCTTGATGAAGCCTCTGATCATCATCTCGGCAGCGTTGAAGTCAGCAATCACGCCATCCTTTAGAGGGCGGACTGTCTTGATGCCCGGATTGGTTCTCTCGTGCATCATCTTGGCCCTCTGGCCCAGTGCAAGACATTTGCCTGAGCTTGTATCGAGCGCAACGATGCTCGGCTCGTCAAGCACGATCTGGTCATTCTGGAAGATGACCGTATTCGCGGTCCCGAGGTCGATTGCGAGCTCTTGTGTCAAAAATGAAAATGCCATTTTCTGTAAGTCGGTTAATAATCGGCCAAAATTACGAAAAAAAAGGTAAATTCGCCTAAAATAAACATGCACATGGAAAGAAAAAAATACCTCATCGTGATGGCCGGCGGAAGCGGTACGAGAATGGGTGCCTCATGCCCCAAGCAGTTCCTTGAAATCGGGGGTCGCGCGATACTCCATGTGACCATTCAGAAATTCCTCGAGGCGTACCCCGACATAAATGTCGTGACCGTCCTTCCGAAGGACCATATCGACGTGTGGAAGAAGTATTGCTACGAGCACAACTTCAATTGCAGACAGACTCTCGTGGAGGGTGGGATAACCCGTTTCCACTCTGTCAGGAACGGCCTGGAGAAGGTTCCGGAAGGTGCTCTCGTCGCGATTCACGACGGCGTGCGCCCGCTTGTGTCGCCGAAGCTGATCCGAGACCTCTTCACGTCAGCCGAGACCCGTCCTGCCGTAGTCCCTTCCGTCCCTGTCGTCGACACGATAAAGACCCTTGCCGGCGAGTATGTGGACAGGTCAAATCTGCGTTCTGTCCAGACTCCTCAGATTTTCCACTCGGAGGTGCTCAAGGCGGCTTACCTCCAGCCGTATAAGACAAGCTTCACCGACGATGCATCCGTGGTGGAGGCGGCCGGTGAAGCTGTTTCTTATGTTCCGGGGGAGAGGTACAACATCAAGGTGACCACTCCTGACGACCTAGTCTTCTGCAATCTCGTCCTGAACGCTTGACTGGAAGCTGGTGCTCTGGTATCCCTTTACCCAAACCTGACGCTCGATAGCCTGGTCAAGTGAGATCTGTGTCTCTGTAGACTGAACGTACGGAATCTTCTGGATGGTGTTCAGGAGAATTTCCATGAGGTGGTCATGGTTGAAGCAGTAGAGCTTGACGAGGAGAGCATATCGTCCTGTCACGAAATGGCATTCAACGATCTCTGGAATCTTCTTGAAGGCATCGATTACCTGAGGGTATTTGTTCGCTTCTGCAAGAGCTACGCTTACATATGCACATACGTTTAGTCCGAGTGCCTGAGGTTTCACGAGAAGCCTCGAGCCGGTGATAACTCCGTTCGATTCTAACTTCTTGACTCTCTGATGTATGGCAGCTCCAGACACGCCACACTCACGAGCAATCTCGAGGAATGGCATACGCGCATTCTTGACTAAGAGGCCAAGGATTTTCTGGTCGGTCTGATCAAGTGAATAGGATGTCATGTCTAAATTATCTTACAATTTGTAAAAAGTAGGATGCGAATCTATACATTAATATCCTAAAATGCAAGTATTTTGGATGTTTTGCTATCTTCTCCTGCCCTTTCGTGATGTCGGAGCGGAGTCCCTGATAATAGCCTTGCACTCTTCCTCAGTGAGAGTTGCGGCCTCAGTGCCCTTAGGTAGCTTATAATTTTTACCGTTGCACTTGATATATGGGCCGTAAGCTCCGTTGATGACCTTTATGTCTCCAGGGAATTCGAGTATGATGTCCTGGGCTGGCTTGCTGAGGTTCTCGGACACGAGCTCCACGCACTCTTCGAGCGTGATGGTGACAGGGTTCTTGCCCTTAGGAAGGCTGATGTTCCTGTCTCCGTACTTGATGTATGGGCCGAAACGTCCCTTGAGGCAGATGATGTCGATGCCTTCGTGCTGGCCGACAGTCCTCGGGAGCGAGAAGAGCTTGATGGCCTCTTCGAGAGTTATGCTTTCGATGAGCTGGCCTGGTGCGAGGCTTGCGAAAACCCTGTTTTCACCTTCGCCCTTCTGTACGAAAGGACCGAACTGACCGAACTTCGCGATTATCATCTGGCCGTCAGAAGGATCGATTCCGATTTCTCTCTGGACTCTGTTGTACTCCCTGTTGTTGAGTACGGTCTCAACGTCATGATGGAACGGCGCATAGAACTCGGAGATGATTGAGTTCCAAGCCATCTCACCGGCTGCGATCTTATCGAAATCCTGCTCCACGTTTGCCGTGAAGCCATAGTCGAGGACGGATCCGAAATGCTCTGTGAGGTAGTCTGTGACTATCATTCCGATCTCCTGAGGGATGAGCCTTCCTTTCTCGGCTCCGACGCTCTCCTGCTTGTGGGCGGTGCTGACCTTGCCGTTCTTGAGAACGAGATTCTCAACCGCCACCTTGCTGCCCTCCTTATCGCCCTTGGTCACGTATCCGCGTGCCTTTGTGAGGGTGGAGATGATGGTGGCATAGGTGGATGGACGTCCTATCTCGAGCTCTTCAAGCTTCTTGACGAGGGTGGCCTCTGAGTATCGAGGGGAAGGGGCGGTGAACTTGCAGTCTGCCTTGATTCCTTTTTCCTCCATCCTTGCTCCTATCGCGAGCTCCGGGAGGATGACCTCGTCCTCTGACTGCTCGTCGTCAGTACTCTCCATGTAGAGCTTGAGGAAACCGTCGAAGAGCACCTGCATCGCCTGTACGGCGAATTTCTCAGGCCTGGTTGAAGAACTGATCCTGATATCTGTCTTGAGCACCTTTGCATCTACCATCTGAGATGCTACCGTCCTCTTCCAGATGAGGTCGTAAAGCTTCTTCTCCTGAGGGGTTCCCTCGATGGATGTCCTGTCGATATAGGTAGGGCGGATGGCCTCGTGGGCCTCCTGAGCACCCTTTGCCGACGTCTTGTACTGGCGTGGCTTCGAATACTCCTCGCCGTAATTGTCGCTGATGAACTGCTTGGCTGTGTTGATCGCAAGTCCGGAAAGGTTCGTCGAGTCGGTACGCATGTAAGTTATGAGTCCGGCCTCATAGAGGCGCTGGGCCACGCTCATCGTGGTGCCGACAGATATGTGGAGCTTGCGTGAAGCCTCCTGCTGGAGGGTAGATGTGGTGAATGGAGGCGCCGGATAGCGGTTGCCTTCCTTCTTGTCCACGCTCGAGATGGAGAATTCTGCCCCGATGCTGTCCTGAAGGAACTGACGTGCAGTCTCGATGTCCGGGAATTTCTTGTCGAGGGTGGCACTGACGGTCACTCCCTCTGCAGTACCTTCCGGATGGAAGGTAGCTTCCACCTTATAATACTGCTCTCTCTCGAAGTTGAGAATCTCGCGCTCCCTGTCCACGATCAGACGAAGTGCCACGGACTGTACTCGTCCTGCCGAAAGCTTCGGCTGTATCTTTCTCCAGAGCACAGGTGATAGCTCGAAGCCCACGAGCCTGTCAAGCACGCGGCGTGCCTGCTGGGCGTTTACCAGGTTCATGTCTATCTCCCTCGGATTCTCGAGGGCGTTCAATATTGCAGACTTGGTGATTTCGTGGAAAACGATACGCTTGGTGTTGTCCTTCTTGAGACCGAGCGTCTCGAAAAGGTGCCATGAAATGGCCTCTCCTTCACGGTCTTCATCGGATGCGAGCCATACTGTCTGGGCAGACTCTGCAGCTTTCTTGAGATCGGCAACTACCTTCTTCTTATCGCTTGGAATGACGTATTTCGGCTTGAATCCGTCATTGATGTCTATGCTGATTTCGTTTTCCTGGAGATCGCGGATGTGACCGATGCTCGACTTTACGACGAAGCCTTCTCCGAGGAACTTCTGAATGGTGCCTACCTTGCCGGGAGACTCCACAATTACAAGATTTCCCTCCATACCTAATTTTTGTAACACGCTGCAAAGTAAGGTACTTTTAAGGTAACTTTCCAAATTTTGTTGTTAATTTTGCATTTTGACACAATTCGTGGAACGATGAAAGAAACGACACAGAAACGCATCATAAAATGGTTTTGGGCATTGCTTCTGCTGCCCATCGCGGCAGTCATCATATTACTTATGATGGTATGGGCTTTTGCCGACATCCCATCCTTCGAAGAACTGGAGCATCCGGACAGCAAACTCGCTACTCAGGTAATTGCCGAGGGTGGTGAGATTCTTACGACATTCCATATCGAGAACAGGTCATATGTCACTTACGCGGAGCTTTCGCCATACCTCGTGCAGGCGACTGTCGCTACCGAGGACGCCCGTTTCTACAACCATTCCGGCATAGATTTCAAGAGTCTCGGCCGTGTGCTCGTGAAGACTCTCCTCATGAGTGATTCAAGTCAGGGAGGCGGTAGTACCGTGACCCAGCAGCTTGCCAAGACCCTCTATCCGAGAGCTGATGTAAGGAGCCGGATTCCGGGAATGTCGAAGGTGAAGATGGTATGGATCAAGCTCAAGGAGTGGATCACCGCGGTGAAGCTCGAGAGGAACTATACCAAGGATGAGATCATGACCATGTATCTCAATTCCATCTTCTTCGGCAGCGGTGCCTATGGCGTCAAGGCTGCGGCTCAGACCTTCTTCGCGAAGAATCCGTCGGAGCTGAATGTCGAGGAGAGTGCGATGCTCGTGGGTATGGTCAACAAGCCTACCCGCTACAACCCTGCGCTCAATCCAGACAAGGCCCTTGTCCGCAGGAATTTCGTTATCTCGCAGATGGAGAAGGCTGATTTCCTCACCAAGGCTCAGCGCGATTCCATCCAGAACGTGCCTATCTCGCTTTCATATCAGGTGCAGGATCACAACTCCGGCTATGCCCCATATTTCAGGGACATGCTCCGCAGGTACATGAGGGCGGAAAAGCCTAAGAAATCCCAGTATACCTATCCGGAGGAGTATTCTGCGGACTCGCTCAAGTGGGAAAAGGACGCTCTCTACGGATGGCTCAACAAGAACAAGAAGGCAGACGGAAGTTCCTATGACCTCGACAGGGACGGACTCCGCATCTATACGACCATCAACTACAAGATGCAGAAGTACGCCGAGGAGGCTGTTGCAGAACATCTCGGAAAGAGCCTCCAGAAGAGTTTCTGGCGTGATCTCCGCAGCAAGAGGAATGCTCCGTTCTCCAATGACATTGACCAGGAGACCATCGAGCGCATCATGAAGAACGCACGCCGCTACAGCGACCGTTACCGCAACATGAAGAACAGCGGAGCTTCTGATTCCGAGATCTACAAGTCGTTCTCTGAGCCGGTGAACATGCGCGTATTCTCGTGGAACAAGAAGGGCTATTGCGACACCCTCATGACTCCGGACGACTCCATCCGCTACTACAAGTCCCATCTTCGTGCGGCGTTCATGGCTATCGAGCCGCAGACCGGCCATGTCAAGGCTTATGTCGGAGGTCCTAACTACAGGTACTTCAAGTTCGACAACATCAGTCAGTCACGCCGTCAGGTCGGATCCACCATCAAGCCTTTCCTCTACACCACCGGCTTGATGAGCGGTATGACTCCTGAGACCGAGTTCATGAACAACTCCGTTTCGTTCGCCTTCCCTGACGGACAGGTATGGACTCCGAAGACTACCGACAAGGAAGAATACAAGGGCCGTCCTCTTACCATGAGGAAGGGTCTTCAAATCAGTTCGAACAATATCGCGGCTTCGAT
The DNA here is from genome assembly GCA_018064725.1 of Candidatus Cryptobacteroides caccocaballi. Classification (GTDB taxonomy): domain Bacteria; phylum Bacteroidota; class Bacteroidia; order Bacteroidales; family UBA932; genus Cryptobacteroides; species Cryptobacteroides caccocaballi. The sequence goes on from JAGHUQ010000086.1 coordinate 12,956, forward strand.
AATGAAGGCGCTCTGCGCCGGTGATCCATGGTTCACCTCCGGTCCTAATGCCATGCTGAGCCTGATGAGGGAGATGGGTATCTCCTGCCACATCGACCCTGTTCCTTCGATCTGCGTCGGTTCGGCCGAGGTCAGCATTTACGAGATGGTTGCGGCGTACAACACCTTCCCTTCAGGAGGTCTGTACTGCGAGCCTATCTTCGTGACCAGGATAGAGGACAACATGGGTAATACCCTCAGCGAATTCACAAAGAGCAAGAGACAGCCTCTCAACGAGACGGTCGCATATACCATGGTGCAGATGATGCGTGGCGTCGTGGATGGTGGTACCGCCGGACGACTTCGCAGCACCTATGGACTTACCGGTGAGATTGCCGGCAAGACCGGTACCACGAATGACAACTCGGACGGTTGGTTCATCGGCTATACGCCTACCCTCACCGCCGGTGTATGGGCTGGTGCTGAGGATCGTCAGGTACATTTCGAGTCCATCGCCCTCGGTGGCGGTTCCAATGCCGCTCTTCCTATCTGGGGACTGTTCATGAAGAAGGTCATCGCTGACGGCACCCTTGGCGTGTCATCGAGCGATGCGTTCATCAGACCATCGAACATGAACATGGATGCGATGGGCCCTGGAGAAGGTGCCGGAGAGGTCGTGGACGACGTGGATGAATCAATGTTCTTCTAATGACATTAAGAATGAGCTACAGCAAAATAGCAGTAATTTACGGAAGTGACTCCTCAGAGTGGGAGGTTTCATGCAGGAGCGGTCAGTTTACCGCTTCGCAGATTGATGGCAGCAGATATGATGTGTACGAGATTTTTGCTCGTTTCGGAAAGTGGGAGCTCGTCGCATATCGCATGATAGGTCAGGAGAGGGTGGAGTATCCGGAAAATGCCCGCCCAGCTATCGAGAAGAATGACTTCTCCGTCATGATCGATGGCAGCAAGGTTAAATTTGACTACGCATATATAATGCAGCACGGCACTCCTGGAGAGAATGGTCTGATGCAGGGTTATCTCGAGATGCTTGGCGTCCCATTCAGCAGCTGCTCGGCGTTCGTCTCAGCCATCACGTTCGACAAGTTCTCTTGCAAGAGCTATCTCAAGGACGTTGACTTCGTCAAATGCGCGAAGGATCTTTTCGTCCGCAAGGGCGAGATGAACGAGGGTCTTGCGCAGAAGGCCGTGGAGACGCTCGGACTGCCTATGTTCGTTAAGCCTACCGACAGCGGATCGAGCTTCGGAGTGACCAAGGTCAAGAAGATTGAGGATTTCGATGACGCTGTGAAGCTTGCCTTCTCCGAGGGTAAGACTCTCCTCTGTGAGGAGGCGATAGACGGTCAGGAATTGCAGGTCGGCGTGTATGCAAATGGCGAGGACGTAGTTGCGCTTCCTGTCATAGAGATCGTATCTGAGAACGAATTCTTTGACTACGACGCCAAGTACAACGGCAAGAGCCAGGAAATCTGCCCTGCAAGGATTCCAGACTCGGACGCCCAGACACTTCAGGAAGCGGCCAGGAAGATATACAGGAGGATGGACTGCAGCGGATGTGTCAGGATAGACTTCATCCTTACTCCCGCAAAGGAGGTGTATTTCCTCGAAATCAATACGATTCCGGGCATGACAGCCGCATCCCTCGTTCCTAAGATGGTGCGTACTGCGGGAATCTCCATGTCCGATTTCCTGACCCAGATCATCGAGAACAGATAGAGCCTTGCTCCTCAAGGATTTCATATCAAGATCCAGAACCGCCTTGGAAGCCCTTTATCCGGCATCCGAGGCGGCTTCTATCGTGTCGATACTCTGCGAGGACAAGCTTGGCTTCTCGAAGCTCCAGCACATCCTCGAGCCTCTTTGCGAGATCCCAGCTGCGCGTGAGGCGGAACTGGCCTCGGACATCGGGCGTCTGTGCTCAGGCGAGCCTCTGCAGTATGTCCTCGGCCATGCCGATTTCTACGGACATCGCTATTCCGTGTCGCCGGCTGTCCTGATCCCACGTCCCGAGACTGAACTTCTTGTCCATGAGGCTATCGCTCAGATCAGACGTATGGACAGGCCGTACGGACATGCTCCTCGCGTCCTGGATCTTTGTACCGGTTCGGGTTGCATCGCGTGGTCCGTCGCTGCGGAGCTTCCGGTCTCTGAAGTCTGTGCCGTCGATATCTCTGACGAGGCGCTTGCGGTCGCATCTTCGCAGGCGGTATGTCAGAATCATCCGAACTTCGTCAAGGCTGATGTCCTTTCGGACAATTTCCCTGGGTTTTTTTCAAAGTCAGCATCTTCTGCCGGGCTCAGGGTTCCGTCAAGCTACGATGTCCTGCTGAGCAACCCTCCGTATGTGAGGGACAGCGAGAGGTCGCAGATGAGAAAGAATGTGCTCGAGCATGAACCCGAACTTGCACTTTTCGTGTCGGACGGGGACCCCCTGGTATTCTATCGCGCTCTCGCGAAGATCGCATCCGTCATGCTCGCTCCTTCTTACGGCTTCGACCTTGTCAGCTGCAGCACTCCTCTCGATCCTCCTTCTCCTTTCGGAATAGTCGAGATCAACGAGGCATTCGGACCGGAAGTGGAGTCACTTTTCCGCGAAGCCGGCTTCAGAAATGTGCGCACCATCGTCGATTTTTCCGGAAAATCCCGCCATGTTTTCTTCCAGAGATAGTCTCTGAGATACTCAGAGTTGCGTTTTCTTCATTTATCCGTTGACAGATTCCGCAAACGGATAATAATGGTTCACTTTGCAGAAATGATTTTGCAATGAGAACTAGTATGTTTTGGCTGGCCGCCATAGTCGCGGCCACATTTACCCTGGCATGTGAACGGGTCGACGGCCCAGACCGGCACAATGGAGAAAAGACCCCTGTGGTCAGATTGGGAGATGTTGCCATGCTGCTGTCCGAAATCCCGCTGGGTGAAGGACAGATGGGGGAGGTATTCGATGCTGTCAGCGGGTCGACGGACAATGGCTATGATGAGGAATACACCATGCAGGACCTTTTTCGGGACCCGGGAGCGGGAGTTGGAACCAACAGCACTCCTACGAGAAGGATGAGCGCGCCGGTCGTGCCTATGGAATCACGTCCTTCAGCCCGTCGTGCAGCTTCCATGGGACTGCAGACCAAGTCCCAGTCCGGCAGTTATGAAACCCCTTTGAGGGATCTTTTCCGCGGAGCTTTGGAGAATCATGTGTCTACTAAGGCTGGTGGCCGGGATCTGCTTGGCGGGGCGAGCGTGGACGCATATATGGATGCACTCTCGGATTCCGATATCCAGATATACTGGCCATATTCGGATCAGTGGGATTGGACGAGCGCTCCTGTCATCACCTATGATCCCGAGGATGGGTCGGAGGCTAATGTCGGCTATGAGATAGTGGAGGATGAAGATGGTTCCAGGGTTGTCCGGGAAATCATCGTTACGGAGGATGTGGCCAAAAGCCGTCCTGTGTGGGTCGTGAACAGGAACGACGACAGCGATTTCACCTCCCTTGAACTGCTGAGGAAGAATGACCCTGCGTGGGGCAACGGCGGAGGCAACATCATCATCAATCCCAAGGTACCTATGGCCTCCTGCATCAGGGATGCGACCAAGGCGGTCAGCGTTTCCACTGAGGGCAGTGCCTTGCTCCTGAAAGACTTCACGATGAAGAGGCAATACGATACATGGTTTGCCGGGGCCAGTGAGTTCTTCGTGAAGATCGGAGCTGTCGAGGAGTTCGTCGCAAGCACTGAAGCTGAGCTGAGGCTCTATAGCCCGCAGATTACGGACTTCATGATAGTGGTACGCAGACGCGACGTGGGTGAGCCGAGAGATTTCAATGCCGTCCTTGTGTCCAGCTGGACTCCGCAGCTTGAGCGTGCCGCAATGATGGTGATCGAGGACGATGGCGGATCTCGCACTACGTGGTCATGCAGCGCGACCGTCAAGGTGCAGTCCAAGAGCTATGGATTCGATATAGAGATACCTCTGAACAGCAGGGATGACATAGTCTGGCGTGGTCAGCTGACGTATAATTACCTTACGGCGAACAACGGCAAGACTGGCCATTTCGGGGATATCGACATGACTTTCGAGATAATGAAATACTGACGGATGCTAGGCTTCGCTGACTGTCATCTCACAGTTGCGGCAGTCGAATCCAAGTGCAAAGCGGCGGCCGTTGTTCAAGAGGAACAGCGGCTGCATGGCCTTCGGTGCTGCTCCCTGCTTCGGGCAGATTCCGAGTTCATGTCTGATGCAGTAGCGTGTACGCATGAGCTCAGCACCCTTCTGATGGGCAATTTCATAGGCCTCTTCGATGCCTGCAGCCCCGGCTTCCAGGTATGTCTGCGCCGCGATGTGGTTGGCAATGTTGTTCTTGTAGCTGGTCTTGGCACATTGCGGGATGTTCACGGCCCTGCTGCCTTCTGCAAGCGCCCTTGCGTTCACGGGAACCTGCTCCAGGGCTTCTGACAGGCTTCTCCTGATACTGTTCAGGAATGCGCTGCTGACCATGGGATAGTCGAGGAATTCGAGGCTGGAAACAGAGAACTCGTATATTCCGCTGTTCTTGGTGAGCTGGCTGCGTACCATGCTTTCGAGTCGCTCGGTGTTCGTTGCCTGCTCGGTTGCTGCGGTCATGAAGTCCTTCTCGACCCTTCGCCCGTCCTCGGTAACTGCTGCCACCTGGATACGGTCCATCTCCACGGAAACATCCAGGCCTACCCCCATCATCCTCGTTCCTGGGTTTCGCATGATTTCCTTCTCGAATGCAGAGTCGAGATTTCGGAATATCTTCGCACCTTTATATAGATACTCGCACGGCTTGCAGATTATCCTTGCGCTCTTGTGGAGGTTCTCGCAGACGTCGCCCCTGAAACCGATGACATCTCCGGTACCGGCGACGAACGAGAATCCGTCACCGTTGTTCAGCTTACATGCTGCCGGGCATTCAACCTCAATGACGGCGGATCCTCTGCGGAGGTCCTGCTTCACGGAAATGATTTTCCCGATCTCTTCTCCCATGCCCTTCGCTGCGTCCATGGATGCCCATTTGCCTTTCACTCCGTCTATATACAGCTCAGTGTATCCTCGGTTGAAGGTCTTGTCCAATGCAGGTGCGAAACTCTTTGTGACTTTTCCGAATGAGGCTCTGCGGTATCTGTCGGGATGGGCAGCCACAATCTGATCAAGTGCCATCGAATAGTCTCTGACCACGTTCCTGACGTAGGATTCATTCTTCAGTCTGCCCTCTATCTTGAAGGAGCTGACGCCGGCCTCGGCGAGGTCCGACAGCCTGTTCCTGAGATTATAGTCCTTGAGAGAGAGCAGTGCCTTGTCCTTCACGAGGACCTTTCCTGCCGCATCGACAAGGTCGTAGCGGGAGCGGCATGCCTGTATGCATGCTCCGCGGTTGGCGCTTCGTCCGCTGATGGCTTCTGACATGTAACACTGACCGCTGTAGCATACGCAGAGCGCGCCGTGTACGAAGAACTCTATTTCGCATTGAGGGGCAGCCGAGGCTATCTCCCTGATCTGCGCGAGCGAGAGTTCGCGCTCGAGTATGAGACGGGCATATCCCAGCGATGCCAGGAACTCTGCCCTTTCCGGATTCAGAATGGCACTCTGGGTTGAGGCGTGAAGCGTAATCTTCCTCATTCCCTCGGCGACCAGCTCTTCCACGAGACGTATGACGGCAAGGTCCTGGACGATCAGAGCATCGACTCCGGCCTCTACAGTCTGCCGTATCATCTCCTTTGCCTGCGGAAGCTCGTCTTCGTAGATTATCGTGTTGACCGTGACGAACACCCTTGCTCCGAACTTTGCGGCATATCCGCAAAGCCTGCGTATCTCGGATATGTCGTTGCCTGCAGCCTGACGTGCTCCGAAATGCGGGCCGGCAATATACACAGCATCGGCACCGCAGTCTATTGCTGCGATGCCGATGTCAGCGTTTCTTGCCGGAGCAAGAAGTTCAAGGTCTTTCATTATTTGTTGAGAGCGTCAAGCTGCTGCTTAGCCTGTACACCGAACTGAGCGTCGGTAACGACCTTTGAGTAGAACTCCTTAGCCTTAGCCTTGTCACCAGCCTGCTGAGCGAGAGCTGCGACGGTGAACATGATTGCGTTAGCGTCCTTTGCGTCAGGAGAAACCTCGAGGTACTTCTCGTAGAAACCGAGAGCCTTTGCGTTGTCCTTGAGCTTGGTAGCAGCGCTTGCAGCGATCTTGTAAGCGTTTGCAGACTCAACGTATGAGTTAGACTTCTCGCACTCTGCGATTGCGTCAGCGAACTTGTTAGCCTTGAGAGATGCCTGAGCTGCCTTGAGGTAGATGGTAGAGAGCTGCTTTGCAGCGTTCTTCTCCTGACCGTTTGCGATAGCTGCCTCGTAAGCTGCGATAGCCTCCTCGGTGTTGCCGAGCTGGGTGAGTGCCATACCGAGACGGAGCTGTGCCATACCGTTGGTAGGCTCAGAAGCGATGATGTCCTTGTAAGCTGCTGCTGCACCTGCGAAATCCTTGCTGTTGAGGAGTTCGCCAGCCCTCTGGTTGTAAACCTGTCCGAGGAGCTCCTCCGCGTCCTCAGTCACGCTTGCTGCAGCGTATGCCTTTGCGGCCTCGATGGTCTCCTTGAGAGTTGCGATGGCGCCGTCGTAGTTCTTAGCCTTGACGTCAGCCTTGCTCATAGAAAGGAGAATCTTAGGGATGATGCCCTTACATGTCTCAGCAAGTTCCATTCCTTCGCCGCCACACATCTCTGCCATCTCGAGAGCCGACTTGAACTGTGCGAGTGCGGTCTGGTTGTCTCCAGCCTGGAGTGCCTCGTTAGCAGCCTTAGCTGTTTCGGTAGCCTCTGCCATGTCCTGGGCAGATACTGTAAATGCAGCGCACAACATTGCTACTGCAATTGCAAAAATCTTTTTCATATCCTTAAGTAAAAATTAAATTGTCTTTCAAGCTACTCTAGCACGTAGATTGCAAATATAGCAAAAAAATTCTTGTTATTTTTGTGTTTAACTAACCAATGTTATGGGTGTTTGTAAAAAATATTCAGTCACTTTTCTGCTGACCTTGCTCGTCTGGAACGTCTTCGCCCAGACTGAGTTCCCGCGTCTGGCTGAAGATCCGGCGGTCTCCAGGGGTACCCTTCCTTCCGGGATAGGGTATATCCTCGTCGCCAATCAGTCGGTCAAAGGTCTTGCTGACGTGAGTATATTGCAGAGAACGTGCCAAACTGAAAGCGAAATACCAACAAGGCTTCTTTCAAGCTTTGGAATCGGCCCCGGAAATGATGGTTATGTCCGACATATAGACAACAATCTCAGGTATGATTTCCGAAATTGTCCGTTCATTTCCGGAACAGGATGTGTCGACTCCCTGCTCTCGGCGGCTTTCCGTATCATGAAGTATGCGGCGGAATCGGAATCCTCTTGCGGTACGAGCGGTCAGACTCTGATCATAGCCGGGGATATAGACAGGAAGGCCTTGCTGCCAAAGCTGATGATGCTATCTGATTCCATTTCGTTGCACAAGGCCTCGCCGGAGGCTCCTGAATATGAGTGGAGACGCATTGAGGACGGTGTATATACGGTATCGGATCATGGAGATGTGACGCGGCTGAGGTTCACCTATCATCTCCCTGCCTCGGAACTTGAGAACAACAATACCGTCGTGAACGTGATGGCTGACCAGTTCGAGTCAATCTTGGGAATCATCCTGGAGTCTTCCGTCAGGAGGGAACTTCGGCTCGCCGGCATACAGTGCCGTTCTCTCGCCTATAGTGGCCTCAGGTCTGATGCGCATGTGGGCGATGATATGTATATGCTTTCCGTGGAGGTCGAAAAGGAGGACGCGGAGGCCGTGGCGGGTATCGTCGCTTCCGTCCTGGATGAGGTCGTGGGAGGAAGTGTGACGCTCGGTCAGTACGAATGGGCATACAGGAAGATGGCCGCGGAGGAATGGGCACTCGCACACTTGCCGCTAAGCAATGCCGAGTATGTGGAGAAATGCGTGAATTCGGTACTGTACAACGCCAGCCTTGCGACCAGGAAGACGCAGGTCGAGTTCTATCGCGGCAGGGTGCAGCCCGACCAGGAGAGACTTGATTTCTTCAATATGTCCACGACCGGGATGGCAAAGGAGGGCTATCTGGAGGTCGTGCTTGATGGCGCCCCCGATGGTCTTGATGCGGATTCCTTGCGCGTGGTCGTAAAGGATAGCGGAAGGAGGGGACGGATCATGGACCTCAATTATGCGGATACTCTCGGATTCCCGTCCTTGCAGAAGAAGAGGATGAAGGAGCCGTCCATGAAAAAGGATTTGCTCACGGGTGGTAATTCGTGGACCTATTCGAACGGTCTGAACATAATATACAAGAAGATGCCGACGGACGGGCTGTTCTATTTCTCATGGCTGCTGCGTGGTGCCGAGGAGAAGGCTCCGTCAGTTACCGACATGGCAATAGGGCAGTATCTGGGGGACTATTTCCTCAATCTGCTCGCTGCGAACGGCGTGTCCTTGGGATTCAACACATCGTCCCGGGGCATAAGCATCGATGGCTGGGCGGATGCGTCCCGCCTGCAGCTTCTCTTCAAGTCGCTGCAGCTCGTCTTCGCGAGCATGCCGGAGCTTGGCGCTCCGTCCGGCGGCCCGCTCGTCCTGATCGGCGACCGCACGGACTATTCGGTACAGAAGACCATTTCTCAGCTCGTCGGAGGATTTGACATGAGCGCTCCGGCAAGGGCTAGGAATAACCTGCCGCAATCAGCGGAACTGGACGACGATGACGATACGATACTCTTCCAGGCTCTGTATTCATGCGATTATTTCCTGTCCGGAGAGAATTCCATGACCGCGGAGGTGGCTGAACGCCTGCTCTCGGCTGCGTTGGTCGAATCGCTCGACGGCAGCGGCTATTGGGCACAGGTGGAAGGACGCTTCATCACCGACCCGAAGGATAAGTACGTGCTCCACGTGAAGGTCAGGGCTGTCGACAATATGCCTCAGGCGGAAAGCCCGCAGAGGGTGAGAAGCCTTGTCCGGGGCGTCATGGCGGACATGGCCAGGAAAGACGTGCCGTCATCAGTCCTGGATGCCGAGAAAAAGATGCTTGCCGGCAACATAGCGATTGCCCAGAAGTCTCCGTATTACTGGATGGAGGCTGTGCGGGTGCGTTTCCTCGAGTCGAGGGATATGGTCACGAAATACTCGGACAAGGTCGCTCAGGTCAGCTCATCGAGGGTGCGTGAGCTCTTCGGCAGGCTCCAGGAAGGTGGAATGTTGGAATATACTTCAGATAATTAGATATGGATTACAGTACAATAATCGAAATCGACGACTGTCTTGTGTCGTCAGAAATACTTACGGAATATTACGCCTGTGACTATGAGAAGTGCAAGGGCTGCTGCTGCATCATCGGTGACAGCGGTGCACCTCTGGACGAGAGCGAGCCGGATGCAATCGAGAAGAACTATGCTATCTTCTCTCCTATCATGCGTCCTCAGGGGCGTGCGGCCGTGGATGCCAAGGGATTCTTCGAGATTGACAGGGACGGAGACATGGTGACTCCGCTTGTCGATGGCAGCGAGGAATGTGCATATTGCCATTTCGACGAGGCCGGAAACTGCTTCTGCTCGATGGAGAGGCTGTGGTTCCAGGGTAAGGGCGATTTCCGCAAACCTATCTCATGCTGGCTATATCCGATTCGTGTGTCCATCTTGCGCAACGGCATGCGGGCGCTCAACCTGCATCGTTGGGACATATGCAAGGATGCTTTCGCAAAGGGCAAGAGGGAGAAGATCCGCGTGTACGAATTCTTGCGCGAACCGATTGAGAGGTATTTCGGTGAAGAGTTCTATGAGCAGCTCTGCTCTGCTGCGAAGATGCTGAACGGGGATTAGTCTTCGCTTATTCCGTTGAGCCTGGTCTCGAGGCCGAGGGCAAGGATCACTATGTCCCTCCTGAGGCCTTCGAATTCGAAACCGCCCATTCCCTGGCTGATGGTCACGGTGTCTTCGAGCATGCGGAAGATGCGCTGGATGATGTTCCTGCGCTGGAATTTCAGTACGCCGTCCTCCTCTGAAGCGAGGGTGTATCCGCGATCCTCCATGTACTTGCTGATCTCTGCCTTCCTCTCCTGAATGGATCCTGTTGCAGATGCGGTCTTTTTCGCGTATCCGAACATCGGGTATACGGCAGAGAGTGCTGCGAACATGAGCGCAATCTGCCAGATCGAGTCATATCCGTTGCGGAAGATCTCCTGAATGTCCGCAGGGACCATCTTGATCTGTACGAGTACGAAGAGGATGATGACCAGAAGTACTGAGAAATAGATGAAATATTTGATTGCTCGGATTGCGTATTTCATAATAGCCTGATTTTTGCTGATGATTGGGCAAATATAGTAAAATCCCTATATTTTCGTATTTTTGCACATCTAAACCATTTTGTAGACTATGGAAGAAAAGAATCTCAAGAATGTGATGTATGCGCTCATCGCTGCAGTAGTGGCTCTTGCCGCAGTTCTCGCTTACATCTGGATACAGAAGTCGTCACTCGTGAACGACCTCAACATCGAGAAGGAAGAGCTTACCCAGCAGATGGTCGCTCTCCAGGCAGATTACGAATCTCTCTCGAGCGACTATGATTCAATCAATGCCCAGCTCGACTCTTCTAAGGAGGAGGTTGCCCAGCTCATCGAAAGAATTCAGAAGACTGAGGCTACCAATCGTTCTAAGATGAGACAGTATGAGAAGGAGCTCGGTACCCTCAGAAGCATCATGAGGAACTACATAGTTCAGATTGACTCTCTCAATACTCTCAACCAGAAGCTTACCGCCGAGGCTGCAGCTGCCCGCAAGGATGCAGCCGAGAGCAAGGCGAAGAACGAGCAGCTCAACCAGAGGGTCAATACTCTCTCCAGTCAGGTCGCTTCCGGTTCCGTGCTTAAGGCTACGGGTATCCATACTGACGCATACAACGGATCCGGCAACACTACCGACCGCAGCAGCCGCGTAGTGAAACTTCTCACTTCGCTCAATCTCGTTGCAAACGATCTCGCCCCTCA
>JAGHUQ010000107.1 GCA_018064725.1 Candidatus Cryptobacteroides caccocaballi
CAGTAGCTTTTCTTATATTTGTGTGACTCAAAGATCATGATCATGAAAAAGACACTTTTCATCGCTGTTTTCAGCATACTCGCAGCCTCGTGCGGAATCCTCTTCGACAATACAACTCCTGAAGAGGAGAAGGCCCTCGCAGAGAGCGTCAGCAAGAGCGTATCGGACATGGATTTCAGGATTGATGTAAGCACTGTCCTTCCCATGGTCGGTCCGGCAATCCAGACATTCGGAGAATATTTCCTTGAGATACGTGACGGGAAGGTAACCTCGTATCTTCCTTTCAGAGGCACCAGCACCATCGCTTCATTCGGCGGCCCTTCAGGAATCGAGTTCGAGGACTACCCTATCAAGCCAAAGGTCAGCGGACAGAGGAAAAAGGACACCCCGACAAGGATACGCTTCGACGCGGAATCCGGCAGCGACAAGTGGGAGGTGACAATCGAGATCTGGGACAACGGAACTGCTTCTATAGACTGCAACAATGCCTACAAGTCACCTATGAGATATCAGGGCAACCTGAGGACCAGCATCGAAGAAGACTAGAGGATCGAAATCCTATCGTAAGGGACACGATAGTAGCGATGAAGCTCTTCGGCGACCTTGCCGTTTGCAACGACCACCTTAGCTCCGGACCTCATCGCCGTGCGAATCTCTTTCTTGCACACATGATTGAGAACATGTCTCCTGAGCCAGGAGAAATGGTCTGGGTCGTACAGGAATGACAGAGTATCGAGTTCGCGTATCTTCATGATGCACAAATTTAGCACATTTACGCAGAAATAATAAAGGAGGCGGACCATTTTGGTCTGCCTCCTTTATTCACTCCCGCAGCTATCGCAGCTGCCCCGAGGGGCATGCTGTCTACACTGCGCATCTTACCAGATAGTCACGCGCTCCTCCTCAGGGCGGAACATCGCGTCACCCTCCTTGATGTCGAACGCCTTGAAGAAGGTGTCGAGGTTGCGTACAGACACGTTAACACGGTTGCATCCGAGCGAGTGCACGTCTGTGAGGGTGCGGCGGGTAATCTCCTGGTCAGTGATGTTCTGTGCCCAGAGGGTCGCATAAGCAAGGTAGAAGCGCTGCTCTGCAGTGAAGCCGTCGACAGGCTCAGGGTGCTTGCCGTTCCATGAGTTCTCCATCGCGGTGTATGCGATGCGGAGTCCGCCGTGGTCAGCGATGTTCTCGCCGAGGGTAGCTTCGCCGTTTGCCTTCATGCCCGGGAGAACCTCAACCTCATTGAACTGCTCCACGAGCTTCTGGGCGCGTGCCTCAAATGCAGCGGCGTCCTCTGCCGTCCACCAGTTGTTCATGTTTCCGTCCTTGTCGAAGAGGCGGCCCTGGTCGTCAAAGCCGTGGGTCATCTCATGGCTGATCACGACGCCGATGGCACCGTAGTTGACAGCGTCATCAGCATTCGAGTTGTAGAAAGGAGGCTGGAGTATACCTGCAGGGAAGCAGATCTCGTTGGTGGTAGGATTGTAGTATGCATTGACGGTCTGAGGGCTCATTCCCCACTTGGCCTTGTCCACAGGCTTGCCTAGTTCTTTGAGGTTGTCCTCGTTGTACCACTTGGATACGGCACGGAGGTTCTCGTAGTAGCTGAGCTCCGGATCGATCACGAGGGAAGAATAGTCCTTCCATGTGTCTGGATATCCGATCTTGATGGTGAAGCTTGAGAGCTTCTCCTGTGCCTTGGCCTTGGTCTCGTCGCTCATCCAGTCGAGGGCTGCGACATGCTCGCCGAGAGATGCCTGGATGTTCTTCACGATCTGGAGCATGCGCTCCTTGTCCTTCTCAGGGAAGTACTTTGCGACATACATCTTGCCGACAGCCTCGCCGAGAACGCTGTTTGGAATGGACATGGCTCTCTTCCAACGTGGCTTCTGCTCCTGGGTACCGGCCATCTGGCGTGAGAAGAAGTCGAAGTACACATCGTAGAAGTCGTCGCTGATCTCGCCGCATGCACCACGGAGGACATTTGCCTGAAGGTAGTGACGGAGCTTCGCAGCATCAGCGTCGGTGAACATCTTGTTGATTGCAGCGAAGTATGAAGGCTGCTCGACCACGAGCTTCTGCTGAGGGGCGATTCCGAGCTCAGCGAAGAAGACGTCGAGGTGGAGGTTAGGATAAGCAGCGAAAAGCTCTGCAGAGCTCATCGGGTTGTACTGAGCCTCGATGTCGCGCTGCTGAACCATAGACCAGTATGGACCGGCGATGGCCATCTCCACGTCGAACGCGTCCTGTGCCTTCTGGGCGGCATCGCTCTCACCAGCGAGGGTAAACACCTTCTCGAGGAAGGCCTTGTAGCCCTCACGGAGGGCAGCGTGCTCAGGAAGGAGGTAGTAGTCGCGGTTGCGCATGGCAAGTCCGCTCTCGCCGACGTAGAGAATCTGGTTGTTGCTGTCCATCATGTCGGTCTCGACATAGGTACCATAGATCGATCCACCGCCGTAGAGTGCCTGCTGGCCAGATGCCTTTGCAAATGACACGAGGTCGGTCACGCTCTCGAGCTCTGCGAGATAAGGTTTCACAGGAGCCGCGCCCTCCGCGTTGAGGCGGAGTGAGTCAAGACCCATGGTGTAGAGGTCAGCGAGCTTCTGCTCGTCGCTGCCCTTGGCTGCCTTGACCTGGGTAAGGCCCTTGAAGAGCTCGTTGAGACGGATCTCGTTGTTGTCAGCGAGTACGTCGAATGCACCGTAACGTGAGTACTCCGGTTTGAGAGGGTTTGCCCTTCTCCATCCGAGAGTAGCATAGTCATAGAAATTCTCGCCTGGGGCGATCGAAGTGTCGAGGTTATCGAGATTGATAGCCGGAACGACCTCGCTCTCAGGCTGTCCGTTGCCGCAGCCTGTCGCTGCGATCATGGTAACTGCCATAAGGATGAGTGTCTTTTTCATATCGTTTGATTCAATAATTCGTTTTTCGGATTGGGGTTGCGAAGGTATAAAAAAAAGATAAATAACCTATGGCTAATCATCTTTCTCTTTCACGGAAGCTTTACCTCGACCACGATAATGCTTTGTCTGTGCATGGCAGTTTGGACACAACAATTGTAGATTCTCAACACGATTATCTCTGTTATTCCCATTTATATGGTGTATTTCCAACGGTATCGCCTGATTACGCCACTCCGTCAGGCCACAACTTTCGCAATAGTTCTTTCCTGACAGCTTTTTGTACTGCTCCCGTAAACGCCAAGAGCATTTATAAGCAGAATCTTCCTTAAAGATAGCGTCAGCAGTCATGCCTTGATTAGGCCTAAATTTTAAACCAACATTCCAACCCTTACCAGTGAAATGATTCGTATCTATGTTATTCTCATTCACTATACGATTGATTGTCTTATAATTCCCGCCCAATGGTTTCAGGCCCAACTGCCTCAACACCCCTGCAGTTGACTTACTAATGGCAACCGCTTGACGAACATCTTCAACACTATATTTTGCTTTACTCATACAAATATTATAATACACAAAGTTATATATTAAATTCATGTATGACAATAAAAACGAACGGCAAAAATAGAATTATTATAGTATCTTTGTGCTTCGACCACGCCCTGGTGGTGGAATGGTAGACACGAGGGACTTATAGGATTCCCAGGAATCATTTGAGTGCGCTGAGGGAAACCCCAGACGTAGAATCTTCCTAACAAACAGAAACCTATCCCGTAGTGATACGGGAGTTGGCGATGGCTCACTAAATCGCAGAATTGCGTAAATGGCGTAGAGACTATACGGAAGACACCTAAACGACAGCATGGTGATGAAATAGTCCAGACTACAACATCTCTCCGAGATGGCTCGTGCAAAAGCGAGAGTAGCAAGAAAATCCCTTGGCCCGCAAGGCTGTACGAGTTCGAGTCTCGTCCGGGGCAC
>JAGHUQ010000127.1 GCA_018064725.1 Candidatus Cryptobacteroides caccocaballi
GGCTTTCTTACGGTACTTACTTCGGTGCCATCCGCATCGTCGAGATCGACCCTAAGACTGGCGACCGTATGCCTGGTAACGAGGCTGTTGACGTGGCTATCGACTGCGAGGCTACCGCTCTCATGTACAGGAACGGCTGGTATTATCTTCTCGCAACCCACGGAACCTGCTGCGACGGCACCAACTCTACCTATAACATCGTTGTCGGCCGTTCACGCAATCCACAGGGACCATATGTTGACAACATCGGCCGTGACATGCTTCAGGGTGGCGGTAAGATGGTTCTCTCTGCAGGAAACCGCGTCACCGGTCCTGGCCATTTCGGACAGACCATCGAGGACGAAGGCGTGGAGAAGATGTCTTGCCACTTCGAGGCTGACTTCGACAGAAGCGGACGTTTCGTAATCGGTATCCTCCCACTCCTTTGGAAGAACGATTGGCCAGTCGCTGGCGATCCATTCAAGGAGGGCACCTACGAGATCGAGTCTCAGAGACGTGGTTACGCTCTTGAGATCGCTACTGACTACGTGAGGACCGCCGGCCGTATGTTCGGCTTTGGCGCAGACAACTCACCACTCGTGGCTCTCGAGAACCAGAAGCTTGAGGATGTCATCGCAGGTTGGCCTGAGGGCAATATCGACATCCAGTGCTGTGACTACATGTTCCATCCAAACCAGAGGTGGACTGTTACAGCTGCAGGTGAGTATGGCGGATATCTCGGACAGCCATACTACAAGATTACCATCGAGGGTACCAACCGTGCACTCGCTGCCACCGCTGACTGCGAGCTTACCTCAGTTCCTGAGTTCACAGGTGCTCCTGAGCAGCTCTGGAGAATCGATCAGAACGTTGACGGTACTTTCCGTATCATGCCTAAGGCAGTCCCTGGTCATGAGGGTGAGAGCCTTGTTCTCTACACTACCGGTGACAGCTCTGTTGCTCTCGGTCCTTGGAACTTCAATGACGATAACTGCAAGTGGGATTTCCGCGACAGGTAGTCGTTCAAGTATCTAGAAAACTATTTTTATAGATAATTCATGGCCTGCGGCGTGATTACGTCCGCAGGCCTTTCTATTTTACTTATATTTGTGCTGTGTCGGAGTAAGTCCCCGACAGCAGACTGCTTATGAAGAATAGACAAGATGAAATAATCCGTACTGGATATATCGGAATTGGCACGAACATAGTCACGGCCGCATTCAAGGCCGTTGTCGGAGTCGTGTCCGGATCCATGGCCATTGTGCTCGATGCCGTCAACAATACCGCCGACGCGCTTTCGTCGCTCATCACCATAGTCGGCGTGAAACTCGCCGGTCGCCCTGCAGATGACAAACATCCTTTCGGATATGGCAGAATCGAGTATTTCACCGCGATCATCATCTCAGCCATGATATTGTTTGCCGGTATCACATCTCTCGTCGAGAGCGTCAAGGGCATCATCAATCCGGCAGAGCAGGAGTATACCACCGTCGGCCTCTGCATCATTGCCGCAGCGGTCGTCGTGAAATTCTTCCTCGGCGTCTACACCAAGCGCAAGGGTCAGGAATTCAGCAGCGATTCGCTCATCTCATCCGGAACAGAGAGCCTCATGGACTGCATAGTCAGCGTTGCCACCATAGTATCGGCTATCCTTATGCTCCTTTTCGGATGGAACATCGACAGCTGGCTTGCGGCTGCAATCTCATGTCTCATAATCAAGGCTGGCGTCGAGATGCTGATGTCGCCGGTGAACGAGCTTCTCGGCAAGAGAAACGATCCTGAGCTCATCGCTTCGATCAAGTCCAAGGTCCGCAAGGTCGAGGGCGTCAGGGGAGTGTACGACGTGGTACTCCATGACTATGGCCCGGAGCAGAAGATTGGTGCTCTCCATGTCGAGGTTGACGACAACATCTGTGCAAAGGATCTTCATAAGATCACTCGCTCTATCCAGAACATCATGCGTCATGAGTATGGAATCTTCACTACCGTCGGATTCTATGCCCACCATCCTGACGGCACTCCTGCTGCGATGGAGGAGGCTAAGGTCCGTGAGCATGTGATGGGACTTGACGGAGTCCTCGGGATGCATGGATTCCATGTCGACCATACCGAAAGGGTGCTTTCCTTCGACATCGTATATTCGTTCAGGCTCAGCCATCCTATCACACTTCGTAATGATGTAAAGGAGTGGCTGCAGTCTGACTATGCCGGATATGACATCTATATCGGTCTGGACCGCAACTTCAGCGAATAGCAAGCGGAATACTCTCGCAGCCGATCCTGACGAGAGGAGGAAGTGGACTGACTATGTATTTGCTGTAATCAAAAAAAACGTTAAATTGCAAAGACTTTGATAGATTACACTATTATGCCGTTTTCTGAATCCCTTGCAACTTATGGACATATCTGGGCACTTCAGACAGTTGTCCTCATAGTCTTGTTGATCGCAATCGTCTCATGCTGGAAGCGCCTGATGAAGTTTGTCGCCTCCCACATGATTCAGATAGCTCTTGTGATATGGAGCGTGGGAGTGGTGATCTACATGCTTGGCTTCTCATATGAGGGCACGGCGCACAGTTTTCCGGCTCTGATCTTCCGTTCCATGCAGGCGGCCCTGGGTATGTTCCTTTCTGAGAACGAACTCATCGAGGTCTCGGAACACTTCAAGGAGAGCCCGCTTTACATGACCATATTCGCGGTGACACACTTCAGCGCTCTTTTCCTGAGTGCCATACTCGTGTTCAATACCATCGGCTACAGACTGAGGAGCTCTTTCCAGCTGATGGTGGAGTCGATAAGATGCAAGAGACAGCGCAAGGATACCTTTGTGTTCATGGGTGTCAATTCTCCTTCCATGAGCTTGGCGAGGGACATCAGAAAATCGAACCGTGACGCCCGTATCATCTTCCTTCATCAGTCAAAGGAACATTCGATGGGGGAGAAACTTGAGGTTACCCAGCTGATAGATTCTGCCACCATGAACAACCATGGTACTTCGGTCGAGGGCCTCGTGGACTCGATTGATTCTGCCATGCTTCTGTATGTGAGCTCGGAATCGGCTCGCAGGGACAAAAACAAATATGCCAGACTTCGTCACATCCTTGAGTCTTCAAGCACGCTTTATCTGCACTTCTTCACAGATGACGAAGACCAGAACATCGCGTTGGCAGAGCTTTTCATCAATGGTCTCAAGCTTGATTTCGAGAAGGTCAAGACAGTGAAGTACTATATCCTTGCCGGCGAGAGCGCGAAGAGGCATTCTGTGGAAGAGTTGATCGCCCTGAAGGGAGACGACAAGGGGAAGATCAAGACCATATTCGTCGATCGTACGAGACTTGCAGTGGCTTCGCTCATGCATGACGCATACACTCATCCTGTCACTACATATCCTGAGTCAGCGATCAAAGGCGGCCGAGTTGAGGGAGATTTCTACGCATGGCAGCTCGGACTCGGCAGCACGGGCAAGGAGATGTTCCGTTTCTTCTACGAATTCTCTTCATTCATCGGAGCGGATGACAAGCCTATACGCAAGAATATCACGATATTCGACCGCAATCTCGAAAAGATGAAGGGACAGATGTTCCGTTCATGTCCGGCAGTCATGGAATCAGGCTGCGTGGAGGGATTGAATATCGAGATTGGGACATTGGAGTTCTGGCACAGGCTCCGCGAGGCTGCGAATAAGCTGAACTGTATCTGTGTCGCACTCGGTGATGACGAGAAAGATCTCAACTGCACGAGGGATATCTATCGTCATCTCCTTCAGTACCGCACATCTCCTTCAGTGATGACGCGTATCTACGTGAGGGTCTATTCTACACAATACGAGAGCCTGATGAAGGCACTTGCGAAGGAATACAACAGCTCAGGAAGCGGAATAGAGATTGTTCCGTTCGGCGGCGTGAGCGATGTTTTCAATACCAAGATCATACTCAAGTCCGATGTCCTTGACGCCTTCAAGCAGTTCAACTACTGGTTTGATATGATCAGAGGACGTAACCAGGGAAAGAATGCGGAAGAATGCTGGATCAGCGATTTCTCTATCTCGAAATACAGGGAGAGGTATCTTGATCCTGTAGTATCCCTGGATGAGCTTCACAGAAGAAAAGAGCAGTGTGCTTCACAGACTTACTATATCGGTACTCTCCTTGTGCTTGCAGGTGTGAAGCGTGGTGACAAGGAACGTGTCCTTGCCCTTGCCGAAGTAACGAAGCAGAGGCCGGTCGACCATCTTGGCTATGATTATGCGGATCCTCAGACCGCGGATCTTCTTGATGTCCTTGTCAGGACGTCTTACCTGAAGCAGACTGCGCTCCATGATTGTCTTGGCTATAGGCCGAGCGATGAGGAGACCATCAGGAATGACCGAAACAAGTCAATGAGGCAGAAGCTGACCCAGTACTCAGTTCCATGGGATGAGAGCTCTGATAAGACCAAGAGAGTTTCCTATGCCGTGCTGGATACAAGTTTCACTCTCGCCACGAATATCGTTAACAAACATCTGAAGTAATTGCCATGAAAAAGATCAGACTTGGCATGTTTGCCAATCTTGCCTTCGTCACCATATTGGTCGGTACCATAGTCTTCATCTTCGGCTTCGGCTCAACGATATACCTTGCGAGACAGGAAGTACAGGAAGAGACTGACATGATGGTCAATCAGGCCGTCAACCTTGTCGGTAACTTTGTGGACGGACAGCTTCAGAGGGTTGAGGATGTCGCATATACCCTTCTTAGCGGCAAGTTCTCGTCAACAATAAGGGACGATGACGGAATGGGTTTCGTGAGCATAGACCCTAAGGCTTTCTCTATTCCGTCAGAGGAGGAGGTATTTGATATCCTCGAGCATTTCATAAACTCCAATCCACACATCTGCGGAGTCGCCATCGGTTTCGAGCCTTTCCTCTATACCGATACCAAAGGAGAATACGGCTTTTCCGCCTATGTCACCAACGTAAGTGGTAATAACGAGAGGCTCAGTCTCGGAGAGCTTCACGATTTCCATCAGAAGGAATGGTATAAGGAAGCGTATAAAACAAACAAACCATATTGGAGCCGTCCTTTCGCCGAAACCAGCAAGGGCGAGGTCGTTGCCTGCTTCAGCGTTCCTCTCCATGGAATAGGTGACAGGCTGATAGGAGTGCTTGCGCTTGACATCAATACTGACAGCTTCCGTCGTAAATGCGATGAGGTGACTCCTATACCTGGCTGCGAGGTCTCTCTTGTTGACAGGGAGTTCAATGTCATCTCGCATCCTGACAGCAGCTATATCCTTAAGAACATAAGCGAGATTGACCAGTATTCCGCTTACCAGAGCTCAGACAGCCTCAGGGACAAGATGACCAAGCATCAGAGCGGCCATTATCTCGTGAATAAAGGCACCAGGAGGGAAGCGATGTTCTATTTCGCCCCTATTGAACGTACCGGATGGACCATCTCCATCGAGTGCCCGATACGCGAGATATACAAGGGTGTTACCCACATGAAGCGCGTGACGTCGGTAATCGCTGCGCTCAGCATGCTCTTCATGCTGCTCTGTTTCGGATTCCTATTCATGAGGATTCAGAAGATATCCACTTCAAAGGCAGTCATGGACCGTGATCTGATGATCGCATCGCATCTTCAGATGGGAATGTTGCCTAAGCTCTATCCGGCTTTCCCTGACAGAAAGGATATCGATGTATATGGTTTCCTGAAACCGGCCAAGACAGTCGGAGGTGACCTCTATGACTACTTCATCCGTGACGGAAAATTCTTCTTCTGTATCGGTGACGTGAGCGGCAAGGGCGTCCCTGCAAGTCTGTTCATGGTAGTCCTCAGGTCTCTTTTCCGCAATATCTCGCTCCATACCGATGATCCGGCAGAGATCGTGTCTTCTCTCAACAATGCGATTGCGGAGAACAACCCGAACAATATGTTCTGCACCATGTTCCTTGGCGTCCTCGATCTCAAGAACGGACATCTGGACTATTGCAATGCCGGTCACAATTCTCCTGTCGTCAGGAGGAAGAAGGCTGATGGAAGCGTTGACGTATACTTTGCAAATCCAAAGGTAAATATCGCGATAGGCGTGTTCGAAGGCTTCGAATACGAGAGCGAAGAGGCCGTCCTGGCCGAAGGTGAGGCGATATTCCTCTATACGGACGGCGTGACAGAGGCGGAGAACTTGAACAAGATTCTCTTTGGAGACGATGCGACCCTCAAGGCTCTTGCAGATGCTCGCGCGAATAATGCAAGGTCTGCGAAGGATTTCGTAGACTATGTCTATGAGACTGTGAAGAAGTACGCAGGCGATGCGGAGCAGAGCGATGACATTACGATGCTCGCGATTGAGTACAAGGGTATCCCTGTGCTCCATCTCAAGAATAATATTGAGAATGTTCCGACGCTTGCCGAGTGGCTCGATATGCTTGCCAAGGAGGTGAATCTTCCTGAAGACAAATTGTTCAATCTCAACCTTGCTATGGAAGAGGCTGTAGTGAACGTCATGAATTACGCATATCCTGGCCAGGAGGGGATGCCTGTTGACATCTCATACAATCTCATCGGCAACCAGCTCGTCTTCGTGATCGATGACCAGGGCGTTCCTTTTGACCCGACCGCCCATAAGGACCCTGATATCACGCTTGATGCGATGGACAGACCTGTCGGAGGTCTCGGCATCATGCTCGTAAGAAAGATAATGGAAACTGTAAGCTACGAAAGGACCCCTGACGGTCACAACAGGCTTACTCTGACAATGAATATATAAATGCTATCGATATGAATCTAATCATCAACGAAACCGGAAATGTCGTGACCGGAACCCTCGAGGGACGTCTGGACACTTTAGCCGCTACTCAGTTCGCGAAGGATATGGAGCCGCTCATTGAAAAGGCAGACAAGAATATCGTTCTTGACTGTGCCGGACTTGAGTTCATCTCATCATCTGGACTGCGCCTTTTCCTCACGCTTCGCAAGGCTGCAACAGCAAAGGGTGGAAATGTGACCCTGAAAGGCGTTTCACCTAGCGTGAAGCAGGTCTTTACCATAACTGGATTCAACTCCCTGTTCAACTTTGAATAGGGAGCTGTTCAGTTATTCTTTCTTGGACTTATAGTCTCAACAGCCGATCTGGACAGCCTTGGCGTCCTCGAGGATGAGCATAGCTCTTTCCTCAAGGTCGTCTGATACCTGACCCTCGACGATCTCGAGGAATTTCTTTATTCCAATCAGACCGATGCCAGCCTTGATGATCTTGATGTAGCAGAGGTTCTGGACTCCTATGCTTGAGGAAATGATGTCAAGATCTGTCCTTCCGAGCATTCTCGAAGCAAGCACGAATGCATCGTCGCTGTTTTCCTTGATCAGCCTGTCAAGATCTCCGAGGGTATTCATGCCCAAGGCCTTGAATGCCTCGAAATAGTGATCGAGCGGAGCAGGAAGTATCTCTGCCTGATTGACGGCTGCTATTCTCTTGTTGAGCTTGTCGAACGGATTGAGTTCGAGATAGCTGGCGAAAGAGTCTCCGTTGAGAGGAACCTCGTCGAACTTTCCTCCTTCCACGAGTCCCTGCACCTGACGCCTGTAGTCGTTGATGCTGGTTCGTATGTTGCTGAACTGCTCGTCTGCAAGCTCAAGCATACCTGCGAGCCTGGTCAGGTTCCTTAGGTGCTCACGCGGAATCTCGATGTCCGTCTTGTATCCTATGTCATGATTGATGGTAGCCCAGGCGTGCTGGAGCGCAGTCCTCATCTGTACCTCTACTCTTATGGTGTTGATCTCAGGATGCTCAGGGTCATGGTACATGCACTCAGGTATGGTGCAGATATAGTGCAGGGAGTTGTATCCGAAGCTGTCGAGCTCATGGCTCTTTCTCTTGTCGACGCTGTTTTCCCAGTCGACGTTGAAGTACTTGTCCACGAGAGACGAAATCTTGTCCACGTCATCGGTGTAGAAGGTGATGATTCTGGCGCCGACAAGATCTGTGATATCGTCGATGGAGTTGTATTTGTAGCCTTTCTTCGCAAGTTTTCCGGCAAGGCTCTTCTCTGTCTTGATCCTGGATGCGACACCGTCAATCGTGATCCCGGCTTCCTCGACGCATTCGTTGAGTTTGTCTACCACGATTTCCTGTATCTTCCTCAGCACAGGAAGCCTTTCCAAATAATCCTCCATCATCATCGTGCAATGGAGATCAAGTCCATAATCTTTCATCTTTCTGTCAAGTTCTAGTCGTTGAAAACCTCGTCTATCAGTCTTGAGAACTCCTTAAATGCCTCTGTGTCCTCCAATTCCTGCAGGGCGTCCCTTAGACCCTTGTAATGCCAGATATGGTCCGGTTTTCCTCCCGGGGCGTGGAACATGTCCCAGACCTTGTCGCCGATAGCCCTGTAGTCCCGTGCGATCCCTCGCATGTTGGAAAGCTTGTCTCCGAGTGCGGCGATCTTTGCGTCGCGGCTGGCATTCCTGATCTTGTCCATCGCGATCTTCTTCTGGGCGATCCAGTCTTCTTCTTCGGCAGCTACCGTGTCCACGAATACGATGTAAGCAACCTTGTCTCCGAATTCCCTTCGGATGTCTTCCATGGTCACGGAAGTGTCTTCGACGGTGTCGTGGATTGCTGCAGCCGCCAGAACGTCCTTGTCATTGGTCATGGTGGCCGCAATGGCCGCCGCTTCGAAGCAGTGTATCACATAAGGATATCCTTTACATCTTCTCTCCGTGCCGGCATGCGCATCGATGGCGAAGTGCATGGCCTTGTCGATTAGTGTCGTATCAAGTGGTCGATTTGCCATTTATTTCTGTCTCTTAAAAACCATAGTGTGCAAGGAAACGCTCGTGGAATTGGTCGAAGCGTCCCTTCATGTTCCTTTCTATCAGCAGAGCCTTCAGCATCGCATATGGGTAGAGAAGTTCGTTCGCCTGTTCTGTGCTGAGCTTCCCTTCGAAGTATTCGTTCACGAAGAAGTCCCAGAATCGGCTGGCAGTCGCTGCACTCATATGGAAGAATTCCTGGATGAATGATTCTTCGTTCAGGATACAGCAGACGTAGGTCATTCCAAGGTCGAAATACGGATGTCCAGTCGCGAATTCCCCGAGATCGATGAAATATGACTTTCCGTCCATGAGGAGCAGATTGCCGTACTGCAGGTCTCCGTGTATAGCGGTATCCGTGTCAGGAGTCGTGAGAATCAGGTTCTTGAAGAAATCCTTCTGCTTGTCTGACCAATAGGTGTTCTCTGCCAGCATCTTGAGGTACTGATCCTTTACGGAAGGGAAGTCCTCTGTCTTGAGGTGGGTGGAGTGGAGCTCCCTGCACATCTGTGCGAACATTCGTGCGTATTTCTCGACCTCTTCCGGATGGTTGCCCACCGCGCGTGCGTACGAGATCTTGTTCGTCAGTCGCTTGAACTTGATGCCGTATCGACCGTTTCCGTCAGTGATGAAGGTTCCCGGTTCCGGTGATGGGATTCCTGCCTCAAACACCTTCTTCGCCACTTCAAGCTCGAAGTAGATCAGGTCGATGTCCATGGTCTCGTTGTAAATCTTGACCATCAGATCGGGATTGCTGCGGTGGTTGTAGCTTTCGCCGTTGGCACCTTCTCCTGAGCGTTCGTAGTCGTTGAGGTCAATGAGTTCTGCGTCGTAATGGATCATGTCTCTGTCTGATTGCTGTCAATCAGTAAATATAGAGATAATTGAACTCATTAGCAAGTCCATTAAGCCTTCCATCTTCCGAATGCAAGGAGGATTGGTATGATCTCGAGACGTCCAAGCAGCATCAAAGCCATGCTGGAGCACTTCTGAAGTACAGGGAAGTCTGCGTAGTTGCCGACTGAACCGACATCTCCGAACCCAGGTCCGACATTGCCCATGCATGCTATGGCGGCAGATGAAGCCGTGACGATGTCAAGACCGCCGAGGATGTTTATGAATGTGCCGAGAAAGAGAATCCCTACATATAGAATGATGAAGGTGTTGACACTGCGTATCATCGATTCACTTACCCAGCTGCCGTTCATCCTTATGCTGGAGACGACGTTGGGGCGCCTGACGCGGAAGATCTCCCTCTTGCAGTTCTTGGATACCATGATCAGCCTGTCTACCTTGATCCCACCAGCGGTTGAACCTGAACATCCGCAAATGAGCGAGCAGACAATCAATATGATTTTCCCGAGGTTTGGCCAGAGGTTGGTGTCTGCTGTCGCAAAGCCTGTCGTGGTAGTGAGCGAGGCGACCTGGAAGGCTGCCGGACGCAGTGCAGACAGGAAACTATCATAGCTTCCGCTGTGCCAGAGGTTGACCGTGAGTGCGAGGGTTGCGCTTGCCATCATCAGAAGATATATGCCGCTGACCTCGAATTTGGCCCATTTCCTGTCCCTGGTGAAGAGAAGTGAATATATCTGGATGAAACTGATGCCGGAAATGACCATGAATACGATGAGTATTGCTTCGGATGCAGCACTGTCGTATGCCGCGATGCTGGCATTCTTGATACAGAATCCGCAGGTGCTGCAGGTTGACATTGCGTTCGTCACTGCATCGAACCAACCCATGCCGGTGAATCGGAGGGAGACCGTGCAGAGCATCGTGAGGGCTGTGTATATGATGAGCATCATATAGACTACGTTCTTGCCTCTGCGGGTGGTCTGGTCTGTAGCTATGCTTGAAATCTCTGAACCTGAAAGTGCGGACCTGTCATCGTGGCTCTTTGATACGAAAAGCGAGAAGACCGCTACGATTCCGATTCCGCCTATCCATGAGGTCGCCATTCTCCAGAACAGCAGACCGGCCGGCACTGCTTCGATGTCGTTGAGTATTGATGCTCCTGTGGTAGTGAATCCGGACACGCTTTCGAACAGTGAATTTACTACTGTGAATTCCTTACCGAAACAGAGGTAGGGAAGCATTCCGAATATGCACGCGGCGAGCCATGAGAATACGACGACGTGGTATCCTTCGGCTTTTGACATGTGATTTCCCGTGTGGGTGAAGATGAGAGGGTAGCTGCCGACGATGAATGTGATGAATGCCGAATACAGCAGCGGTATCAGACTTTCCTTATCGTGCATCATGATTGCGGCTATTGCTGATGCGAGCATCAGCGTTGCCACCATCACTAGCGTCAGCCCGACATATCTGAATATGATTTTGGTTCTCATTCTTTCTTTTTTCGTTTGACGGGTACAAAAGTATGGCGGCAAATTGCATTTATCAATCCAATTATGTTTATCTTTGTATTTATAAAATCTATTGAAATGACTATCCAACAGCTCGAATATATCACTGCTGTAAATGAATATCAGCACTTT
Organism: Candidatus Cryptobacteroides caccocaballi; assembly: GCA_018064725.1. Classification (GTDB taxonomy): domain Bacteria; phylum Bacteroidota; class Bacteroidia; order Bacteroidales; family UBA932; genus Cryptobacteroides; species Cryptobacteroides caccocaballi. The sequence continues at coordinate 11,273 of JAGHUQ010000127.1, forward strand.
GGCAAGGCCGCAGATGCGTGCGGAGTCACCCAGCCGACGCTAAGTCTCATGATAAAGAAATTGGAAGAAGAACTGGATGTGCAGATTTTTGACCGCGATTCCCATCCTGTAAGACCGACTGAAATAGGTATGAAGATACTTGAGAAGGCAAGTGTAATCCTATATGGGACTCGACAGCTGGTTGAAGTGACGAAATCCGAGAAGGAACTCGCGTCCGGCAATCTGAGCATTGCAATGATCTCTACCGTGTCTCCTGTGCTTACTCCGGGTATGTTCTCATATATCGGCAAGAAGTATCATTCAATCCGCCTTCAGATACAGGAGCTGCCTTCTGATTCCATAATCAAGAAGCTCAAGAGGGCAGAGATTGACATGGGAATCATGGTGTCTCCGGTCAATTCACCGGAACTTCTTGAGATCCCTCTGTTCCACGAGAGGTTCCTTGCATATGTTTCTCCTGACAACAAGCTCTACCAGAAGGAGGAGCTTACCTCGACGAAGTTGCTGGACCATCCGATCTGGATCATGAAGGACGGTATTCGGCAGTTCGACCGTTCCATGCTTGCTCCTGGGGAACGATTCGTATACGATAAGATGTATGAGGGCGGCAGGGCCGGAACCCTTATCTACATCGTCAACGCCATGGGCGGTCTTACCATTGTGCCGGAGTTGCATAAGGGTCTTATCCTGCTGAGTATGCAGAAGCACCTTCGACCGATAGTCAACCCTGTCCTCGGCAGGAAGATTTCTCTTGTAATACGAAAGGACTACATCCATGAGAAGATGCTGAACATCGTTGTGGATGCTGTAAGGTCCGTCATACCTGCAGAGAATCTTGAGGAAATGATACGTAACGGACACATTAAGATCTAGGCTATGGGAAGCATGAAGGATTTCCGGGAGCTGAAGGGGCTTAGGAAAGAATTGGAAAAGGAGACAAGGGTCGTTGCCCCTGTAGTCGAGAAGAAGAAAGTCAAGGTCGCTGCGCCAATGCCGCAGAAGTCAGGGCTGCGTCCGGGATGTACTGTTACCTTGATGGATTCTAATGATAGGGGAATACTCCGCCATGTCCATAAGGATCATGTCGACATCGAGATAGACGGGCTCATCTTCACCGCGGGCTTGAATGACTTCATCGTCAATGACCCGAATGAAGATAGGGAACTGATGCGCCGTGCCGGCTCTGCAAAGCCCGTTAAGGAGAAGCCGAAGAAAGCTGTCGCTGCTGTCCCGAGCGAGATCACACTTGATCTCCATATCGAGCGCATACCAGGAGGTTTCGATGCTCCCAAGGGCTTCGAACTACCTTTTCAGATGGAATATTTCAGGAGGATAATCCGCCAGAACCTCAAGTACAGAGGCATCAGGATAATCGTGGTTCATGGAGTAGGGGACGGAATACTGCGTGATGCAGTCAGAAAGGAGATAGACGAAGTCTTCGCTGTGTCGTGCACCTGGAGTCCTGGTACCGCAGGGGTAACGGTCGTTACCGTAAGGTAGGACTACCGGCTGAGTATGACTCTTACATTGAGCAGCCTCTGCTCTTTGGCATTTCGCCGGCGACTACTTCTCCGGCGTGCTGCTCACTGAATTCCCGGTTGATGTCTGCGAGTTCCTTCAGTCCGTAGACATAGTCATCGTAGATATCTGAAAGGTCGACACCTTCGCAGTCTATGTCTCCTCCGAGGCATTCCTTGACTATCTGTGACCTTTCCTCGAAGGTCGTATCCTTGATGAGTAAACTTTTCATGTTTTTCTGATTTTCTTTCCAAATATAGTACATCTTATGTTTTTTTGTCTATATTTGCAGCATAAAATAAAATTGCACACAATATAAATCTTATATCTCTAATGGATCCTCTCAAGCTTGAAAACCAGCTCTGCTTCCCGCTGTATGTAGCGGCGAAGGAGATTGTACGCAAGTACAGGCCTTTCCTTGATCCGCTTGGCCTCACATATACGCAATATATTGCGATGATGGTGTTCTGGGAACATAAGAGCGTGACGGTCGGAAGACTTGGCGATCTTCTCTGCCTTGACAGCGGAACCCTCACTCCCATGTTGAAGAAGATGGAAGCCGCAGGATTGGTGAAGCGCTGCCGCGGCTCCAAGGACGAGAGGGTAGTGACCGTCACCATCACCGAGAAGGGAGAGGCTCTGAGGGAAAAGGCGCAGGATGTGCCGACAAAGATGGCCGGATGCGTGTCTCTTACCCAGGAGGAAGCCGTTCAACTCCTTGCCTTATTGAAGAAACTCAATTAACTATCATACTATGGAAAACAAGAAAACCTATCCATGCGAGACCTGCCCTATGAGGGCTAAGCATGACAAGAATCCGAAGTCTCTTGCAGGTAAATTCTGGCGCTGGCACATCAACTTCTGCCCAGGTTGGAAGGCATATTTCACCTCACGCTCCGAGGAGGAGAAGGCTGCGCTCCGCGAGAAGTACAACTTCCATAAGTACTAAGCCGATGAAGGCGATTCTTACCGGTGCCACCGGATATGTCGGTGAAGGTGTACTGCTTGCCATGCTGGATGACATAAGGATAGAGAAGGTACTGTCTGTCGGCAGGCGCCCATGTGGTCATGCCCATGACAAGCTTGAGGAATTGATCGTGCCTGATCTTATGGACATAAAGGCCGGTGATCCTCGTCTTGAGGGATATGACGTTTGCTTTTTCGCTGCCGGAATCACTTCCGTCGGTACTCCGAAGGATGCGTATGACAAGATTTCATTTGAAATACCCACTTACTTCGCGAGCATTCTGCCCGACAAGGATAGGATGACCTTCATCTATGTCTCGGGTGCAGGTACAAGCGAGAAAGGTTCTCAGCACTGGCAGAAGGTGAAGAGTGCGACGGAGAAACTCATTCTCCGCATGGGATTCAAGCATGCTTTCGGATGGAGGCCTATGCTCATGCTACCTTATCCAGGACAGACCAACAGGCAGCTCAAGTCCCAGAGGATGGCGATGATGATGTATCCTGTCGTCCGCCTGCTGAGAAACTACAACAGCATGACGGAGATGTGCAGGGCAATCATCCGTGTCACCCAGGAGGGTTACAGGAAGAATTACATCAACCCATCAGATATCATCAGGCTCGCGCGCTGAGCTTAGTCGTCCATCCGCGATGCGATGATCTTGCGCAGTTCCGTTTCGTACTGCTTGGCATTCTGGAAGACTATTCCTTCCATTCCTACACGGCGACCGCCCTCGATATTGACGAGGCGGTCGTCTGTGAATATGCATTCCTCTGGCTTGAGACCGTATCTGTCGAAAAGTATCCTGTAGATTTCGGGTTCTGGCTTGACTACCTTCTCCTCTGAGGATATCACGCGTCCGTCGAGAAGCTTGAAGATGTCGTACTGGGCCATAGTAAGATGCACCTTGCTGCACCAGTTCGTAAGTCCGTAAAGCTTGTATCCCTCGGCCTTGAGCCTTGTGAGAAGTTCCCTCATACCCTCTGTTTCATGCTTGACGATGTCAGGGTAGTTTTCCTTGAACATCATCATCTCCGGCAGGAACTCAGGATTCTCTTTCAGCACTTCGCCCATGATATCGTCTATAGGCTGTTCCTCGCGGTCCATTCTCTCCTGGAATTCCGGAGTGTTGAACACCTTCGCGAAGGCCATGCATCTTTCCATGTCCGGAATATGACGCTTGAAGAATTCTTCAAAGCTGTAGTCGACCAGCACCATGCCGAAGTCGAATATGAGATTCTTGATCATCTTTCTTATGCTTTTTCTTTTACTTTCTTGATTATCCGCAGGCATCTCTGCTCCTGCTTGGAGATGTCACTGTCAAAACGGTTCCCGAAGAATGTCCTGAAGTCTTTCATCGCCTCGAGCATCCTGTTCATCTCCTTTATCGCAAATTCAGGATTGTTCCTGACATTGGACATATATCCGCCGGAGAGAACCCTGTAGCATGACATCTCGTCCTGAACGATTCTTCCGTTTCCATGTATGAGGCAGGTAAGCATGACTCCGAGGTCTCCGTACGGCAGATTGCGCAGAAGGCTGCTCTTCAGCTCTTCTTTCTTACGTACCATCGACGAACGGAAGAAGAAGGAACTCGTCTGGAACGTTCCATGTCCCTTTCCGAATTTCATTCGCATCAGCTGCTCCAGCGTGACCTCATTCCGCCTGAACCTGAAATACTTCGGAATGGTGGCCATTATCCTGCTTCCGTCTGCCTTCACTTTCCTGACTCTTCCAAAGCATATCGTACACTCAGGATGTGATTCCAGCTGGTCATACTGTTTCTGAAGTTTCAGCGGATCCGTCCAGAAATCATCACCTTCGCACAGCGCGATGTAATCGGCCTCTTTCTCGTACGGCTCGGTGTAGATGCTCATAGACTTTCCCTGAGAATAGTGATTCTCGCTCAGATATATTCCCTTTATGATATCTGGATATCTATTCTCATATTCCCGGATGATGTCAGCGGTACCGTCAGTACTGCAGTCATCGATCACCAGTACAAGGAAAGGAAAATCTGTCTTCTGCATCACGAAACCACTGAGAGCCTGTCCGATGTATTTCTCATGGTTATATGTATGGCATTTTACCAGTACCTTCATGGCTTTATCTGCTTTATTACGGTTTCCATGTCCATATCCGTGAGCTTGTGGTGAATAGGAAGACATATTACGGACTCTGCCAGGCTGTGAGCGACAGGCAGATTTCCGCAGGCCGCAGAAGGAAGAGTCGAATAAGGTTCGAACTCAGTGATCAGCGGGTAGAAATAGCGCCTTCCATACACTCCTGCAGCCTTCATCTTCTCATAGAGCTGATCTCGTGACATCCTGTAGCTGTCTTCGACGTAGATGGGAAAGTAGGAATAATTGCTCTTTACTCCTTTCTGCTCTTCCGGTATTCTGATTCCATCTATTCCCGCAAGAGCCTCCCTGTAGTGCATAGCGACCCGACGTCGATTCTCTATGGCCTCCTCGACCTTGCGAAGGGCGACAAGTCCATAGGCGGCGCGCATCTCGTCCATCTTTGAATTGATGCCCACTGCAGACACCGTAACCTCGTCCTCGATACCGAAATTGCGCATGAGGTCTGCCTTTTTCTTCATCTCCTCACCGTTGGTGACCAGAGCTCCGCCTTCGATCGTATTGAATACCTTGGTCGCATGGAAGGAGAGTGTCGACACGTCACCTTCGGTCAATATGCTGCGACCATCCTTTTCGACTCCGAAAGCGTGCGCAGCGTCATAGATGACCTTCAGGTGGTGTCTTTCGGCGATTTCTGCTATCCTGGCAGTGTCACATGGGGTTCCATACACATGCACGGCGAGGATTGCCGTGGTATTCGGGGTAATTGCCTGCTCGATCTTATCCGGATCGATGCAGCCGGTAGACGGATCGACGTCCACGAATACAGGCTTGAGCCCGCTCCACCAGATGGCATGTGATGTTGCAATGAAGGTGTAGGGCGTGGTTATGACCTCTCCCGTGACTCCCGACATACGTATAGCAGCGAGCAGCGGCAGGGTACCGTTTGCGTAGAGGCTGATATATGGAACCTTCAGGTAGTCAGCCAGCTCTTGTTCCAGCCTCTCGTGCAGGGGACCGCAATTGGTGATCATCTCACTCTGCCAGACTTCCTTGAGAAGACCATGGAGCTCGTCAAGGTCAGGCAGAAGGGGAGTGGTTACTTTTATCATACTCATTTTTCAATAAGACTGTATTGCGTGAGCATCTTTGAGATCTGCTCCTTTGAGTTGAACATCATCACGTCTATTATCGAAAGTCCCGGTACGAAACGCTCCGTTCGCTGGGGATAAGGCGGAAGCTGCGAATTGATGAACTTCAGCGTGACCCCATGTCTCTCGAATTCTTCGTAACTGTACAGTTCCTGTCCTCCTACCGCGTTCATATATGTGTCAGCTCCAAGGATACGGCAATACTCGTAAATGCGTTCTTCCTTTTTCAGCCTTCCGTATGTGTCGAAGTCTGAAGTCTTACCGATTCTCGTGCTTATGCCTATATGTCTGCACACCTCTTCGATCGAATTCGTGAGGAATCCGGACAGATTGCGTTCTGGACATCTCAGTATGCCTTCCATCAGCTCCATGGTCTCGTTGAAATATGGAGCCCTGCAGTAGTTGTGACGGAGTATGCCGAGAATCTGTGACTCATTTACGTCTGCTATCTCCATCTCTGAGATAAGCTTGTTTGGACTGGCGCCTTTGATGTTGATTCCGATATATGCAGGCTCACCACCCACGAGTACACGGTTACGACCAATCCAGCCCTGACGGATATAATGATAGTCGTCGCCCACCAGAAACATATCTGCAGAGTCAATCAACTGCCAGTATGCGAGATACGGCATGAAGTACGGCTGATTTGCAGATAGTATCATAGCAGATGTCCTCTTTCAATTATGTTCTTGTCCGAACTGTGCACTACGCACATCTTCCTGTCGTCAACTTTGTTCGTCACCGGAGCGCTGGACGCTCTGACCATTCCGGAATCGTAGTATTTGTCATCTATACACAGCATCATTCCGCATATATATTCGTCGAAATGCTGACCTTCCCAATCCTGAGGGTATGTCCGCTGATCGATGAACGGCTGCAGGATGAAACTGTCCATGTCCTTATGCTCCCAAAGCTCTGCCCATTCCTTCTCCGAGGTCATGCATCCTGCATATACTCCCTCGCTCTTTCCAAGCATGTACGGCTTCAGTATGTATTTGTCCTTATGTGCACGGGCATCCGCGAATGCCTCGGTATCACATGGAAGGTAGGTCATGATGGCATGGCTGCGCAGGAAATCCGTCTCTTCCTTGGTGAGGAAACGTTCCGTGAAGGAATCCTCAAACCACAACCTCATGAAACGCTTGTCGTGGAGCAGGAGTATTGTGCGCATGTCGTTGATCATCTCTGAATCGACGAGCGCCTTGAGCGTGCCCATGCTGTACGACATCATGTCATGCTGGTTCAGCGCGCTTATTACACATTTGCCCTCCCATGCACTTCGGTTGGATTCGACCTCATCTGCTTCCAGTATGGTCACCTTCTTCCCGAATCTCTCGTACAAGGGCTTGTACATCGCTATGGCGCTGGTCTTGTCCGCGCTTTTCAGGACGAAGATCTCATTCTTGCTGCCCGGCAGACCGATGACATGCTGCATCAATTCCTCATATCTGGAATTTTCCGTATGGAACCTGGCGGCGTCGCATTCTGAGTAATAGCTCATGAACAGGCCGTGGCCAAAGAAACGGCTTGTGATCTCGCAGAGCAGTATCTCGCCTTGAGCGGAAACTATCCAATCCGGACGCCATGCACCGGCATGGAAAGTCTTCTTGCTCTGATAGTCGAGTATCTCCAATTCCTTTGGAGAGAGCTGCAGGTAAGTGTCCGTATAATCCCTGTAGTTGAGGGCAAGATACTCACACGCCTTGTAGAGTATGGAGTGAAGCCTGACCAGTTCCTCGCGTCTTTGACCTGTGATCACGAGAGGCTTGGAATGGTACCACCTGAGGTAGTAGTCCCTACGGTCGCCCCAGAGCTCATCGCATATCTCCGTTATCCTATTCATTTCCCTTGAAGAGTCGTGACTGGTAGCCAAGGCACTGGAATCCGTTCTCGTTGATCACTGGGATCATGGCTGGAGATATCTCAAGCTGCTTCCTGACCCAGAAACAGATGCTGGTGGTCATGCCAAGCTTCTTCGTTATCTTCATGATGTGATCGAGCTCGCTTACGCAGAGAGCTCTGTCCGGAGCAGTGCGTCCACGCTGCTTGCGGTGATCTGCATTTGACGGCATGATATAGTCCTGGTAAAGCGCCTTCTCAAGATTCTTGTCGAAATAGCCCAGGCACTGGCCGAGCATCGCAAGATTCTCCATGCAGGCGGTAAGGAACTCAGGCTTGTAGTTGACGATTCCTGCGTCATGAAGCTTCGTGAAGAACTCCTCGATATGCTCGTCGGTTAGATAAGGCATGAAGATAGGCTGCACGAGCGCGGAGTTTGCCATGATGCCGTGTTCCTGACACAGTTTCACGGCCTTGAGCCTTTCGTCGATCGGTGCGGCATTTGGCTCGAGAATGTCCCTGAACTCGGTCGGCATTATGGAAACGCTGGTGTTGAACTGCATCTTGTCCTTCAGCTGCGTGAACAGGTCAAGTATGGTTTCACCTTCGTATTCCGTAAGAAGATGCTTTGCTCCAGCCTTGCTTGCAATGAAGAGCCTTGCGTTGGAATTAGGATGCTTCTTGAAATGCTCGATGAACTCGTGCAGTATCCTGTGTGCTATTCCTGTCTGGAGAGTAGGCTCCTGGAGCGCTTCTGTCTTCGGAGAGAAATAGTAGTAGTGGTTCCAGTTCTTTCCCTTGCTGAGTTCAACGATCTGCTGCTCGATCTCCTTCTTCTTGTGAGGTGCTTCCTCGATTGCGTTTGCAAGCTCCTTGAGCAGTCTGTTGCGCTCGATAAGGTCTTCCTTGGTGACAGGAACGGTCACGTCGCCGTTCATTTCTTCGAGCAGTTTCCTCACGTAAAGGTGATAATTGTCGTATGCTATCAGTTCCTGCTCGTGTACGCCGTCGGTTACGAGGCAGTACTGGCATCCTACATAGCATCCGCGGACCGGATTCACCTCGAAGGTGAGGGTAGGGCATCGCCCGGTATAATTGTGGATCTCGGTTTCGATCTTGTCCGGATCACAGTTCTCTATTGTCACGTGTGGACGTGGTACTAACGTCCGTGCCTTGATTCGTTCGCTGAAAATGACTGATCCTTTCTCCAATGCTTCTATTGTCTGGTCCGAAGCCTCTGTTTCGACTCCAAGTCCCTTGAGATATTTCCTATCTACGATTACGGGCTCAAAGCCCTTCATTGAGTAGATATCACAACTCTTGTCGTAGAGATTGTCAAGTATTTTAATCATTTCAAATGGTCTGTATGTTAAAATATATATGTCATTCTGATGTGAGGTATTCCGTCGAGGATGAAACTGTCTGAAGACTGACGGAATCCGACTCCTTCATAGAATCCCTTCGCATATTCCTGTGCTTCTATGTCTATCTGCAACGGGTTGAAGTGTCTCTTTGCAACTTCGATGCCGGCGAGCATGATCTGCCGTCCATAGCCCTTGCCTCTTTCCGTGGTGATCACGCGACCTATCGAAACCTGCTCCATGTGTGTACCGGCAGGACAGACGCGGCAAAGTGCCTTCGTCTTGCCGTCTACCTCTGACCAGACATGGATTGCCGTCTGGTCATCTCCGTCCAGATCCTGATATACACAGTCCTGCTCAACGACGAAGACTTCGGAACGAACTCTGAGAAGTTCATAGAGCTCGTCAATAGTCAGTTCGTTGAAGGGTTTGATATGTATCGTGGTGTTCTCCATCCTAGTCACGGTTGAGAACTGGGACGACCTCGGGGAGATCGTATACCATCTCAATAAGTCCGGATACCGGACCTCCTGGAGTCTCGTACCATGGAATCTGATGTATGCAGCGCTTCTTGCCCTGGCGTACTGTCTGGTAATGGTTGGAAAGTCCTGCTTCCATCATTTCGCGTATCATGGCCTGTGTCTTAGGGCTATGACATCCGTACAGGTTCTTGCCTCGTACGTCGCCCTCACGGCTCAGTGATGTCGCATTCTGGTATAGTACTATGCCTTCCCTGTCACATACGGTAGCTGACACCGGAGCATTGTCAAGATATGGGAACGCTGATTTTCTGAGACATGCAGGTAATTTGCCATGTTCTCTGTGGTGAGCTACGCAAGCACAGCATTTCCCGTGTCGGGGACAGTTCTTAGGGCAGGGGCAGTCGATTGATGGATTATGCTCACACACTGGTTTATTGTCGTTCATTGTCTATCTTCTCCGTTTCTAAGAACAAATTTACGAAATAGTTCTGAAATGTGCTATTCGGATAAGGAATAAGCCGCCCTTTCGGACGGCCTATTACTATTTCTTGGAATATCTGCGCCAAAGGTATAATGCGAACATGCATCCGCCGAAGGCGAGTATCCATCCGAGGAATCCTCCGAATAGTATGTCACCTACATAGTGCCTTGCAAGGAATACTCTGCTGAGAGAGATCAGAAAAGCCCATACGGACAGTACTCCGACAACCCATTTTACGACTTTGCCTGTCTCTGGCTGCAATGCCGCCTCTCCGAATCTACCTTTAGCACCGGCCATGAAGAACATAGTGACACAGGTGAGGAATCCGAAGGCATTGGCAGCATGAGCTGACGGGAATCCATGGATTTGCCTTGCCGAAGCCGGGATAGGAAGGTAAAGGCCCCTCTCCAGCATTATTGGGTCATTGCCTGGTCTCAGTCTTGCCGTGAAGTCCTTTATGAGGTTGCATATCTGATCCTCCAATCCGAGGATGATGGCGGTCGTCAGCAGCATGAAAAGGGCTTTCTTCCAGCCGAGCTTCCAGAACATGATCGCGAGCACTATGATATAGATCACGGCAGTAGTGACCTTGTCGGACAAGAAAATCCAGAAGGCATCGCTGGTCGGGCAATGCAGGCCGTTGATGGCAAGTGTAATTGTTCTGTCGAGTTCTCCCATGATCGGATGCAAATATAGTTAATTATGGCCGTATTATCTATGCAGGTGGTCAGGACCGTTCGGCGGGCCTATCGGTTTAGGTGCTGGCGCAGGTGCCGGAATATTGGGTGCCGGTGTATTCTTCATCCGGATTTCATTGGAAAGAGCCCTGACCAGACCACCGAGAGGTATTCCGATTGTCGCGTCGCCGATACGTATGGTCGGGGTGACTATAGGCAAGAATTCCCATTGGCGTGACAACGGGTCGAAGTAGCGCTCGGCTCCGAGGTTCACGCCGACTACGTCACTGGTCAGGCGTACGTATCCTCCGTATCTGGATGTGCCTACGAATGGATATGCTGCCATGGTTACGTATGGTACCTTGTCATAGAACTGGCCATACGCGACGATTCCGATATTTTCCGTGACCGTATATGAAATCTGCCCTCCGACTCCGAACTGATACATGCCCGGGATGTACATGCCTGCATAGTTGGTCGCGGAAACTCCGGCTGTGATGTCGAATTTTCCGAATGACATTGATGCGGCGATGTCTGCTTCACGGGTGGTCAGCAGGAAAGGATGTTCCTGGTAGCTGCTGCCGCCGATGATCCCGAAGTTCCCATGTGACCAGACGGTACCTGCGCTGTAGTAATTCCGTATGAACGGTACGGGCTTGATGCCTGGGCTTGGGATGAATGCCTGCGTGTTGGTGATATGCAGCTTTTCTGCGAACGATGGCCTTGAAAGTGAGGAGTCTCGCAGCCTGCTGATTTCTATGTCTGGAAGCGGCTGTCTGCGAAGCTTGAGATCGTCCGTCTCGACCGCGTCGCTTCCGAGGACTTTCTCAGATAGGACAGCATCACCGTCTGTCGTCGAGGTTACGCTTGTCCTGGTGGACTCGTTCCTTGCGCCTTCGGTCTTGCTCCCGGTCTCGTTTTGTGCATATATATTCGTACTCATGCCCGACAAGACTGCCAGGCATGATACGACTATCGCTATTTTTCTGCTGAGACGCAACTTTCTATGCTATCTTTTCATGAGAGCCCTTGCGGCAGCGTCAGGTGCGCTTCCGAAGTATGGCTCGTTGTCAAGTGTCATTGTCTCACCGTTCTCAGGAGTGAACTGACCCCAGTGTGGAAGTCCTTTCTTGTTTCCTGCGTCAGGATTGCCTGTGCGCATGAATGCAGCGAGAGACTCAGCCATCTTGGTAGAGAGAGCCCTGGCCTCCTTGCTTCCTCCAGTATGGGTGTACATGAGGTCAGTGTTGTTGAACCAGAAGCAGATGTCGAGACAGTGGAATGCCCTCATCCTTCCGCTGAAGAGCTCAGGCATCCATCTGAACCATGCGACATAGACAGGGGAGTCCTGCTGAAGCTTTGCGGTGGCGGTGTTGAAGACGCCGTCACGTGAAGAGCTGAATACAGACCAGATGCCGAAAGGTGTCTCGTCCGGGAAGAGCTTCGCATATTCATCATAGATCGCCTCTGCGTTCTCGGGAACCCTGGCGGCAATCATCTCTACGATTTCCTCCTTGGTCTTCTTCTCCAATTCAGGCTCTGTGGCGCTCGAAACGAATTCGTTCGAGGTACTGCAGAGAATCATTGGTACGTCAGGAACGTCTGTCCTTCCGCTTGTATAGAATGTACCTGAAGGAATGTCAACGTCATCACCGACAGGACTGTATCCGAAGCGCATTCCGAGACCCTGCCTTGAAAGCTTTGATGCAGCCCTGTTCGCGATAGCGAGGAACTCCTCCCAAGGCATCTCCTGGAGCTTGTCGATGTCGGCAGCCTTGAGCCCTGCTTCCTCCAGGACCGCTGCTCCGAGCATCTCTGCGGCCTCCTTGTTTGATGCGCTGGTTGAGTTTCCGCTGAGAGCTACAGCCTTGTGGATAAGGCCCTTGGCAGCAGGCATTGCAGCGACTGTACATACCTTCGAACCACCACCGGACTGGCCTATGATAGTCACGTTGCCTGGGTCGCCGCCGAAATTCTCGATATTGTCATGCACCCACTGGAGGGCTGCGATGATGTCAAGCATGCCGACATTTCCCGAGTGCTTGTACTTTTCTCCTCCGACACCGGCAAGGTCGCAATATCCGAAGGCGTTGAGCCTGTGGTTGACAGAGCAGAATACGGCATCCTGGGTACCGGCGAAATTGCCACCGGTGTATCCGTCTTGCTCGACACCGTTTCCTGAGCTGTATCCACCACCATGGAGCCATACGATCACAGGACGTTTCTTTCCGTCGAGAGCCGGAGTCCACACATTGAGCCTGAGGCAGTCCTCACTTAGGAATCCATAGTTCCAGTGATCCCTGAAATAACCGAAATTCTGGGTGTCGAAGTTCGCCGGGCCCTGTGGGGCTGAATCACCATAGCATATTGTCCTGAGCACGCCATCCCATGGTTCCGGTGCAACAGGCGGCATGAAACGGTTCTTTCCTTCCGTGCTGGCGCCGTATGGGATGCCAAGGAAGTGGTACACGTCATTGTAGATGTATCCCTGTACTTTACCGTACTGAGTCTGTGCAATGGCGATGTCGTCCCCCAGGAGGAGAAGCTGATTGTCGTCGGCCTGAGTCTGACCGCATGACCATGCCATGGTGGCTGCAAGTGCAACGCTGATAAGGATGCCTGATCTTTTCATATGCTAAAAGGTTAATGTGTTTCTATTTTTCGCGATAGACCACTGATCCGCTTGCCTGATGGGTCGCGAGGACGAGTACTTCTGCAATCTGGACATGCTTTGGAGCCGAAGCCGCGTAGAAAGCGACGTCGGCGATAGCCTTCACTGCCGCCTTGGTGGCACCTGTTACCATGGCTATCTTTTTCATTTCAAAGTCTTTTCAGGTTATTTTTTTCTGTTTGTTCCTTGATTATCTGATTCCATCTCCCTTGACCTCTTCGATGCCTTCGATTTCGTACAGCTTCTTGAGAGCAAGCACAAGCTCGGTCACGGAGTGTACGAGGAAGGTTATCTTTCCCTCTGCTATCTCGTCCTTGGTTTCAGTGGTGATCGAGTCAATGGACAGTCCGAGACCGTTGGTGATTTCCTCAATCATGTCCATCAGCAGGTGGTAGCGGTCGATTCCACGGAATGCCACCGTCACCGGATACTGTATGTCAGCCCTCTCCTTGAATTCGACGTTCACGACGTTGTCACCCAGCTGTGAGGCCTGCTCGATGATGGCAGGGCAGCTGCGCCTATGGACGGTTATGATTCCGTTAGGCTCACGGAAACCGATAATGTCGCCGCCTGGGATAGGCTGGCAGATAGGACAACGCTTGATAGGCTCGTCCTTTTCCATGGACTTGAGGACCTGATGTATCGAGCGCTTCGCATTGTATGTCTGTACATGCTCGAGCCAATCCTCCTTCACGGTGATTGCGTCACTAAGGCCGATTTCTACGCAATCCCCGCGCTGGAGCTCGGTCTTGACGGACGAGAGATGCCCGTTGATGCGAGCGTATTTCGCGTGTGTTCCGATGTGCGGATCCTGTTCGAATGCGAAATCCAATACGGTGGAGTCCTTAGGCAGTATGAATGCACGGCTGTCGGGAGTGAATACCATGATGTCGTCATAGTACAGGGTCGACACTATGCTGTCCATGTAGTTTCCTTCGAGCGACTGGTCGGCCATGTCCTCGAGCACCATCTTGAATCGCTTCATCCATGATGCGACATTGTAGCCGTCCTGCAGGTCGAACATGCAGCCGAGCTTCGAAACAGCGACCATGTGCTCGGAACAGATCTGTACGTCCTCCCATATACCCTCGTCGCTGAGAAGCTGGAGCTTGATGCACTTGTATGCGTTCTCTTTTGCCTGGTCGATCTGGTTGGTGAAGCTGTTAGGCTTCTCCTTGAAACGGTCGGTGAGGAGGGAATAGATGCGCAGGCATATCCTCTTCTCCGGATAATCCTTTGTGTCCTTGAATGTGACACGGATATAATATCGGTTCTCTACGTGCTTGAGGTCGATGTTCTCGGACTTCATCTTTCTCCAGATGCTGTACGGACGGCGGTAGAAAACCTCGGCCTTGCCGTTGATCTCGTTGTCTGCGAGTATCTTGTCGATCTCCTCGACGAATATGCTCAGCCGCTCCCTGTTTGCGAGTTCGTCCTCGTGAAGGTCACGCTCGATGTCGTTGTACTCCATTTCGCATCGATACTTGAACGCAAGGTTCTCGAGGTCAGTCTTCACGTCGAAGAGTCCTAGACGGTTGGCAAGGGGAGCATAGAAATAGTCAGTCTCTCCGGCTATCTTCATCTGCTTGTCCGGACGCATGCTGGCGAGGGTGCGCATATTGTGCAGACGGTCTGCAAGCTTCACCATGAGCGCTCGGATATCGTAGTGCATGGAGTCGAGAAGCTGCTTGAAATTATCGACCTGCTTTGACGCCTTGTAGCTCTCCTTCTTTTTCTTGGTCACCACGTCGACGAGGAACGCGACATCATCTCCGAAACGCTGCCTGATCTCGTCTACGGTGATCGGGGTATCTTCCACAACGTCGTGCAGGAACGCACACATGACGCTGTGAAGGTCGAGCTTGAGCTCTTCGGATGCGATGCTGGCGACTGCGATAGGGTGGATGATGTAAGGGTGGCCGGACTTGCGTTTCTGGTCTTTGTGCGCCTCTCGGGCATACTCGTAGGAGTCTTTCAACTGCTCCATTTCCTCAGCAGTGATGCGGGGAGCCATCACGTCAAACACATGCTGTGCTGACTGCTGGATTTCGAGATCGAAGTTCTGTTCCATTTGACTTTTCAGGTACTATAGAAACTGTAAATATATGCCAAATGTGCGAGAATGCATAGCATGCGCACGCATTTTTTGCGCACGCACACGCGAAAGTATGTTCAGTTATCACTATCTGATTCGGCTGACGATCCAGACGTAGAGGCGGGAAATGAGAATGAGGAAGATGAGCAGGAATGCCACGTACCACATCACACCCATGAATGGGAATTCGCTGCTGAGTCCGAATGCGCCTACGGGCGATCCCCAGTTGAGGAAGAAATAAGGGTAGTTCGTCTCTCCGTTGAATGGCCAGTGGAGCACATATCCTATCGATGCGAAGACGAGATAGTAGAGCGGAGGGACTATGCTCCAATAGGAATCCTTGCCCTTGAGGTTCAAGGTCTTGGAGGATATGAAGAAATCGACGACAGAGAGCAGCGGAGAACATACATGGACCAGCACGCTGTCTATCCTGAACGCATTCTGCATCGTCGGTGCGAGTATGAAGCAGTATACGAATCCCGTGAGGGTGATGGCCACTGTTATGACCATGTGAAGGATCGACCATGTCCTGTCGTTCTCCGGCTTGTCGCGAAGCATCCTTATGACTCCGGCGACCGCAAGAATAAGTACCCAGATATTCGACTGAACGGTATAGTACAGAAGATAGCTCCATCGCACGGTCCCGTTATGTGCGTTTGTGAGAGTGAGAGCGATTCCTATTCCTGCACAGAGTGCGAGGATAGACTTGAGTGCAAGCTGTATGTTCCTTTTCATCGTTTGAGTATAACTGAACTTCAAATATAAGGACTTGTTTTGTATTCTCATCCGCTGTTTTGAGATAATGCCCAATATTCTTACCTTTATCGCTTGTTTTGAAAGTTCGTCAGATAGAAAATAATGGAAAAGACAAGTTTTGCACAGAGATGCCGCGAGGAATTCAACGGCCTTAAGACCAAGCAGGACAGGAAGAATTTCTTCTATAACATAATCTTCGAGTCAGATACGCCTGAGGGAAGGATCTTTGATATTTTCCTGATGATATGCATCTTCGTCAGCGTAATCATCGCCATCTTCGGCAGTACCTTCAAGGCAGATTGGCTGAAGACGACCGTTTTCGTCCTCGAGTATTTCTTCACCTTCTTCTTCACAGCCGAGTATGTCCTCAGACTCTATTGCTCGAAGAATCCGAAGAAATATGCCATTAGCCTGTTCGGAATAATAGACCTCCTGGCGATACTCCCGATGTATCTGGGATTCTTCTTCCCTGGAGTCCAGTACGCCATCATCATTCGTTGTCTCAGATTGGTCAGGGTATTCCGCGTGCTGAAGCTTTTCAGTTTCCTGACGGAGGGCAACATCCTGATTGCAGCACTCTTTCAGAGCTGGAAGAAGATTGCTGTGTTCTTCATGTTCGTCGTGCTTCTCGTAGTCTGTCTCGGTACCATCATGTTCATGGTCGAGGGACCTTCGGACGGCTCAGCCTTCAATAACGTGCCTAACAGTATCTACTGGGCAGTCGTGACCCTGACTACCGTAGGATACGGTGACATCACGCCGGTCACGACTTTAGGCCGCTTCCTTTCTGTCATCATCATGCTTCTGGGCTATACCGTCCTCGCGGTACCTACAGGTATCATCTCCGCAGAGATGATCAAAGGCGAGGGTAAGTCAACCATCAACAAGAAGTGCTCCAACTGTGGTGCCACAGGTCACGAGAGAGATGCGAAGTACTGCAAATACTGCGGCGCGAAGTTCGAGGATGATGCCGACGATTTCTAAACAATCTCAGGTCTGATAATACACAGGCTGTCACCAGACAGAGACCCGTAGCCGCCCGCGGCTTCGTGAGCGGGTGGCTCGAGCGAAGCGAGAGACGGGATGAAGCGCTATGCGCGAAGGTCGATGCTGATGACAGTCTGTGTCAGCGAGTATAGAGGCCTCTATGCCTCGTAGCGTGCAGGAATACCGTAGATGGGAGGCGTTGGCTTTCCTCCGACAGCTTCTCTGGTCATGATCTCGACGCGAGTCTTGTCCAGAGTGAGGTAGTTGCTCTGTCCATAACCGCACGCACCGATCTTCATGGGCTCGCCGGGAGTGCAGCCTTCCGGAATGCGACGGGACTCGAGTATCGCTCTGGCTGCCGGCACGTCATCGACGTCGAGACCGATATGGTTCTGACAGCCCATCTCAGTCTGATCCAGCTTCTGGTCGTAGAGCATGATCTCGATATACTCCCTGTCCGGACTGTCCGGCATTGCAAGCTTGATCCATTTGCTCGTGTTGTCGTCCGGACCGCCGCGCCAGAACTCCTTGAACCCGAGGATGAAGCTGTAGAATGCAAGATCTCTCGAGAAATCGTCGCACAGCCATCCCACATGTCTCATGAGATCGGAGATCCTCGTGTCCGGCATATCCTGACCCATGTGTTCTGCGAGCAGACCGCTGTCGATGTATTGCACGAACTCCACGTCGTGGCCGCTGAAATCCTTTATGAAGAAACACTTGAAACCGAATCCTGGATCCATGATATCGTCAGGAACCTTGACGCCCATCATCCTCAGATACATACGCATAGCCTCTATGTCATCGACCTCGAATGCCGTGTGACGGTATTTCCATTCCTTGCATTCGTCATCCTTCGTGATCTCGACGTACTGTCTGTCATTGATTTTCACGAACATCATCGTCGGTTTCCCTTCGCGCTCGACGTAATATGGCTTGGCATAGCCGAAATAGTCGGAAAAGAAGGCAGCTGTGTTCTCCAGGTCGTCTGCGAGAACGCTGAAATGTGCGATGCCGGTAATCTTCGGTCTCTGCGGGCGGATGAGTTTCGGGTCAGTCATGGCTTGGGTGTATTATGCGTTCTTTTTTTCCTCCTTGGGAAGGAAAGCTGAGAGCAGTACTGCAAGTACGAACACTACAGCGACGCAGTTCTCAGCGAACACGGTCTTGACGATCTGTGGGAAGATGTCGAACATGCCGGTAGCCTGGGTGAAGCCTAGGCCGATGCTGAGGGAGAGGGCGACGATGATCATGTTGCGGTCAGAGAAGCCGCACCTTGCGATCATGCCGAATCCTGCGAACATGATCGATCCGAACATCATGATGGTGCAACCGCCGAGAACAGCCTGCGGGATGGTTGTGAGAAGGGTGCCGACAGCAGGGAAGACACCTCCGATGATCATGATGAGCGCACCGGTGGCGATGGCGAAGCGGTTGACTACGCCAGAGAGCGATGCAAGACCCACGTTCTGTGAGAATGAGGTGATAGGAGTACATCCGAAGATACCGGCGATGGTGCTGACGAAACCGTCGGCTGCGATACTGCCGGAAAGCTCGCGGTCGGTGACCTCACGCTTGAGGGCGCCTGAGCAGAGTGCGCTGGTGTCGCCGATGGTCTCTGTTGCTGAAACCATGAAGATTGCAATGATCGAGAGTATGGCTCCGAGGTTGAACTCCGGCTTGAAAGGAAGGAACTTAGGAAGCGATACGAAACCTACGTTGTGGAGGCCTGAGAAATCGACCATGCCCATGCAGATTGCAAGGATGTAACCCACGATGAGTCCGACGAGCACTGAGAGCGAACGGAGGAAGCCCTTTGCGAAGATCTGGCAGCCAAGGCATACGAGGAGGGTCACGGTACCGACGATCCAGTTGTGTGCGGCGCCGAAATCAGCTGCGTCCTGTCCGCCTGCGAAAGAGTTCGCGCCGATAGGTAGGAGCGAGAATCCGATGGCGGTTACGACTGTTGCCGCCACGATAGGGGTGATGATGCGGATCCAATATTTTGCGAAGAGACCGAGGAGGCCTTCGAATATACCGCCGATGATGATTGCGCCCATCAGCGTGCCCATGCCCTGGGTGGTGCCGATGAAGATGGCGAGTGAGAGGAAGGTGAAGCTGATACCCATCACGACAGGGAGACGTGAACCGATTCTCCAGACAGGGTAGAGCTGCACGAGTGTACCGATACCGGCGATGATCATACAGTTCTGGATGAGTGCTGCGCTGAGTTCAGGAGCGACTCCCACCACGTTTGCGAGGATGATGATAGGGGTGATGTTCGAAACGAACATTGCCAAAACATGCTGAAGGCCGAAAGGCACGGCCTGGAGAACAGGCATTCTGCCGTCCAGCTGATAAAGAGCGTTATTCTTATCCATAGTATTGAGGTTTAGATTCTTGATTATTCACCTGTTGAGAGATTCATCTTCTCGAGGGTCTTTGCAGGCTGCTCGCGGAACTTGATGGTCTGGGTCTGCCAGTCCATGGACTCGACGATGGCGATGGACTCCACCCAGTAGCCTTCGGCGCGGAGTTCGCTGCCGCCCTTCTGCTGGCCCTTCTCGATCGCGATGCCGATTCCCGATACGCTTCCGCCGGCCTGATGGACGATGTCGATGAGCGCATGGGTGGCCTGGCCGTCAGCGAGGAAGTCGTCCACGATGAGCACCTTGTCTGTGTCGTGGAGATAAGGCTTCGAGACGAACACATTGTTCATCTTCTTGTGGGTGAAGGAATATGCCTGAGCGACATACTTGTCATCGGTGCTGTTGGCTGTCTGGCTCTTCTTCGCAAACACTACAGGCACGTCGTAGAGCTCGCCTAGCAGGGTTGCGATCGCGATTCCGCTGGCCTCGATGGTAAGTATCTTGTTCACTTCGGCACCCTTGAAGCGGCGCTTGAATTCATGAGCCATCTGGCGCATGATGTCGATGTCGATCTGGTGATTGAGAAAACTGTCAACCTTCAGTATGTTGCCCTCCTTGATGACACCGTCAAGGAGGATCTTATCTTCGAGAAAGTTCATGGCTATTCAGGGAGGGTGATTACGATTGGCTCGAGCTGAGCTTTATCCTTCGCATAGAAGTTCTCGAACGGAATGAGGTATCCCTTCTTCGCGTCAATATCGTAAACGACAGTGTGTGATGTCTCCCAGAAGTCGTTGCCCTTGACGTGTGGGTCGTCGACCTGTCCATACTCCTTCTCGTAGCGTGCACGGTACTTTTCCATGGCGCCGTCCCAGTAACCATGCTGAGCCGAAACATGACCGTCGCAATCGACACGGTTTCCGTCAACGGTATAGTACCAGCCCTTCTCATCTTTGCCGTATGCAGTAGGAACCGCGTTGTCGGTATACCAGAGGTCCTTCTCTGCAAGGAAATGCTTGTAGTACCATACGGAAGTGGCAATCTCGAGGTTGTCCTCGACAGAAAGAGCGGCGTTGTCGTACTGGTCCCTGACGCTTGCCCACCTTTCAACGCCCATGGCGAGAGGGTGGTTCTCATAGAATTCATCCGTTCCGAGTCCCCACTCTTCCACTTCGAAGTCGTAGAGATTGGTCATGATGGCAGGATTACCGTTCTTGCTGTAATAACCTTTCTCGTTCTTGTCGAAATAGGTGACTGCCATCTTACCGTTGTCGAACTCCACGACGGCGGTCTTCTCCTTGTCTGAGATCATGTAGTGAGTCTCGTCACCGGCCATGGCGACGATGCTCTGGATGACTGTCCTTCCCTCGAGAAGCTCGATGGCCTCGTCAACGCTGCCGGCATTGTCCAATACGTAGCGTACTACGCACTGGCTGCTGAGGTCACCCTCGGTGATGTATTCAGCGCCTGGCTGATGAGGGACGATATTGATGTTTATGGTTACTCCTGCATCGTTGATACCATCCACTACGCCGCATGGGAGGATTGATTTGTTGTTGTCGTCGATGACGCCGTCCTTGATGAACTGGTGTGTGACGGTAGGGCTGGAATTGAGGAGACCGACGCTTGCATGCTTGACATTACCTCCCTTCGGCATCTTGATGATGATGCATCCGTAGTCAGCCTGATACCAGTCGAGATTACGTCCATGGTACTTTCCGTTTCGCCAGCTGGTACATGCTCCTGCAGAATTTGCTGCCTCGGAGAGCTTTGAAAGACGGTCGATGTAAGACTTGTTGCCAGTCTCGAAATCATATTCCTCAGGATTCCAGAGGACTTCTGCCGTGTTCTCCTGGATGCTTACCATCGAAAAATATTCTACATTCTCCTGCTTGCAGGAGATGAGTCCCAGCGTCATCAATGTGATGGCTGAAAGCTTAAGATTCCTTTTCATTTATTTTTGTTTTAATTATTTGCTGAAATCGAAGGGCTAACAAAAATAAGAAAATTTTTCTTCATAGCTCCCAACAAATAGAATATATTTGTCGTACTTAATAAGCAGAACTATGAAGCGGATAATTACGATCATTGCAGCATGCTTTGCATTCGCTGCAGCGGCTTTTGCCCAGGACTCAAGACTGGAACCTGGAATCTATGCTATCGTAGACGGAACCCCGACCCACCTTACCTATACCAACGGTACAGCTGCAAACTCGTTGATGAGAACACCTTCGAGATCACAGCCGACTTCGAACCGGGCGAGTACGCATTCATCTTCAAGCCAGCTAAGCTCGGTGAGTTCGATTTCACCAGTATCTATGGCTTCTATGTAGCTGAATAGTGTATTCGGATATATTGAATCATTACATTTAATCAGATAGAAAGATGTTGAGAAAGTATTTTGTTGTGTGTATGAGCGCTGTTGCGCTTGCATGTTGCCTTTCAGCTTGCAGCAGTCAGAAGGACCATGCCGACATGGTCGTCTATGGAAAGGTCTTCACCTCTGAGTCGGAGGAGTTAGCCGAGGCTTTCGCAGTCAAGGACGGAAAGTATGTCTTCGTCGGCGACAGCCTTGGCGTACAGGAGTACATAGGCGAGAATACCGAGATCATCGACCATACCGGCAAGGGAATGATAATGGCCGGTTGTACCGAGGGTCATGGACATTATCTTATTGCCAATTTCATGAGAAACTCCAAGTCAACTGTGTTCTTGAGTCCCAAGGATGGTAGCAGAGATATCCTAGAGAAAGTTGCACAGAAGGTCTCAGAGTCCGAGCCTACTTATGTATTCGGCTTCGGATGGAGCTTTACTGAGTTGGATAAGCATCACGATTTCCCGACAAAGGAGCAGATTGATGCGATAATCGACAATGTACCAGTGTATCTCTCGGACCAGGAGGGTCACAAGGGACTCGTCAACTCCTATTGCCTGAATCATTCAGGCATACTGGATGAGAACGGCAAGGTTCGTGACGATTTCAAGTACAAGAGCTTTGTCGAGGTGGATAAGGACGGCTATCCCACCGGTCTTTTGAGAGAGCAGGCCGGTACATACGTCCGCTCTCACGCCTGCGTTCCGGACGACGACGATTCCATCTGGTTCAAGGCAATCGAAGACACCCAGTATCTGATGAACTCGATGGGGTACACCTCAGCCTTCGAGGCATGGGGCAACCAGATGGGAACATATCTTTTTGAGGCGGCAAATAAAATGGATGCTGAGGGCAGGATGACTTATAACCTGAGCCTGTCATACGAGATTGAGAACATCACACCGGAAGAGACGGAGAGGGGGATTCAGGGTGCTGTCGATGCAATGAAGTACAGCAGCAAGCATGTGAATGCCAACGTCCTTAAGATGTTCGAGGACGGCACCTGTGAGACAGGTTCAGGCTACAATATGGTTCCTGCGGCCGATGGCAGCAACGGCAGGGCCATCTGGAGTCCGGAAGAGCTTTCTGAAATTACCGTAAAGGCAAACAGGGCAGGCCTGACAGTCCATGTCCATACCATGGGTGACGGTGCTATCCATAACGTTATGGACGCATACGAGTACGCCTATAACGTAAACCAGAAAGAGCATTTCTCTGCAGAGCCTGTCCGCAACCAGATGGTTCACATGCGCACTGTCGCTCCTGAGGATTTCGACCGTCTTGCAAAATGCAATATCGTCTGTGTCAGCGGTATCCATTGGCATTGGATGAATGAGTCGACATTGGCTTATTTCAAGTCATCAAATGCGATGAATGAGAAATACTTCAATGAGGCATATCCATATCAGTCATTCCTGGATCATGGAATCCACACCACCATCCATACCGATGCACCTGCATCTTCGGGATCTCCGAAAGATCCATTCGGCATCATGCAGATTGCATGCACCGGTGTCCTCGTGAACGATGAGGTGAATTGCCCGGTTCCTTTCGATACCAAGGAGTGCGTACGCAACCGTGCAGATTTCCTCCGTTCTCTAACCATCGAGGGCGCGTATGAGACATATCGTGAGAAAGAGAGAGGTTCTATCCTTCCTGGCAAGTATGCCGACTTCATCATCATCGACAAGGATGTGCTCACATGCGATGTGAATGATATTCACGAGACGAAAGTCCTCAAAACCTTCTTCGAAGGCAAGTGCGTATACGAACTGTAGGGTTCCGATTCTGACCAGGGAAGGCGGATGCTGAATAAAAAGGGCTGACCACATCGGTCAGCCCTTTTTGATTCAACTTACTTTGCGTTTCCCGCTCTGACGAGTGCATTGTCATGGATCTGGCCCGGGTAGAACATAAGGTCCCAGTGGTGGAGGTTGTCCTTGTTCACGCCGGCGTCCAGGAAGAACGGTGCAAGCTCATAGAAGCTGTAATAGTACTCCGGATCGTCTGTGTCGACCAGGAGGACGTTTGTCTCAGGGTCGATATGAATGGTGTTCGTGGTTCCGTTGAACTCGAAGGTGGCAGGCGTGCTGTCTGTCTTCCAGTTCAGAGGGTTGATGCATGTTGCGGCATCAGCGCTGACAAGCGGCCATATAGCCTCACGAGTCTGAGTGCTGTTGAAGCTGATCACTACACCTGTGTCGCCTTCGCCGGTCGCAGCCTTGATATGGGGAATCCTGAGGTCCTCTGCGCTCAGCCTGTAGCCGAGGGTGTAACATGCGATCATTCTTGAGTACTGTTCGTCGGTCATATGCACGAGCAGGTCGAGAGCGAGCATCGCACCCTGACTGAAACCTGCGATTATGAAAGGCCGGCCACCGTTCTGATTCTCCATATAGTAGTCAAAAGCGTCACAGACTTCTTCTACCACATCCTGGTATACATCTTCGAGATTTGTGTCTGGGAGATTGAATTCTGATCTCCCTCCGACTCCGAAGAGTTCCAGATTCTCTTCCTCCTGCTGCTGGGCATTCTTTGGCAGCTGAGTCAATGTGGTGAAGGTCAACTGGTGGTACAATGGTGCAATGACATTGAAGTCATCGTAGAACATATTCTTCTCCACCCAAGCGATTTCGCCATTGATTGCGTCGAGATCTTCATCGATGAGCCTTGACTGCCAGCATGGGTTGCCATCCTTGTCCGTCGCGCTGACGACTTCCGTCGAGACGAGGTACAGGACGTCTATCTTGTCTGCGTCGAATTCATTTTCGGACTGATACCAGCTCTGCGGGTCGCTCCACTCTGTGTTGTTATTTTTGCACGAGCATAGTGCCAATGCGGAAACCATCAGCACCGCAGCGATTTGTTGAATATAGATTCTTGACATATTCTTCATTGTTTTGTGTAATTGAACCAGGCAAAGGTAAAGACATTGTCCATTAAATTCTTGCTTACGTGATCCGAATATGGACAATTTGTTGCAATTGCGCGCAAATCGCGTTTTTTTGCTCATGTTTGCAACTTAAAGTGGTTCAGTATGTTCTTAATCGCATTATATTTCATCCCTGCTCTGATATCATTTCAGTGGGTTCTGTCATATATGATCAAGTCCAAGAGCGAGAGGCAGTGGCTCTTCTTCGCCATGCTGATCGTCGATGTTTTCTATTTCGCTTCGAATGCAGTATATCTTGTTCCACACACCGATTACGACGTGATGGTATGGATGGATGCGGTCTGTGTTCCTGCATTCTTTGCACTCTTCGCGATGGAATTCCTGTACGTGTTCCTTCTGTTACCTGGTCATAGGTTCCATATCTCGCATCTGCTCCTGCTTTTCCCTTCTGTCGTATTCGGTACGATGGTCAATCTCCTATATTACATTATAGGATTCGATAATGCTGCCAGACTCATTGAGGCTTACGATATCACCGGGAAACTTGCCGGAGAATTCGATACTGACCTGTATCGCCTGTATGTATTCATTGACGATACGCTTATAAACTATATTGCAATTTTTTTATCTGTCTTTTTCTTTGTGTTCCTTGCCTATGCCTTGAGAAAGGAAGGATACAAACCGGGAGATGTCGTGAGATTCCTCTCGGGCAAATCCGTGATGAGTGTCAATGCGGTCAAGATTTTTCTCCTTATCTGCAATCAGGTCGTATTGCTGCCATATGCGATATTGGGAAGACAGTTCATGTGCGACCACGTTCTGTTCACTTCCTCCATGATGGTCATGGTTGGCGTCATCTTAAATCTGCTGAGTTATCTCGAATATAGGCCTCATGACGGGTTGATGACGATTCGGGATATGAGAAACTCCCTTGTCGCCGACGCAGAAGCGGTGCCGCCTGCCAAGACAGTCGTAGAAAGGGAGGATACAAATGTCAGCGAGACTATCACCGAATCCCATAATATCAGATTACAGCATCTTGCGTCTGAATTTACCAGGCTGATGGAAGAGGGTGCATATAGGGATGAGAACATCTCTCTCGCAGGTGTTGCGGAAAAACTCGGTGTCAGCCCTCGCACGATGTCCGGAGCAATCAATGAATACTTCGGAAGGACGTTCAGGGAAATTCTCAACGACTACAGGATAGAGGCTGCAAAGAAGTATCTCCGAGAGCATCCGGACGCGACTCAGTCATCAGTTGCCTACGAGTGTGGATTCAAGGATGACTCCTCTTTCAACAAGAAGTTCAAGGAAGCGGTCGGCGTTACTCCTCTGGTGTGGATGACCAGGAACGCCAATTCATAGCCAAAGTCTGATTCAGGCTATCTGCTCTTTTCCCAGCTCCTTGCGCGTAATTGCAGCAAGTTGCAATTTTTCATGTCGATTTTACAATACTTATTGTCTGAAGCGTCTTTACATTTGCCTCAGATAACGATATGGTCATGCAAAATAGATTTGAAAGGATCAGTTCGAGAGCACGAGACATAGTCACGACTGCGGTTTTTTCCATAGCACTCGTGATACTCGTGGTCAATGCAGTAGTAGCAATATTCAGTTAATTATAGTTTTGTTATGAAAAAGTGTTTCAGATTTTTGGCGTTCGCCACACTGGCAACTCTCTTTGCTTGCCAGGAGAACAAATTACCTCAGCCAACCAAGATTGCGCCTTACCTCTTTGAGATCGACATGGATGATTACGCGACCGAGGCTCCGAACCATCTTGTCGGTGAGGCTACTTCCGATTTCGGATGCTCTGCAGTGAGAAACGGAAACTATTACGGAAGAAACCTTGATTTCTTCGTAAGCGAGATCTCTGAGTTCGTTGTCAGGACCAGCGCGAAGGATGGACGCCATGCTTCCATCGGTGTCGCTCGTCTCAATCATATGACCGATGCTGAGGTAGAGGCAGGCCTCACCGAAGATGAACTTGCTATCCTTCCATGGGGTATGTTTGACGGTATCAATGATGCAGGTCTTTTCTGCAATATGAACGTGACACCTGCAGGTGATGCCGGAATCCCTCATACCTCTCCAAATCCGGGCAAGCCGGAGATCAACTGCGTATTTCTGATCCGTTCGCTCCTCGACAACTGTGCATCGGTGGAAGAGGCGATCGAGTTCGTCAATTCTCATAACATCACTGGTATGAACGCAGGCGGCTGGGACCTTCATTTCATGATAGGAGATCCAGACAGGACTATCGTTCTCGAGTTCATTGACAACAAGGCTGTCATGAAGGACCAGGTCATCATGACCAACTTCTTCGTCAACCTTCTTCCCGAGTACACTCCTCACGCAGACGGAATAGAGCGCTACGATATCCTCAAGGAGAACTATGATGAGGGTGCTGAGTCAATGCAGGGTATGTATAACCTTCTTAAGAGAGTCCGTTTCTCAAAGGCATACGATCTTCAGACAGAGCCTTTCTGGAAGTCTGAATTCTATGAGGGCAGTTCATATACTATCGATACCCCTCTAGAGGAAATACTCGCTGACGAGAATAACCAGAAGGCTTTTGCCAACTTCAAGCGTTTCAAGGAAACCGGAGAATACGAACCGGAGATGGGACTTTGGCATACGACTCACAACAGCACCTATGACATTGCAGGAAAGGTCCTGTGGGTGACTGTCCATGAGGATTATGACCACCATTATGAGTTCAGCCTATAGTACGCTGAAACGCTAGGGGCTTGTGACGAATCGTCCTTGCAGTCATGGCTGAATCTGTGCTGAAAAATGTTTATATTTGCCTGAGAGTATCATAGGATTACTTCATGCCAGCTCAACAAGAACAGTCATTGACCGCAAGGACGATTCAGAAGACCCTTGACTGGGCCTATGACAAGGCTATCTATGGCATACCTGGCTTGGGCACAGCGGAGGACTTGGCGAATGACTATCTGAAAGCTGATGGAGCCTTGGACAAGAAGGTCAATTCTCTGATTCGATGGCAGAACACAAAGTCAGCCACTGCAGGATTCGCTACAGGACTCGGCGGACTCTTCACGCTTCCGGTTGCAATTCCTGCTGACATCGCCAGTACCATATATATCCAGATAAAGATGGTGGCAGCCATTGCTATCATGTACGGTATTGATGTCAGGGACGACAAGGTCAGGACTTTGGTTTACCTCTGCCTTGTCTCAAGCACGACCAAGGATCTGCTGTCACAATTCGGCCTCAAAGCCGGTGGGCGAGTTTTCATGCAGAGCCTTAGAAAGATTCCTGCCAGTGTGATTGTCAAGATCAATCAGAAAGTAGGAATCAGATTGCTTGCCCGCTTCGGCCGTAGAGGTATCTTCAAGTTGGGACGTCTGGCTCCGTTCGTCGGAGGCTTCATAAATGCCACTTTCGATTTCCTTTCGACAAGGGCCATCGCCAGAGTAGCAAAGAGAACCTTCAAGGAATTGAGTGCCAACTCATAATTGCTCCGGACAGATGAACTTCCCGGATCTAGAAGGAGAGTGTTATCTCGAAATGCTGAGGAAGATTTCCGTCGATCGTGTACTCGGGAAGGGTGCGGGCACCCCACGCATCGTTGCCGCCGACGCCATGGATACAGCTGTCGATGTTGACAGTGATGAAATCATACTCAGGTATCTCATGAGGATGGTTCCTTGTTTCGAGATCCGACTCCTCGTAAGGCCATGCACGGAAGTTGAAAGGCACATCGGAGCTGACCTTCAGACCATCTCCTAAGGTGAACCAGCGGACGTCGCACCTGTTCGAGTTGTCCTGAGGAACGACGTACTCGGTCGCGAATTCATCGATCCCGAGGCTCCACTTTCCTACGAAGGAAGCGGTCTTGCGGTCAGGATAGTTCTCCCATGGCCCGCGTCCATACCACTCTACAGGCGAGTCGGTCTTGGCCACCTTGAGATGGAAGCCGAACTTAGGCATCAGCTGGATATCGTCCCTGTATGGCGCATAGTCTGCGATGACGTTGACCTTTCCGTTTGCGAGAACCTCATAGCAGAGGGTATAGTCCGCACCTACGGGAAGGTCCATCGCAAATGATATGCTGATTCCTTTCTTGGTCTTGCCAATTACTACATCCTTGACCTTCCTTTCGGCAGCTGCGTTCCTCCAGTCTGCGAGCCTCTGCTCATAGCTGTTGCGGCGCTGGTTGTCGTTCGCAGGCTTCCAGAAATATGGCTCGAACGCTCCGCGAAGCTTTTCCCTGCCATCCTCAGTCCATGAAATCAAGGATCCGTCGGCCGGATCGAAGGTGATTGTGAAACCCTTTCCACTCACCACGATTCTGCCGTCTTCTTCGGAAACCTTTGGACGCGGGCCGGACACTTTCTCCTGTTCACGTGGTTCGCCGTTGACATAGCCGCCGCGTACCTTCTTTAGTGGTCCATGGTGGAGGAACTGTTCCTCGGCTACGCAGAACCCCTTTTTCGCCCAGATGGTGTCTTCCTTGAGCCTTGCGTGCACGTTGAGGAATGCTTCGCCGGTTGTGAACGGGCAATCCTCGATCTGCAGGCGGTCACCGTTGAGCACAGCCTTGCCGCCAGCTATGACTTCTCCGTCCGAAAGCCATTCATAGTCGTAGTCAAATTCGTCGAGGTCGGTGAAATCATAACGGTTGGTGAGCACTACTGATCCGTCGGCATCGAATGCGAATAGGATGTTCTGATGTACTTTCTTCGCCTCATAATAGTGAGGATGCGGGGTGCGGTCGGCCGATAGTATGCCGTTGGTGCAGAAGGCTCCGTCGTTAGGGAAGTCGCCGAAATCGCCGCCGTATGCCCAGTATTCGCCGGCCTGGCGGAAGCGGCTGGTCACGCTGCCGTCGTACGAGAGTGCGTTTGTAGCGATCGGGGTTGCCAGACTCTGGTCCACGAGGTCCCAGATGGCAGCTCCGATGATGGATGGATCATCGTAAATGACGTCCCAGTATTCCTGGAAATTGCCGAGGGTGTTGCCCATCGAGTGCGCATACTCGCGCATGATGAAAGGCTGGCTGATCTTCTTTGCCTCCTCCCTGAGTGTCTCCGGAGCAAGGTATCCGTTGTCATATATGTCAGAATACTGTCTGTCAGTGTCACAGAGCACGGGACGTGACGGGTCGAGTTCCTTCACGACATCGTGCATGGCCTTCATGTTGCGGCCCATTCCACCCTCGTTTCCGAGAGACCACATGATTACACATGGGTGGTTCTTGTCCCTTTCCACAACAGCTACAGCCCTGTCGACATGTGCATCAGTCCAATCCTCCGAGTTTCCGATGGCCGTGTTGCAACGACCTGTACCATGACTTTCCTGGTTTGCTTCGTCCATGACGTATACTCCGTATTCATCGCAGAGCTCATACCAGCGCGGGTCGTTTGGGTAGTGGCTGGTGCGTACGAAATTTATGTTGCATTGCTTGATGAGTTCGAGGTCGCGCCTCATTATCTCCTCCGTCAGCGTACGTCCGGTTCGAGGGTCATGCTCGTGCCTGTTCACGCCTTTCAGCTTAACGACCTTTCCGTTCACCTTGAAAAGTTCTCCTTCGATCGAGATGGTCCTGAATCCTGTGCGGTAGCTGAAAGTTTCGACCGTCTTTCCTCCGAGCTCGAGACCGAGTTTCACATCGTAGAGATCAGGATGCTCTGCAGACCAGAGCCTCGGATTGGCAATCGTGAAAGACACCTTTGCTGAAGCGTCCTTCTTGCCGTCAAGTGCAACGACGGCAGATTTCGTCTCACCGTTGAAAGTAACGCTGAGCTTAGCGCTGGAACCCTTCACGAGCCTTCGGTTGTCAATAGAGATCTCGACATCGAGCTTGCCTTTATCCATCGACTCGTTCAGAGCCGGCTTCAGGAAATAGTCGCTGATGAACACCTGTGGCCTGGTCCATAGCCTGACGCTGCGGAAGATGCCGCTGAGACGCCACATATCCTGATCCTCGAGGTAGCTTCCGTCAGACCATCTGTAGACTTCCACGGCGAGCTTGTTATCACCCTCATGGAGATATTCGGTCACATCAAATTCAGCCGGATTCATCGAATTCTGGCTGTATCCGACCTTCTGTCCATTGATCCAGACATACATGGCCGATTTGACTCCGCCGAACTCAAGTACATAGTTCTTGTCGTCCTCTTTCCTGGTGATGTGTATGTTCGTGATGTAGCTTCCGACAGGATCACGGTGGTCATAGTGATACCAATTCTTGTCGTCAGGCTCTTCCGTAACGCTGCCGACCATGATCTTGTACGGGGAAGTGATGTTCGTGTAGATCGCCTTTCCGAAGCCTTGAAGCTGCCATGCACATGGAACGAGAATGTCATCCCAGTCCCTGCAGTCATATCCGAGCTCATAGAAATTCTCCGGCCTGCTCTGCGGATCCTTTGCCCAATGGAACTTCCATGTTCCGTCGAGATTCATGACGTCGCTTCTCCCCAGGATTCTGGTAGGAAGGTCGAGGGTCGCATGATAAGGCTCCTTGTTCATGCCGATCACATGCGGGTCTTCCCAGTCGAACCTCTCGCGCACGACGCTGACCTTGATCTGGCTGACGGTGAGAATCTGTGCACCCTTCTTGGACCTGTCTGCGCTTTTCGGTGCGGAGAAATCACCTCCGAGGACGAGTGTCTTGCTCTCACATGGCTTCAGAGGGAGCAGAGATGCTGATGCAAGGCACCTTTCACCGAAGGTCGCAGTCACGATTGCACTGTGGGATGACTTGACTCCGAAATTGGTAACCCTTACGGCTGCCTCATTCTTTGAGACGATGATGTCGTCATCAACAGCAAATATCTGATCCTCTCCGTTATATCCGGTCATCTTTGCAAAGGCGAAAACTTCGGTACCGTCCTTCTTCCTGCCGGCTATCTTCACTGCGAAGTCGTCAGGACCGAGCCCGCTGCCTTCTTCCGGAAAACCGAGAATGAGATTGTTTCCCATCTTCCTGCTGTAGACAGACGCACTGCCTTTACCGGCATCAACGACCGCCGGACTGCCGAAACGAAGCGAACTCTCTATCAAATCTTCTGTCGGGTTGAGTCCTGCGATTGCCGGTATCATCACGAGCACGCTTTCAGTATTTGCAGTCTCTGCAGAACCTCCCATTATCCTCACCTGCATCGCAGGTCGAAGCTCGTCCCTGGTTGTGCCCTCAGGCTTTGCTGAATCGAAAACCCAGTCCACGCCATTTCCGGAACGGAAATAGCTGACGCAGGCACCATCGGCAGACCTGGCAAGCAGGTGGTATTGATTGTTGTCCTTCCATACTTCAGGTTCAGAGGCCGCCGTGTTGCGGAATGCCTTCCTGCCAGGTATGGTGACGTATTCTGAAGAGTCCTTGCTCTTGATCAGAATAGTACCGTCGGCACCGATTTTCAGGGTGGAACCGTCAGACCTCAGTACTGATGACGGACCGTCGGGTGCCGGCTGTTCGACTGTCGTGAAGCTGCCACGAGTCATCTGTGAATATGTAACTGCAGGAGCCAGGCAGAGCAGAGCGGCTGCCAGAAGTGCTTTTGTGTTCATGTGTGGTTTATTTTGCATGCCAAATTTAATCATAATATTTTTCATCACATTATTTCTGTTTTTCGTCAAACTCGTGGTATCTTTGCAACATAAGAAAATGTCGTGGATATGTCAAGGAAAGTACTTGTGATTTCAAGCAGCTTACGCCCTGGGAGCAATTCTGAAGCGCTTGCTGATCAGTTCGTAAAAGGCGCGCTTGATGCCGGTAACGATGTGGAGATGGTAAGCCTCAAGGATAAGGATATCCGTTTCTGCAAGGGATGTCTCGCATGTCAGGAGACTCTGGCCTGCGTAATCAAGGACGATATGGCCGAACTGGTGAGGAAGGTATGTGAGGCAGATGCGCTCTGTTTTGCTACGCCTATCTACTATTACGAGATGAGCGGACAGCTTAAGACTTTCCTCGACAGGTGCAATCCGCTCTATACTGCTGACTATCGCTTCAGAGACGTCTATTTCATAGCTACTGCTGCCGATGACTCCATGTCTACTCCTGACAAGGCAAAGAGTGGTCTCCAGGGTT
This sequence comes from Candidatus Cryptobacteroides caccocaballi, assembly GCA_018064725.1. Lineage (GTDB taxonomy): Bacteria > Bacteroidota > Bacteroidia > Bacteroidales > UBA932 > Cryptobacteroides > Cryptobacteroides caccocaballi. The sequence continues at coordinate 44,034 of JAGHUQ010000127.1, forward strand.
GGATCGACTGTTTCAAGAAGGCTGAATTTTCCGGCAGCGTTTTCTGCGGAGGCGTTGATGCCGCCGGTGATGTGGAAGGAAACTCAGCACTCCGTCAGGCTTACCTCCTCGGAAATTCAATCAGGTAGCATATAATCCTTAAGGAATAATCATAGTACAGGACAATCTGCATAAACGTGCAGATTGTCTATATTTGTATGAAATGTCAGAGAGCAGGACATACATCGCGATAGACCTTAAATCATTCTATGCGTCCGCCGAATGTGTCGCCAGGGGATTGGATCCTTTGACGGCCAATCTCGTCGTTGCGGATCCGACAAGGACGGAAAAGACCATCTGCCTTGCTGTTTCCCCTGCGCTCAAGGCGTTCGGGATACCGGGCCGTGCGCGTCTGTTCGAGGTCGTCCAGAAAGTCAGGGAGGTGAATGCACGTCGCCGTCCGGAGGATAGAATCGACTATATAGTCGCACCGCCGAGGATGAAGATGTACATGGACGTGAGTTCCAAGGTCTACGCAACCTATCTGAAGTATGTCGCCGCCGAGGACATCCACGTCTATTCCATCGATGAGGTGTTCATGGACGTCACCGCATATCTGGATAGCTACCGATGCACGGCGCATGAGCTGGCGATAAGGATGATCCGAGACGTGCTCCGAACTACGGGAATCACCGCGACCGCCGGCATAGGCACGAACATGTACCTTGCGAAGATTGCGATGGATATAGAGGCCAAGCATACGGCCGCGGACGCAGATGGAGTCCGAATAGCTGAACTTGACGAGCGAAGCTACAGGGAGAAATATTGGGGCCATACTCCTCTGACTGATTTCTGGAGGGTCGGACATGGTCTGGCGGCAAAGCTCAATGCGAACGGAATGTACACTATGGGCGACGTCGCGCTGATGTCTGAACGCAACGAGGAGGTGCTGTACCGCCTGTTCGGGGTAAATGCAGAGTTGCTCATCGACCATGCCTGGGGCTGGGAACCATGCACCATTGCCCAGATCAAGGCATACAAGCCGTCAGCCCACAGCCTCAGCGTCGGGCAGGTCCTCACCGGTCCCTATGAAACCTCCAAGGCTCGTGTCGTCATCAAGGAGATGGCGGACAGCCTCTCGCTCGACCTCGTCGATAAGAAACTTGCGTGCGATCAGATTGTCCTGACGATAGGGTACGATATCGAGTGCCTGCAAAGCCCCGTCGGTGGTCGCGCAGCGTATCGCGGAGCCGTCGTGAACGATTATTACGGAAGGCCTGTGCCCAAGCCGGCGCACGGATCTATCAATCTCAAGAATCCGACCTCATCCACCGATGAAATCGTTGCTGCTGCATCCGATCTGTTTGACAGAATCATCGATCCGGCATTGCTGGTGCGCAGGATGTATATCGTCGCCAACCATGCCGTACCTGAAGACTCGGTAGAGGGCATTCAACTTGATCTTTTCGAAGAACAACGTCCTGATAGCGACAAGGAGCGCAAGCGTCAGGAAGCCATACTCTCTATCAAGAAGAAGTTCGGAAAGAACGCGATTCTCAAGGGACTCAATTTCGAGGAAGGTGCGACTCAGGTAGAACGCAATGCCCAGGTGGGCGGTCATAAGGCATAGTATATGGGAGTGGAGAAGTACATAGGAATCCTCGATCATGAACACCATGTGTCGACCAGGCATCCGAGGATGTCGGCGGGGGATCGTGCCGCCCAGTTTGCACCTTTTGCCGCACTCACTGGCTATGAGGACGTGATCCACGAGACCGGACGTCTGACGGATTCACGAATCGAGATGGATGAGCTGCGCGCGAGTCGTCTTGACGCCAGCCTTGCTGAGATAGTCGAGCGCATAGGGGAGCGGCCGCCCGTCACCCTGACTGTCTTCGAGAAGGACCCACGCAAGAAGGGCGGCCGCTACACCGTCTTGGAGGGTAACGTACGCACGATGGACCCGGTTTCCCGCACGCTGACTCTCGTCGGCGAGCAGGTGGTGAGCCTCGATGATATAGCTGAGATTGTAGTCAGATAGGTCCGGTTCTCCGAATTAGAATCGAAGTGAAATGCCGGTACCGTGCTGCTGCGCTCCGAAGCTGATCGCTACTGCAGGGCTGTGCTCATCGTGACTGTCTGCAAAGTTGGACTTGTTATAATCCTGCGAGCACCAGTTGATACGGGACTTTCCTATGCAGAGCAGGGGAATTCCGGCATCGAGAAGCAGGGAGCCGAGAATGTTGATCGCCATGCCGCATACATAGGTGTCGCTGTCAAGACCTCCGAGACCGATTCCGCTCACTACGATACCGACTCCGAGGGTACATGCACCGCTGATTACGAGAGCCTTTCCTGAGCGATACTGTTTCTGTGCTCCTACGAATGTGTCGTAATACTTCTCTGAACCGATAAGTCCAAGGACCTGCTCAGAACTGAGCTTCTCCCCGTCGATGTACAGATTGTTGCGATGACGGTACATTTCTGATGCGATCTGCGCGTTTGCAGCGATGCTGCCGAGAACGACAGCCAATATGATCATGATGGTCTTTTTCATTGCATTTATTTTCACCAAAGATATGGATTATTTCGCTTTAATTGCATAATATTGTAATGCCGAATCACTTTTAAACTACACAATACTATGAAAAGCCTAAGAATGACACTGGTGTCGTTGCTCGCCGTAGCAGTGGCATCCTGCAGTCAACCTGTTCAGAAGGTTGACAAGTACGCAATTGACTGTACACAGATCAGAGGATTCAACTACACTCCTGCAGGTGTTGCAGAACCTCGTCACCACATCGATACATGGGTGAAATATGATGAGGATATTATCGCACATGACCTCGATCTTGCAAAGGGACTTGACCTTAACTTCTGCAGAATCTTCGTCCCATATCAGGTCTATACTGAAATAGGCGATACTCTTGTCGACAGGCTCCGTGACTTTGCACACAAGTGCGACGAGAGAGGAATGAAGATGATGCCTGTGGTCGGCAGCGGCCGATGGACCAGGGACAGCACCCTCCTGTACCAGGCAGAAGAGTGGGTTGATTTCCTCGTCGGTGCACTGAAGGATGAGCCTAACCTTGCGATGTGGGATATCATGAACGAACCTGACCTCAACGTTAGAATGCGTGAGGCAAACTTCGAGAACTGTCGCAGGATGTATGGGCTTTTCAAGGAGAAAGACCCTGAAACTCCGCTCACCATCGGATTCCAGCTTGTTTCCAGCATGATCAAGATGGGTGATTACGCTGATATCCTTCAGTTCCATGACTATTCGGAGACCAGGCAGGAAATACGCGATACAATCGCGCGCGCCCAGGCATATGCGGATCAGGTAGGAAAGAAGATCTTCAACGGTGAGATGGGCTGCGTCGGTCGTGCAAACCCATACGATGTCACTCTCGAAGAGCATATGAATGCAAACATGGGCTGGGTAATCTGGGAACTCATGGTCGTCAGGAAAGGCTGGGGCATGATCCATGGCGTATTCTATGAGGACGGAACAGTACGAGACCCTTCAATCCCTGCTGCCATCATGGGCTATTTCCGCAACCGCGATGATATCGTCCTTGAAACTCCGGACAGAGAAGACAGGATTACCAAGGCGCTTGCCGGAATCGATCAGTGGAAGAAGGACGGTGCAAAGGATTGGGATGCGGGTATCCGTCTTGCAGAGCTCAGTGCAAATACCCTTGAGGCTTGTCAGCTTGCTCCTATGCGCGAGGCGCCTAACTGGCAGGTGAACCAGCTCCGAAAGAGCGGCGATCTCAAGGAAATGAAAGCGCTCCTCGACAAGTTCTACGTTATGATGAAACCATACAAGAAACCTGTAGAGAAGAAATAGCAGGTATCCTTACATACAGAAAACCGGTGGCAGTTCTTATGAAATGCCACCGGTTTTTCATTGGATGCAGTATGTCTGCTTATTCTGGAATGACGGATGATTTCTCCTCTCCTGACAAGCCTGAATAGAGAAGAGCGCGATTGCTGTGGCAATAAGTGAAATAATTCTTTTCGTATTCGTGTAGTTAGCTATTCGCAACAAAGATATGTAATTATTCATTCTAATTTCGTATCATTGTGTAACCGTCGCTCGGAAGAGCTGAATTTCATAAGAATCAGAACCATGAATTATCTCAGAAACATTGTATTTGCAGGAGCCGCAATCGCATGCCTCACCTCCTGCGCAGGTCGTCAGAATCAATCAGAAAATGAAGCAGACGACACATTCCTGGTAGGCGCATATGCCGACTATAGGACCATCAGTGATGAAGAGAAGAATCTCTTCGATTCAGCATGTTCATACTCTGACCGTCTCGTCCCGCAGAGCGTCGCAACGCAGGTGGTCGCTGGTACCAACTATTCATTCATCTGCACTGATAAGTCAGAGAATGTCGTCAAAGTCGTCGTCTTCAAGCCGCTTCCGAACCAGGGTAATCCAAGGGTGACTTCGGTCGAGCCTGTGTCCGCATATGATGAGATGATCGCATCAGTCAAGAACGGCATAGAAGACCATTGGCAGAAGACATCGCCGGATGAAATAGGCGTAAGTCCCGTTTATCAGTACTGCGCACCTTCGCTTGGCTATGCTAAACTGGATGTTGATCGTGACGGAATTGTAGAGCTCCTTCTGGGTGACAATATGGGCGGAGAATCTGATTACGCCGTATATGACATCTTCACTTTTGATCCAGAGAACGGAGCTGTGAAGCACCTTGCATGTGGCGGAGAAAGGGATTGGTACAATTTCAACGGTTCTGGCATTGTCTGCAGACATGGTTCCAACTCAGCTTTCGACAGCTTCTCCAAGTATTACCGCATCGAAGCTTCCGAACTGGTCGAGCTCCAGGACGAAGCAGTGCAGCAAGACCTCATGAACATTGAATTCAAGGCTTTCTGATACTGATTGCATACGAAAAAGGCGTGGTTTGCTCAATGCAGGCCACGCCTTTTGTTTTGCTGTGCTCTGATTGATTCCATCAATAGCAGCAAATGAAAGAAACTTCTGCACTTCCGATGATGACCGAGTATGTGTCCATAATTTTGCAAAGTCCTAGAGGACAATTGTTTACTAACTAAAAACCAATTAACTGTCATGAAAACAAAATTCTACCTCTGTGCGACCTGCGGGAATGTGGTCGTCAAAATGATCGACAGTGGTGTCGATCTCGTATGCTGCGGAAGTGAAATGGTCGAGCTGAAGCCAGGGACATCGGACGGAATGGCCGAGAAACATCTTCCTGTCGTCGAATGTCTGGAAGGAGGCATCGTCCGCGTCAAGGTTGGTTCGATCGCACATCCTATGTCACCTGAGCATCGTATCATGTTCATCTACGTCGAGACTGAACATGGCGGAATGATGCGTTATCTCGATGCCAATCAGCCGGCTGAAGCTGATTTCTGTGTCTGCAACGACAGGGTGGTAGCGGTCTATGCATACTGCAATATCCATGGACTGTGGAAGACAAACATTGTTTCTGGAGCACCTGACCATGCAGGTTCTTCGGGTATGGGTAACTGCCACCAGACTTGCTATTACTACTAAAATCTATGGATTCTGTCAAGGACTCCGCAGATGAGTGAAGTCGATAAGGATATCGTTCTACACTAAGCCAGGAGCAGGGGATATAAGACTGACCAGCTTATCTGGGTGGAGCAGGACAGCATGGGTTTGTGATTGGATGCTTTTTAGTTTGGTGCACCTGCCATGAGCGGAAAGAAGACTTGTTGTTTCTGCTCATGGCAGTTTTTTGCGGAATAATCATTACTTTTGCACAATCCAGATAGATAACCACTTATTAATAACCGTATGAAACACTGCCATCTGAATACAATTGCCGCCATCGTGGCAATCGCATCAGCAACCATCAGCTCTAATGCACAGGAGATCCTCTATCCAAAACAGTTCAACCTCGGTGAGGTGACTCTGCTTGACGGACCATTCAAGCACGCACAGGACCTCAACGTTGAACATCTTCTGGAATATGATGTGGACAGGCTTCTCCAGCCATTCTTCAAGCAGGCCGGTCTTGAGCCTAAGGGCGAGGCTTTTCCTAACTGGGAAGGTCTTGACGGTCACATCGGAGGTCACTATCTATCTGCATTGGCCATCCATTATGCCGCGACAGGTGATCAGCAGTGTCTCGATCGAATGAACTACATGCTCTCAGAGCTCAAGCGCTGCCAGGATGCGAACGGCAACGGCTACCTCGGTGGTGTTCCGGACAGCAAGGTGCTTTGGCCAGAGGTTCAGCAGGGAAATCTTCGTCGCCTGCTTTCGATGTGGGTTCCGTGGTACAACCTCCACAAGATCTACGCTGGCCTGCGCGACGCATATATGTACGCAGGTTCGGAACTTGCGAAGGATATGTTCATAGACCTCTGCGACTGGGGTATCAGCATCTTCGGCAACTTCGATGCTGCGACCATGGAGAACATGCTCTCACAGGAGCACGGCGGTCTGAACGAAATGTACGCCGATGCTTATGCGATCACCGGTGAAAAGAAATACCTCGATGCTGCCCATAAGCTCACTCACCATGAGATATTCGACAGCATGCTTGCCGGGGTCGACAACCTCGACAACCGTCATGCGAATACCCAGGTTCCGAAGATCGTCGGATATGCCCGCTATGCTGAGGTCGCAAATGACAATGACTACTTCAAGGCATCGGATTTCTTCTGGGAGAGGGTAGCGGACCACCGTTCGGTCGCTTTCGGCGGAAACTCACGCCGTGAGCATTTCCCAGCCGTAACTGACTACGAAAGTTACATGGAAGAGCGCGAAGGACCGGAGTCATGCAATACCAACAACATGCTCAAGCTTACCGAGAACCTCTTCCGCATCAGCCCTCAGGCAGCATACGCTGACTACTATGAGAATGCGCTCTACAACCACATCCTCTCGACTCAGCATCCTGAGCATGGCGGTTATGTATATTTCACTCCTGCACGTCCATCGCACTACAGGGTGTACTCTCAGCCGAACAGCGGTATGTGGTGCTGCGTCGGAACCGGTATGGAGAATCACGGAAAATATGGTGAATTCATCTATGCTCACGACGGCGATGATCTCTATGTGAACCTTTTCATCGCATCCGAGCTCAACTGGGAGGAAAAGGGATTCGCACTCCGTCAGAACACCGAGTTCCCAAGCGAGGAGGGTACCACTCTCACCGTCACTTCGAAGAAAAAGTCCCATGTGAACCTTCTCATCCGCAAGCCGGAGTGGACAGACGCCATGACCATCACTGTGAACGGTCAGGCATGGCCAGCCAAGGCAGGGGAGAACGGATATGTATCAATCGACCGCAAGTGGAAGAAGGGTGACGTCATAAGCGTTTCGCTTCCGATGAAGACCACCATCGAGAGGCTCGAGAATGTTCCTGACTACATCGCAATCAAGCGTGGACCTATACTTCTCGGCGTGAAGACCAACCAGCGCGACATGGATGGCCTCATCTCGGACGACGGCCGCTGGGCACATATCGCACACGGACCTCTCCAGTCCGCATTCGACGATGCTCCTGTAATCGTTGCATCGGATGCCGAGATACTCGCGAAGCTCGAAAAGGCAGTTCCAGTTGCCGGCAAGCCTTTCCATTATACTGTCCCAGGTCTCTTCAAGGGCGAATTCGCTGACGCCGAGCTGGAGCCTTTCTATGGTATCCACGACAGCCGCTATTCAGTATATTACCTCTGTCTCGACAGCAATGGCTATGACGCAAAGGTCAACGAGGCAAAGATTCGCGAGACTGAACGCATGGCACTTGATGCACGTACCGTCGACGCAGTGCAGACGGGCGAGCAGCAGCCGGAGGTAGACCACAGGATGCAGGTTGGACGCTCGTCCAAGGGCAACAACCAGGGTGAGGCATATCGCCAGGCGATGGGCAGCTGGTTCAGCTATGAGCTCGAGACCAAGGGCGAGACCGATCTTGCTCTCATGCTCCGTTTCTGGGGTGCCGAGACCGGTAATCGTGCGTTCAGGATTCTTGTCGACGATGTCGAGATCGCTTCTGACAACATCGGCTCAAAGTGGAACCGCAGTGCTTTTTTCAACGTTGAATATCCTATCCCGGCCGAGCTTCTCGACGGCAGGCAGATCATAACCGTCAAGTTCGAGTCCGCAGGTCCTCGTGACATAGTCGGCGGAATCTACTCCGTCCGCCTCGTGAGGAAATAGGGACGATAACGTA
>JAGHUQ010000129.1 GCA_018064725.1 Candidatus Cryptobacteroides caccocaballi
AGGAACAGGTTGTCCGAGCCGTCACCACCATGGACATACAGTCCCGACAGGAGTTCGGAACCGCTGGCCACTCCGGGAAGAGTCTGGAGTATCTTGATGACGTCAGGCGTACTGAAGGTAGCGAATCCGCCATGAAGCTTCTTGGAGTCTATCTTGGTCATGCCTGTCTGCGTTCCGTTCACGGCATCATACTTATCTGCCACGACATAGGCCGAATTAAGCGTGTCGAGCTGAACCTCAGACCAGTCCTGGGCATACGCAAAGAGGCCGGAGCACAGAGCTCCGGCGCACAATGCGATATGTCTTGCCCAAGTCATATGCTATCTTTTTACTTTACGCCGTCCGGATATCTGTACTGAACGGTGCATCCGTGGTCGTGGATATGGGCGTTGAGACCGCGTGCGTTCTCCTTTACCTCACCTACCCTGCGACCTTCGAGCATCTCCTCAGCCATCTGCTTGAGGTCAAGCACTCTCTGGAGAGTCTCGGGATTGTGTCCATGATAGTGGCCCGAATACATCTTCTCGATGCCGTTGACCTGCATATACCTTGCGATTCTTGACGCAGTATTGAGGAGGGTCGAGAAGTTGGTGGTAAGGAGAAGGTTGGTAGAACCGAACGCATCGCCACTGAATCCGTAATGCTTATCCTTGTCGAAGAACGAAGTCGAGCCTGGGGTGTGTCCCGGGGTGAAGATCACCTCTATCTGACGACCACCGAGGTCGATGACCTCACCGTCGGTGAGGAACTTGATCTCACCCTTGTAGTCCCTCATCTGAGTACGTGCACCTACCATGTCAGCAGCGTTGATCCAGATCTCAGGGAAATAGTTGATTGCTGAACCGGTGTGGTCACCGTGCACATGGGTAGCGACGAGAGTCACAGGCTTGGATGTGATGCCGGCCACGATCTTGTCGAGGTCAGCGATCCTTGTGCCTGCATCGATGAGTATCGCACGATTCTCTCCCTCCACGATGTAGAGAGACTCTCCGAACACAAGGTTTCCGTTTCCCTCCCATGTATGTTCGTCGATCTGACGGAAGGTAACGTCCTCGTTCGTGAAGACAACAGGCTCCTTGTACTCAGCAGGGGCCTCTTCCTCTTCAGGGGTATTGGTCAAGATGACCGGTTCCTGAGCCTTGTTCTGTGCGCATGACACAGCCATCATTGCGGCTGCCGCGAAGATCAGATTAAGTTTCTTCATATCGTGTGGTTCTTATTGGTTCATCAGATTCCGAGCGTATCCTTGAGATTTGACTCGATCTCGTCGGCAAGATGCTCGTCTCCGTTGTCGCGGAGTATGTCGCTGACATAGTAGATGTACTGGCAGTTGGACTCGAAGTCAGGCTTTGCGTACTCGTAGAAGTCGAAGTAGAACTGAGCGTTCCTGCAGGTCTCCGCAGCGAATGCGCGTGCGAGGTCGCGGGCCTTCTCCGGCTGTCCGCAGATGTAGTAGAGGTTCACGATCTCCATTATCATGAGCTCGTTCGAGAATCCGTACTCAGTCATGTTGAGAGGGAACCTCTCCGGCTTCTGCACCTCCATCGCCTTGTCGATCATCTCAAGGGCCCAGTCCTCATGGCCGGCCTTGACAAACTGCTTCGCCACGCTGACGAAGAGCTGCCTGAGGCTCATCACGCCACAGTAGGTGTAGAAGTTCTGGTAGTCGATGAAGTAATCATCACGGCTGACCGCCTCGAAGGTGTAGACCTGAGTCATCTTGTGATAGAGGTCCTCCACGTCCACGAAGTCAGGAGTAGAGAGCTTGGTCTTGTTCCTGATAGGTATGAACCTGTAAGAGAAACCGTCGAACATCAGATATTCCTTGATTCCCATATTGAGGTCGCCACCCATCGAAAGAAGATTGATAGGACGGTCCCAATTGTAGTTGGAGAGCAGGTCGAGCATGAAGAGCTCCTGCTTCGAGATGTAGTCCTTGTCTTCCGGCATCGTGAGGATGATCTCGTCAGGGATAAGGTCTGCATACTTCTCGTCGAGGATTCCATACTTGATGACATTCTCCTTGTTGACAGGCACACTGATCTTATGTGAGATGATGTAATCCACCTTCTTTCCGCTCTGGAGCGTGAGCTTCGCATCCGGATGCTTGAACACCTTCATCACGTCCTCGATAGGGATCACAGTATTGCGGGTATCGTAGATAAAAGGCCAGTCATTGGTTCCGTAGAGATACTGTTCCGGCCCGATGCCGAGCGCAAGTGGAGCACTTTCATTGATAGCCCACTTCATCTGGTCGATATGCCAGTCGGTTCCGAGGAGCGAGGTGTTCACGACGCGGACGTCCGGCCTGATGCCCTCTACTTCCTGTGCATACCAGAGAGGGAAGGTATCATTGTCTCCGTGTGTCACGAGTATGCCGTCAGGACCCACAGAATTAAGATAGTTCTTCGCAATCTCCACCGCCGTGTATCGGTTGCTGCGGTCATGGTCGTCCCAGTTCTGGGAAGCCATGAGCGTAGGAACGCCAAGGCATACGACGGTTGAAGCCACAGCTACTGCAGCCTTGCCGCCTTCACTGCTCTTGCCCCAGCCATCCATGATCTCCTCGAAGGCAGTGTAGAGAGCCGTCACGGCGAGGCCGATCCATATGCAGAACGCATAGAACGAACCCGCGTATGCATAATCCCTCTCACGAACCTGATAAGGCGGCTGATTGAGGTAGAGCACGATCGCTATACCGGTCATGAAGAAGAGGAGGAAGGTCACCCATGAGCCCCTCTTGTCACGTCCGAACTGGAAGAATATTCCGAGAATTCCGAGAAGCAGAGGGAGAAAGAAATAGTGGTTCTTGCCACCGTTCTCGCGAAGATAGTCCGGCGCATTGCTCTGGTCGCCGAGGCGGGCCTTGTCGATGAATCCGATACCGCTCTCCCAGTTGCCCTCGAAGATTTCTCCCGGGGTCGGAGAATGGATATCGTTCTGACGTCCTACGAAGTTCCACATGAAGTACCTCCAGTACATCCAGTTGAGCTGGAAGTCGAAGAAGAAGAAGAGGTTCTGTCCGAAAGTCGGCTTCCTGTGCTCAGCGCCGTCGACTTTCTTTCCACCGCCGTTCATGTATGACTCGTAGAAGCGGATATACTTATCATCGGCATTGCACCACATGCGTGGGAAGAACATCTTTCCTGAAGCGTCATACTTCATCGCAGGAGGTGTAGGAGCCTTGTAGTACTTTCCGTTAAGTGGAGTCCAGTATGTATCATAGACGATATCTCCGGGAGCATCGAAATACTGTCCGTAGATGAGCGGATTCTTTCCGTACTGCTCACGTGAAAGATACCTCACGAGGCCATATGCGTTATCAGGCTGATTCTCGTTTGTAGGAGTCTTCGCGCTTGAGCGGATGATGCAGATCGAGAAAAGCGAGAAACCTATCACGATCATCGTGAAGCACAAAAGCACCGTATTGGCAAACACCTG
>JAGHUQ010000101.1 GCA_018064725.1 Candidatus Cryptobacteroides caccocaballi
AGGAGCGGCTTGCCCTTGAGGAGGTAAGCCTCATGCACGGCGAGGTAGAGGCGGTCGGAAACCTTCACGGTCATGACCGGCATTCTCTCGCCCTCGCTCTCGAGCAGGGACTCGGGACCGATGTTGTGGCGCTCGCCATTGTAGAACCATGCTGTATAATTGCCTTCGAAGTTGAAGTCGCTGATCTCGTTCCATGTGCTCTCGCCCTTGAGGTTGACCATGCGCCATGCGACACCGTCATTGTAGGCGCGAAGCTCGATCGCCACCTCGCTGCCCTTGGTGCTGAAGCTGATCCTTGCGGCATTGTACACGTCCGGAACGACGGCACGCTTGCCCCAGACCGGCTTCCATGTGCCTTTGTGCTTGCTCTTCTTCACCTTTCCGACCTTCCAATCGGCTCCTGGGACGTCTCCTTCCGGGCTGCTGTAACCCATGCGTGAGCCGGAAAGGACGGTGACTCCGTCTACGGTGAGGTCGAAAGTCGGCACGCGCTCGATGCCGGTGGAAACGCTGAGCTGGGCCTTGCCGTCAGGAGAAGAGATGCTGCAGATCTGCTCCGGACCCTTGCTCTTGCTGCATGAAACTGTCGCGAGCATTGCGATTGCCGCGAACAGGATAAGTCTTGTCTTCATCGTGTTATCAATAATAAGCGAAGGTAAAGATACGATTTTACGGAATAATTGACTAATTAGATTTTTATGAAAATTGCATAATGAAAAATTCATAAAGAAGTTATATATTTGTTGGAACATACAATAGATGATAGTATATGACATCAAAGAATCCGTTCATAGTGTCAGGCCGAATCCCGGATGAATACTTCTGCGACCGAGTGGAAGAGAGCAGATACCTGATCAATAAGATAAAAGGTCAGGCGTCGAATATCCTTTTGATGGCTAATCGTAGAATAGGCAAGACTGGATTGATTGAGTATTGTTTTCACCGTCCTGAGATAGAAGAAGAATTCTATTCATTCTATTTCGACATATTGCATACCTCGAGTTTGCAGGAATTTGTCTATGAGTTCGGAAGAGAGGTATACTCACAGCTTATGCCTAAAGGGCAGAAGGTAATCCAGACTCTGCTGCAGACAGTGCGTTCGATCAACCCGAAATTCGGCATGGACCCATTCACCGGAACTCCTACGTTTTCTTTGGAGGTGGGAAGCATTGCCAATCCCGAATACACGCTGGATGAGATATTCAACTGGTTGGAGCATGCCGACAGGCCATGTGTTGTTGCCATTGATGAGTTCCAGAGGATCGGGAAATACCCGGACAAGAATGTGGAAGCCCTGCTCCGTGGTAAGATGCAGCACCTGGGCAACTGTCACTTCATCTTCTCCGGCTCGGCGCCTCATCTTCTTGCGGAGATGTTTCAAAGCAGTAAACGTCCTTTTTACAAGAGTACTTCGACAATGGAATTGCGTGCAATCGAAATAAGCAAGTACAGGGAGTTTGCGCAGCATTGGTTCGTCCAGGGTGGTCGAGAGATCGGTGACGAAACATTTGACTATCTATACAATTATTTTGAAGGTAACACCTTCTGCGTGCAGCAATTGCTCCATGAAGCCTATGACTCTACCGATAAAGGCGGCGTATGCGGTAAGACCCTTTTGCGAGAGTGTCTGAATGGTATATTGGCAAACAATAGCAATGGCTATAGGGAGATGCTGTCTCGCATGACGACAAAGCAGAAGGCGGTGTTGACTGCAATAGCCTTGGAGGGCAAGGCCTCAAAGGTGACCTCGGCATCTTTCCTTCGTACGCATCAGCTCGAATCCGCCAGCATGGTCCAGACCGCACTTCGTGTCTTGAAGGATCAGGAGTGGGTGTCTGTTCGTGATAATATCTACAGCGTATCTGACCAGTTTTTCTCCATCTGGTTGCAGCAGCAACACGGATATAATACATTTAGCTATGAATAACTCAAACTTCAAGTCTGGCCTTGCCGCGGCTTTTGCTTCGGCGGCCATCATCCTCAGTTCATGTGCGGGCGGCAAGGCTCCCGCGATCGTCAGCGTCGAGGGCGGACAGCTCCAGGGCGTCGAGACCGAATATCCGGGCGTATATGTGTTCAAGGGCGTGCCGTTTGCAGCCGCTCCGGTGGGCGACCTCAGGTGGAAGGCGCCGCAGCCTGTGACCCCGTGGGAGGGCGTCAAGGTGGCCGATACCTATGGACCTGGCGCATACCAGGCGAAGCACGACTCGAGCAATCCGTGGACTTCGGAGTTCTATATGAACGATTCTGAGTTCAGCGAGGACTGCCTCTATCTCAATGTGTGGACCAAGGCTCCTGGAAAGACCGACAGGAAGCTGCCGGTTGCGATGTGGATCCATGGCGGCGCATACACTGGCGGCTGGGGCTATGAGATCGAATTCGACGGCAAGGAGTGGGCAGGCAAGGACGTGGTGCTCGTGACCATCAACTACCGTCTCGGCATCTTCGGCTTCCTGAACCATCCTTTCCTCGCGGCTGAGAGCGAGCAGGGTGTTTCCGGCAACTACGGTATCCTCGACCAGATTGCTGCGCTCAAGTGGGTATACAATAATATAGAGCAGTTCGGCGGTGATCCGGATAACATCACCATCTTCGGACAGAGCGCCGGCGCGGGCAGCGTGAAGACCCTCGTTTCTTCTCCTCTCACGGGCAACATGATCAAGAAGGCCATCATCCAGAGCGGCGGTGGCGTTTCCGACCTTCGAACTACCCGGACGTCGCTGCCATCGGCGAGAATTCCAAGAAGATACTCGACTGGGCCGGCTTCGACACGCTCGAGAAGATGCGCGCTGCCTCTACCGAGGAGATTTTCGGCGCTGCTTCTGCCTATGCCGAGGCTACCGGCGACAGGGCGACCAGGCTCATGACCTCTCCTGTAGTTGACGGCTATGTGTCGGTGAAGACCTTCGACGACGCGGTCAAGGACGGAAGCGTCAGGGACATACCTTATATGATAGGATACACGCGCGACGATATGGGCGCGAACATCAATGCGGGCATCGACCGTTTCTGCGCGCTCCGCGAGGAGGCCGGTTCCCCTGCATTCGCGTGCCAGTTCGCACGCCCGCTTCCTGACAATGCCGAGGGTACTCACGACATGAAGGGCGCGTTCCACTCTTCGGAGCTCTGGTTCATGTTCAAGTCTCTCGACA
>JAGHUQ010000088.1 GCA_018064725.1 Candidatus Cryptobacteroides caccocaballi
AACCGCAAGCGCAACGACGACCACCGCATAATCATAGAGAAGGTCATCGACTTCACCTATCGAGACGCACGCAAGGCCATCGACTCGATGACCTCAAAGACCGGACGCTTCCTGCGCGTCCGACATCCGTATTTCTATTCCGAGATCCGGCTGGGACTCTAGAGATATGTGACAGTCTCCGAGAGAGGCTTGCGGCTGCCGTGATTTGCGAGAGGGCCGGCACCTTCTGCAGCATATCCGGGGTCGAGTATCATGAGGATGGCCTCATCCTTCGGAAGCTTGAGGTCAGCAGCGAGACTGTCCGGATCGAAGCAGTTCACCCAGCAGCTGTCGACTCCCACGCTCTGAGCGGCGAGGAGCATGTGGGTAGCAACGATGGTCGCGTCCTCGACGCCGGAATTCCTCTTTCCGCCGGGATATGTGTATACGTCGTTGACGTTGAAAGCTACCACGAGGACGGTCGGCGCACCATAACGGCATGGGGTGTTCCTGTCGACCTTAGCGAGCGCATCGCGTGACTGGAGAACATATATGTGCTGCTCCTGGAGGTTCTTGGCGGTAGGGGCGAGCCTTCCAGCCTCGAGGATGGTGTCAAGTTCTGACTTGCTGATCTGCTTGGTGCTGTAGCGCTTGCATGAGTATCGTGCCTTTGCGAGTTCGATGAAATCCATATTCATTATGTATCCGTTATGGACACTAAGTTAGGCATGATTTGCGAAAATCCGCACTTATGGTTGATTTTTCCATAAAAATGGCATTCGGTTTCTGAGATAATGAGACTAGATTTGCAAAGTGAAGAAATACATACGCTAAGCAATATGAAAAGCACAATGATAATGGCAGGAGCAACCGCACTCATGGCAGCGATTGTATCCTCATGCGGCGGATCCAACCGCACAAACGCTTCATCCGAAGACACTGCTGAA
The DNA here is from genome assembly GCA_018064725.1 of Candidatus Cryptobacteroides caccocaballi. Taxonomy (GTDB): domain Bacteria; phylum Bacteroidota; class Bacteroidia; order Bacteroidales; family UBA932; genus Cryptobacteroides; species Cryptobacteroides caccocaballi. Next base: position 927 of record JAGHUQ010000088.1, read on the forward strand.
GTGAAGGACACAAGCATCGTATACGTAACAAGGGACCTTTCTGCGGAGAGCATCGTGAAGATGTACCATCAGGTAGGTCGTCCGGCTACCGGCAGAATCGCACTCAAGATATCCACAGGCGAGTCTGAGGAGACCGGATATATCCGTCCGGCAATGATGAAGCCTATCATCGACGATCTCTCATCCGTTGAGGGCAATACCGTCACCATCGTGGAATGCAACACCGCATATGAAGGAACCAGGAACACCACCGAGTCCCATTGGAAAGAGATAGAGAAGAGGGGATTCCTGAACGTCGCAGCGGTCGACATCATGGATGCGGAAGGCGATATGCGCATTCCTGTCAAGGATTCATCACGAATCAAGTACGACCTCGTAGGAACCCATCTCCAGAACTATGACTTCATGATCAACCTCGCTCACTTCAAGGGTCACCAGATGGCCGGAATGGGCGGTGTGCTCAAGAACGCCTCTATCGGAGTCGCATCAAGCAAGGGTAAGGCATACATCCACTCTGCCGGCTACACCGAGGACGTGGTGGAAGCATGGAACCACACCGACGACCAGGACGGTTTCGTAGAAGCAATGGCGGCTGCGGCACAGGCTGTCCATGACTATTTCAATGACGGAAAGAACATCATCTACATCTCTGTAATGTACAAGATGAGCATCGACTGCGACTGCAATGCACATCCTCAGGAGCCCCTCATCGCTGATTACGGCATCCTCGCATCGACCGACCCTGTTGCACTCGACCAGGCATGCTACGACATCGTCACCAAAATCCACAATGACGAACACAACAATACACAGCCTCTCCTCGAGAGGATTGAGAACCAGCATGGCACCCATATCATGGAGTGGGGAGAAAAGATCGGCCTCGGATCCAGGACATACAAGATCGTAAACGTAGACTAGGCATGAAGCGAATATACATTCTCACTGCAGCAGCTGTCCTTCTATGCAACTGCACTCCAAAGCAGCACAGGCTCATCGCCCCGCTGCCTTCCGGGATAGACACAGAAAACATGCAGGACTGCACAGTACCGGCAGTATTCACCTCGGACGATTTCCGATGGGATGAAGGCAAGCTGAACATGGTCGTATATAGCCAGGACCTTTACGATGCAGTGGAGATTTCTCAGATGCAGATTGGTGATACGCTCATCTACGAGTCAACGCCCGTCGTAATCGAAAGCATGGTCGAGGCTCATGGCGGCATCGACATCAACGGAGGTCTCGATGAGGGCGGATGCTGCCTTGCAGGGTATGAGGGAGGCACCTACATTGCCCGAAACTGGGACGACCACGCGACATATACTGAAATAGGCCCAGTCGAAGTCTCGCTGGCTGAGGATTTCGTGATCATCGACTGCGGACTTGACCCGCAGGATCCGGTCGATACTATACGTACAGACCAGAAGGCTTACCTTGAGAGTCTCGAGAACAGCCGCAGAGGGTTCTTCGTGCTCAACACCCGCGTCACTATCGAAAACGGAATGTTGACAGAAATCAACCGAAAGTGGATTCCATAAAGCAATTTCAAAGATAATATCATGAAGATAGCAATACCTACCAGAGACAACAAAGTCGACGATCATTTCGGTCACTGCGACCACTATACCGTATTCACGGTAGACGACGATAAGGCCGTGATATCATCGGAGAGGCTGGATTCTCCGCAGGGCTGCGGATGCAAGTCCAACATAGCTTCGGTCATGCAGGACATGGGCATTACGGTCATGCTCGCCGGCAATATGGGAATGGGAGCATTCAATAAGCTTTCCGAACATGGGATTGGCGTCCTGAGGGGCTGTCAAGGAAACATAGAAGATGTACTCAAGGCATACCTGGAGGGTTCGATTTCTGATTCGGCAGAATCATGCAGCCATCACGACTGCGCAGACCACGAAGATAAGCCACAATTCAGGATCGCATCGATGGATTAAGCACGATGATGATTCCCATACAAACCTATCTTTGTATTACCAGCTTGACCAAACACAAATCAAATTTTCTGACATCATGAACGTAGGAGACAGAATTCCCGAGATACTCGGCACCGACCAGAACGGAAACCTTCTCAAGAGCAGCGACTTTGCCGGACGAAAGATCGTACTCTATACTTACCCCAAGGCCAATACCAGCGGCTGTACTGCTGAGGCATGTTCACTCCAGAGCCGTAAGAAGGAACTTGCGGAAGCCGGCTATGAGATTATCGGCGTAAGTAAGGACAAGCAGGAAGCACAGGCAAAGTTCGCACAGGCTCAGGGACTCGAATTCCCTCTGATCGCAGACACTTCCACAGAGCTTCTCCAATCGCTCGGAGCATGGGGCGAAAAGGTCGCTTGTGGCCATAGGACGATCGGAACACTCCGTACGACATTCCTCGTGAATGAGGAAGGAATCATTGAGAAGATCTTCAC
>JAGHUQ010000099.1 GCA_018064725.1 Candidatus Cryptobacteroides caccocaballi
GATCTTAGCCTTCGGATTGACGTTCCTGAGGTCAAAGATAAGCTGCGCAAGGTCCTCGATAGAGTAGATGTCATGATGTGGCGGAGGCGAGATAAGGGTAACGCCAGGAATAGAATGTCTGGTCTTCGCAACTACCTCGTCCACCTTGAAACCTGGAAGCTGACCGCCCTCACCCGGCTTGGCGCCCTGTGCCACCTTGATCTGGATTTCCTCCGCATTCACGAGGTACTCGGCAGTGACGCCGAAACGACCGGAAGCCACCTGCTTAACCTTGCTGGAGAGAGACACGCCGTCTACGGTCTCGTGATATCTTCTGCTGTCCTCGCCGCCTTCACCGGTGTTTGACTTTCCACCGATTGCGTTCATTGCGAGAGCTATGGTCTCATGAGCCTCCTTGCTGAGCGCACCGAAGCTCATCGCACCGACGAGGAAGTGCTTGATGATCTCCTCGACAGGCTCAACCTCGTCCACGCTGATAGGCTTTCTCTTGAAATCGAGGAAGTCCCTGAGGAAGATTTGCTCCTCCTTGTTGTCCACTGCCGCGGTGAACTCCTTATATGCATTGTAGTCACCTGTCCTGACAGCGTTCTGGAGAAGCTTTATGTTCTTAGGATTCCATGCATGGACCGCCTTAGGGGCTGCCGGAGCCTCGTCTGCATAAGCCATGTCATGGAGCTTCACTGCATCAGCCGCAATCCTGTCGAGTCCGATACCTCCGACAGGAGAACCTGCCGACGTTCCGAAATACCTGCTCAGGAGAGCATCCGAAAGACCGATGGTCTCGAATGTCTTGCAGCCACGGTAGGACCTGATGGTGCTGATACCCATCTTGGCCATGATCTTCTTGAGGCCCTTGTTGATCGCCTCGATATATCCGTTCTGAGCGGACTCATAATTCATCTGGATGGCACCGGCGCTGACGAGTTCGTCGATGATGCCGAATACCATGTACGGATTGACTCCGGAAGCACCGTAGCCGAGAAGAAGTGCCACATGCATGGTGTCCCTGACTTCACCGCTCTCGACGATGAGGGCGGTCTGGACACGCTTACCGGTCGCAATCAGATGGTGATGTACCGCACTGAGAGCAAGCAATGCAGGAATCGCAGTGTGGGTCTCATCCACTCCACGGTCGGAGAGTATGATATAGTTCACGCCTTCGTCAACGCATTTCTCGCACTTGTGGCAGAGGTTTTCGAGAGCATACTCGAGATTGCCGGTGAAGGTCGTGCTTACTTTCTGTGAACTGAAACCCTTGTAACCGAGCGAGCAGAGCACCTCGAGCTGCGTGTTGGTGATGATAGGCTGCTTGAGCTTGATCATTCGGCAGTTCTTCTCGTCAGGATTCAGGATACCGGGGCCCACCTTTCCGATGAAGGCGGTAAGCGACATCACGAGCGACTCCCTGATAGGGTCGATCGCAGGGTTGGTAACCTGAGAGAATCTCTGTTTGAAATAGTTGAAGAAGCTCTGCGGAGTCTCCGAGATGACGGCCAGCGGCTGGTCCCATCCCATCGCGCAGGTAGGCTCCGAGCTGCTTTCGCACATCGGCTTGATAGTCTTCTCGATATCCTCCCTGGTGTGGCCGAACATTATCTTCTTGCGCTCGATATCCTCCACCGCATGCTTTGCCTTGCGGCCGTTCTTGAGGGAGTCGAGATCGATCCTGTTGGTATTGAGCCACTGACGGTACGGATACTCGGTCGCCATCCTCTCCTTGATCTCGCCGTCATAATAGATGCGTCCTTCATGGGTATCGACCATGAGGATCTTACCTGGCTCGAGACGTCCTTTCTCCGCTATCTGCGCAGGATCGATATTGATCGCGCCGACCTCGCTGGCTACTATCATAGTGTTCTTCTTGGTGATGGCGTAGCGAGCCGGACGCAGACCGTTCCTGTCAAGCATACCGCCGGCGAAGCGTCCGTCGCTGAAGAACAGGGCTGCAGGGCCGTCCCATGGTGACATGAGGATTGAATAATACTCGTAGAACGCCTTCACATCGGCAGAAATAGGGTTCTTCCTGTTGAAGCTCTCCGGAACAAGGACAGACATGGCCTGTGGAAGGCTCATTCCGCTCATCATGAAGAATTCCACAGCGTTGTCCAGACTCGCAGAGTCGCTCATGTCCTTCTGGAGGAGAGGGGTGATATCGGAAATGTCACCGAGCTTACCTGTGTTCATGACGCTCTCCTGGGCAGTGAGCCAGCTGCGGTTTCCGCTGATGGTGTTGATCTCACCGTTGTGGGCGAGAAGACGGAAAGGCTGTGCAAGGCTCCAGTCTGGGAAGGTGTTGGTGGAGAACCTTGAGTGCACAAGGGCGAGACCGCTGGTGAACCAAGGACTTGACAGGTCAGGATAGTACTCCTTGAGCTGCTGACTGGTGAGCATTCCCTTGTAGACAATGCTCTTGTTCGAGAGCGAACAGATATAGCAGTCCTTGGAATCCGGGATTCTCTTCTCGATGTGCTTGCGTATTCTGTAGAGACAGATTTCCAGATCCTCGTCCTCCATGAAATCACGGTAGGTGACGAAGATCTGCTTCACGTCAGGCTCACTCGCCAATGCGGCCTCACCGAGGCATTCCGAATTGACAGGGACCTCCCTGATGTGTGCGAGAACGCAGTTCTGTCCTTCTATCTCTTCCTTGATGATGTCAAGGAAATACTCCTGTTTCTCCGGATCCTTCGGGAGAAACACCAGTCCCGTACCGTAAGAACCCTTCTCCGGGACAGGAATGCCCTGGAGAAGGATAAACTCATGGGGAATCTGGACCATGATGCCGGCACCGTCACCGGATTTGCCGTCTGCACCCTCGGCACCTCTGTGGCGCATATTTTCGAGGATTGTCAGGGCATTGTCCACGATCTCGTGGTTCTTGTTGCCCCTGATATTGACGACCATTCCGACGCCGCAGGCATCATGTTCGTTCTGGGGATTGTAAAGTCCTTTGTTCATATATCTTTAGTTGTTGTAAGCTGTTTCTCCGTGCTCGTACACGTCGAGTCCCTCTTCCTCGATTCTCGGCTCCACCCTGATACCGAAAGTCTTGTCGAGAAGCTTCAGGATAGCATATCCGAGGCAGAAGGCCCATGCCATGGTAACCACTGCACCAAGAGTCTGAACTCCGAGCATATGGAATCCGCCGCCGTAGAAAAGTCCGTCCTCCGTCGCGAACAGGCCGGTCAGCACGGTTCCGAGGAAGCCGCAGAGTCCATGCACTGATACCGCACCCACAGGGTCGTCGATGTGGAGCACCTTGTCGATAAGCGCTACGCTGCCGACCATTGCAAGGCCGCAGACGAGACCGATTATCGCTGCACCTCCGATGCTCACGAGATCGCAGCCGGCAGTGATTCCGACAAGGCCGGCGAGGATACCGTTACATACGAGTGAGAGAGAAGGTTTTCCATATATTGCCCACGTAAGGAACATTGCCGCGATACCGCCGGTAGCGGCAGCCATATTGGTGGTACAAATCACATGCGAGATTGCAATTGCGTTTTCTGTGCCTTCCGCAGCGAGCTGCGAGCCCGGGTTGAAACCGAACCATCCCATCCAGAGGATGAACACGCCGAGTGCGCCGAAGGACAGGTTATGTCCTGGAATAGCGACAGAATGGCCGCTCTTGGTGTACTTTCCGATACGTGGACCAAGAATCATTGCTCCGGCAAGAGCGATGACGCCACCGCAGAGATGAACGACTGTCGAGCCTGCAAAATCGTGGAATCCCATTTCTGAGAGCCATCCTCCGCCCCAGGTCCAGTGTCCCTCGATAGGATAGATCAGCACTGATATCACGACAGAAATGATGATGTACATCGAGAATTTCGTACGTTCTGCCATTCCTCCGGAAACGATGGTGGCAGCAGTAGCACAGAAGACGGTCTGGAAGAAGAGGGTGCACTCTGCGGGGATGTTCGAGTCACCAATGAATGACCAGTCGAAAAGATGAATCTCACCGATGAAGCCGTTTCCTGTCCCGTGCATAAGGCCGAAACCTATGAACCAGAAGAGAACGGAACCGAGCATGAAGTCGACGAAGTTCTTCATCAGGATGTTAGCAGTATTCTTGGAACGGGTGAATCCCGCCTCTACGAGGGCAAATCCGGGTTGCATGAAAAATACGAGCATTGCCGCAAGAAGTACCCATACAGTGTCAAGTCCGCTTATCATAATTCAATCGAGTTTAAAGGTTATACATCACTATTTCCTGTCTGCGAGAACTGAATCTCCGTGCTCACCTGTCCTGATGGACCAAGTGTCCTCCACAGGGCTCACGAATATACGTCCGTCTCCTATCTCACCTGTGCGGGCAGCTTTCATGATCGCATCGATGGCAGGTTGGACGAACTGATCTCGGCAAACGATAGTGATCTCGATTCTGGAGATGATGTCTGTGCTGTACATCACACCACGGTAGATTCTGTCCTCACGGTCCTGGCCGATGGCCTTGACCTCATTGTACGAGAACCAGTTGATGTCCGCGTCGAACAACGCTTCCTTGACCTCCTCAAAGTGGGTCTTTCGGATAATGGCTTCAATCTTTTTCATGGTATCGTTTATTAAAAAGTCGTCTTGCCGTTTATAGAAAAGTGGAAGGCCAGTCCTTTCGGACCAGCCTTCCTTTCATCTATCTTTAGTTTTCTTCAATATGCCATCCGGCTGGAAAATGACACGCTAAAGCTGCAGGATCTGATTCTGATTCTGCTTCTTACGATTCTGGTTATTGATAGAAAACTTCATTTCCGATTTGTCTTTCAACAAAGGTAACAATTATTTTTTAAAAATTTACAAAACGATTAAAAAATTTTCAAAACTCATGAAAAACTAACGTAAGCAAAGAAAAGACTTCTTCATCTCCTTGAACGTTAGAAGGAAAGGAAGAAGTCTCATCCATTATTATTAACACACTAATTTCTAGGACCGGGAGCGCCCTGTCCGCCAGGCATGCCAGGGAAGCCACCTGGGAAGCCGCCCGGGAAGCCTGCGCCCGGAGCTCCGAATGCAGGGATCCTGGACATCTTCTCAGCCTCGTAGGCTTTCCATTTCTCGAACTGCTCCGGAGTAAGGATCTTTGCCATCTGCTTCTCGCGCCATGCCTGCTCCTTCTTTGAGACAGGGATGACCTCCATCTTGAACTCATGGTCGCCGTCACCCATACCAGGCATACCACCGCCCATTCCAGGGAAGCCAGCACCCATACCGGGCATACCACCGCCCATTCCTGGGAAGCCGCCGTGAGGTGCGCCCTGACCTTCGCCGTGAGGAGCGCCTTCTCCACGGTCCTGCCTTGCCTTGCTCATCTCCTGCATGATGAACGCATCGATATGGTCATAGATCTTGAATACCTTCTTCGCCTGTTTCTGATCAAGTCCCAGAAGTTCCTGCAGCTCGGTAGCCCTGTCATACGCGATATCAGTCCTTACACTCGCGAAAGGATCCGTCATCATTCCGCCCATTCCGGGGCCCATGCCTGGACCACCCATACCTGGGCCCATACCACCGCCCATTCCCGGACCGCCGAAACCGCCCATACCACCGGGCTGAGCACTCAAGGTAACAGCAAATAGCAGTGCTGCCGCTGCAAGCAAAAGTCTCTTTTTCATAACGTATGGAATTTAAGTTGTCTACTGAATCATAGACACTTGAAACAAGCGAAAGTTTAAATATTTATTTGATTCAGACCACGATTCTGTCATATTCTTTAACAATTGGACCACAATCACATGAACTATTTATTAAAATCAGCCTTCCATACTTTAAAAAATCGGTCCAAATGCAACAATATAAGTCCTTCCGTAAAATCCGGGTGAGTATTTCGCTAAATTATGCCTAATTTAGATTAGCCGAAAGACTTAATCACCTATCAAATACACTCAACCATTCGTATATGAGAAATCTTTCTTTTTTGTCAGTGGCTGCATTGTCCGCATTCATGTCGTTGAGTGCGTCAGCGCAGACCATGAAACTCAATGACCTCGACTATTTCGAGGAGAGGGGCACCAACGTGCTCGTCTACAACAATCTCTATAACGGTAACTTCTACGACGAGAAGTTCGCCGGAATCGAGATCATCCAGCGCGGCGAGCGTATCAGCACCGGCGGTGGCATCAGGCTCATGAACACCCCTGAGCAGTGGGACATCTTCGGCGAGATGACATCCAAGGTCGTAGACCGCAGCAACAGCAGCATCGAGGTTGAACTTACCTACCCTGACTACGATTTCGTATCGAAGATCAAGGTCTCTCCCAAGGGCGCAGGCTGCCTCGTTCAGGTTTACCTCGACAAGCCAGTCCCAGCAAAGCTCGTGGGCAAGGCCGGCATGAACCTCGAGTTCTTCCCTGCTTCTTATTTCGGTAAGAACTTCCTCGTAGACGGTGCAGGTAGGATTCTCCCTAAGTACCCTATGCACGACAACGAGATTCATCCTGTATCGGAGAAGATCACCCAGTACTTCGGCGAGTCCACCTTCGACGACCGCGGACGCGGCGACTTCCTCGTCAACAAGCCGATGGCTACCGGACACCAGATCGTGCTCGCACCTGAGGATGACAACCTCCGCGTTGGCATCACCTCTGACGAGGAGGTCAGCATCTATGACGGCCGCCACCTCGCACAGAACGGAACCTTCGTGGTACGTTCTATTCTCCCTGGCGGCAAGACCGGCAAGGTCCTCGAGTGGTATCTCGAGCCAAGCGCATCCAAGGACTGGGTCCGTAAGCCAAATATCGGTTTCTCTCAGGTAGGCTACACTCCTGCACAGAAGAAAGTCGCAGTCGTAGAGCTCGACAAGAACGACAACGCAGCAAAGACTGCAAAGATCCTCAAGGTGAATCCTGACGGAAGCAAGACCGTGGCTCTCACCGCAGAGGCAAAGATGTGGGGTGAGTTCTACCACCGCTACAACTATGTCCAGATCGACTTCTCAGAGGTACGTGAGCCAGGTCTCTACTGCATCGAGTACGAGGGCGTGCAGACCAACGCATTCCCTATCGACAAGGACGTCTACAGCGACAAGTGGCATCCATCACTCGACGTATCACTCGTCGTGAACATGGACCACATGGAGGTCAATGAGGCTTACCGCATCTGGCACGGCCGCGCAAACATGGACGACGCTCTCCAGGCCCCTGCCAATGTAGTACTCCACGACGGATATCGTCAGGGCGACCAGACAAACGATCCTTGGCAGCCGCTCCAGCACATCCCAGGCCTCGCAGTAGGTGGCTGGTATGATGCAGGTGACTTCGACATCCAGGCAAACTCAGTCCTCAGAACTACCGAGGATCTCGCCCATATCTGGAACACCTTCCGCGTAGAGAGAGACCAGACTCTCATCGACCAGAAGACCAAGTATGCTGACATCCACGTTCCTGACGGAGTTCCAGATGTAGTCGAGCTCGTTCAGCACGGCACCCTCAACATCAACGCACAGGTCGAGAACATCGGTTACGTCGCACAGGTTATCGGACAGCCGGACATGCATCACTATCATCATCTCGGTGACGCGATGACTCTTACCGACGGCCTCATCTACGACCCTTCCCTCAAGCCTTATGAGGTTTCAGCAGACGGACGCCGCAGCGGCACTCCTGACGACCGCTTCGTATTCACAAGCCGATTCAGCCCGGCAGGAACCATGCAGGACATCGTTTCTCTCGCAGCAGCATACCCTGGCCTTAAGGAGTACTATCCGGAAGAGGCTGAACGCTCACTCAAGAACGCAATCATGCTCTGGGACAAGTATGCACCACAGGTAGAGGCTCCTGGCGCAGCTCAGGCAGGCAACCGTGCTTACCAGAGGGGCGACCCACGCATCAACGCGGCAATCGATCTTTGGATTGCTACCGGTGACGCCAAGTACAAGGACTTCTTCTTCCCTCTCATCGACGCACAGGTAACGCCTAAGAAGGCAAGCAAGAAGAACCCACAGCCTCAGGGCTTCGTAGACCTTTCAGCTGCCCTCAGAATCTATCCTTACATGGACGCGAAGTTCCAGGCTAAGGTCAAGGCTCTCGTTCCTCAGTACGTAGAGAGAATCACCAACGGCGGCAAGGACAACCCTTACGGCGTTGCAATCACAGGTGCGAACTGGGCTGGCAACAGCGGCGTCATCAACGCTGCATACAACTGCTACAAAGTTTGGAAGCTCTTCCCTGACATGATCGATCCTGAATACGTTCTCGCAGGTATGAACTATATCCTCGGATGCCACCCATACAGCAACGTATCATTCGTGACCACAGTCGGTGTCAACACCAAGAAGGTTGCCTACAGCAACAACCGCGCGGACTACTCTGTAATCCCTGGCGGTATCGTCCCTGGCCTTCTCGTAAAGGGTCCGGACTTCTTCGAGAACAAGGATGACTATCCATTCCATTGGGGTGAGAACGAGTGCTGTATCAACACCGCTCCTCAGTACATCCTCCTCTGCCTTGCAGCAGACGAAATCGCCAAGGCACTCAACAAGTAATTCTAGCCGATCCATATAAAAGCAAAAAGTCGAGGGCAGCAGCCCTCGACTTTTTCATTTCTATACTCTCGACTTGAAATCCGCGTAGGAGAATTCTTTCCACAGAGCTATGTCCTCGCCGTCCTGAATCCAGATCGATGGGAGCGGCATTCCGTTGAAAGTGTTGTTCTTGACCATTGAGTATATGGCCATGTCCCCGAATGTGAGCACATCTCCTTCCTTGAGCGGCTCGTCGAAGGAATAATCGCCGATAACATCACCTGCAAGGCAGGTCGGACCGCCAAGCCGGTATGTATGGGCCTTCTCGCCTGCTTCTCCGCTGCCCGCGAGAGGCGGACGGTAAGGCATCTCGAGTACGTCCGGCATGTGGCAGGCAGCAGACGTGTCGAGGATGGCTATATTTCCCCAGTCGCGCTCCTGAATCTCAAGCACGGTCGTATGCAGGTAACCGGCATTCAGTGCTATCGCCTCTCCTGGTTCGAGATAAACCTCAAGTCCGAAATCATCTCTCATCCTCATGATGCAGCGTTCAAGCCGCGCGATGTCATATCCGTCACGTGTGATATGATGGCCTCCGCCGAAGTTGATCCATTTCATGCCTCGGAGATAAGCCCCGAACTTTTCCACCACCACATCGAGCGTCACCTCCAGGGCATCGGAATCCTGCTCGCAGAGGGTATGGAAATGGAGTCCGTCCAGCAGTTCAAGCATTTCCGGGAACGCATCAAGTCCCTTCTCAAACTCAGAGAGCGTCACTCCCATCCTGCTTCCCGGGGCGCATGGGTCATATATCTCATGCCCCTCCTGGGTGGACTTCTCCGGATTTATCCTGAGTCCTACGGCACAGCCTGCATCCTTGGCCTTGCGACCATAGAGCATGAGCTGGCGCACTGAATTGAACACTATATGGTCGCAGATGCCGACAATCTCGTCAATATCCTCCGGCCTGAATGCAGGATTGAACACATGATTCTCCCTGCCGGGCATCTCCTCATGGCAAAGCCTGGCCTCAAAGAGTCCGCTCGCAGTTGCTCCGCTGAGATACTCTCCTATCATAGGATAGAAAGCATAGCAGCTGAAGGCCTTCTGGGCCAGCAGAATGTGGGCACCGGTCCTTTGCATGACACCCGCAAGAACAGATAGATTCCGGCGCAGGGCACTGGAATCTATCACATAGCAAGGTGTCTTCATGCCGTCCTTGAGCATCTTAGTCTACAAGTACCGGATTCTCGTCTACAACCCATGGAAGGCCCCACTTGTTGAGTGCGTCCATATATGGATCCGGATCGAAATCCTCCACGTTGAACACACCGGCCTTCTTCCACTGTCCTGTCATGACCATCATCGTACCTATCATCGCAGGGACGCCGGTTGTATATGAGATTGCCTGAGACTCGACCTCCTTGTAGCACTCCTGGTGGTCGCAGACGTTATAGATCTTGATGCTGCGCTCCTTTCCGTCCTTGACTCCGGTGAAGATACAGCCGATGTTGGTCTTTCCTACCGTCCTTGGACCAAGGGATGCCGGATCAGGAAGGAGGGCCTTCAGGAACTGTATGGGAACGATTTCCTGGCCATTGAACATAACCGGGTCAGTACGGAGCATACCGACGTTCTCAAGACACTTCATGTGGGTAAGGTAGCTCTGTCCGAAGGTCATGAAGAAGCGGATTCTCTTCACGCCAGGGATGTTCTTTGCGAGCGACTCGATCTCCTCGTGGTGAAGGAGGTACATGTCCTTGGGGCCTACGCCCTCGAATACGTACTCTCTCTTGATTTCCATAGGCTTTGTCTCAACCCAATGGCCGTTCTCCCAATAAGAGCCGTTCGCAGACACCTCGCGGAGGTTGATCTCCGGATTGAAATTGGTCGCGAAAGGATATCCATGGTCACCGCCGTTGCAGTCGAGGATGTCGATGGTATGGATCTCGTCGAAATAGTGCTTGAGAGCATATGCCGAGAACACGCTGGTCACACCCGGGTCGAAGCCGGTTCCAAGGAGCGCTGTGATACCCGCATCCTTGTACTTGTCCTGATATGCCCACTGCCATGAATAGTCGAAGTATGCGGTGAAGCCCTTCTCCCTGCATCTCTTCTCATAGATCGCTCTCCATGCAGGATCCTCTGTATCTTCCGGTTCATAGTTGGCAGAATCGACATAGTCGACGCCGGTCGCGAGACAAGCGTCCATGATCGTGAGATCCTGATATGGAAGGGCGAGGTTGAGAACCACGTCCGGCTTCACTTCATTGATGAGAGCAACGAGCTCCTCCACATTGTCGGCATCCACCTTTGCGGTGGTGATCTTTGCCCTGGTCTTTCCCTCGAGCTTTGCCTTGAGGGCATCACACTTGCTCACAGTGCGGCTTGCGATGCAGATCTCAGTGAATACCGAATCATTCTGCGCACATTTCTGGATTGCTACGCCGGCAACGCCGCCGCATCCTATTACCAATACTTTTCCCATTTTCTATTATGTGTTTATATTATTTGTTCAACGATAATATGAGTTCTCTCACGACCTTGCATGCGACCGCCGTAGAGACGCCGCTTGGGTCGTATGACGGGCTGAGTTCATTCACGTCGCAGCCCACGACGTTGCAGTTTCCTCCAACCAGGATGATGGCATTGATCAGGTCCATGAAACCTATGCCGCCCGCCTCCGGAGTACCTGTACCCGGGAATATGGACGGATCGAGGACATCAAGGTCGATGGTGAAGTACACAGGGGTCGAGCCGAGAGCATTCACGGTCTCCTTGAGCCCGTCGAGATTGAACTTGTGCATCTCAGTGTGGCCCTGTGCTGCCCACACGAATTCAGGACGATCTCCAGAACGTATGCCGAACTGATGTATGCGTCCGTCTCCGACTATGTCATGACACCTTCTTATCACGCACGCGTGCGAGAGCTGCACTCCGAGATACTCGTCGCGAAGGTCCGTGTGGGCATCGAAATGGATGACATGAAGGTCAGGGTACTTCGCAGCGACCTCGCGGAAGGCACCGAGGGTGACAAGGTGCTCGCCTCCAACCATGAAAGGAAGCTTTCCGCCTTCGAGTATGGTGCGGGTCCTCTCTGAAATCTGTGAAAGAGCCATCTCGCTGCTGCCCATGCTGAGTTCGATGTCGCCGCTGTCGAAGGTCGAGCAGTCGGTGAGGTCCTTGTCCTGATATGGGCTGTAGGTCTCAAGTCCATAGGACTCGTGTCTGATTGCACGGCTGCCGAAGCGGGTTCCAGGCCTGTATGAGGTCGTGGAATCGAACGGTGCGCCGAAGATCACGATGTCTGCATCCTCGTAGGAGGCGTCACATCCGATGAATGTCTCAATATTTCTTTCAAGCATATTCTAGTCCTTTATCTTTTCTACGTCCTTGAGTGCCCTCTCCACATATGCGGGAAGAGCGAAGCAGCCGACATGGAGATTCGTGGTATAGTAGTCCGTGGCGATTCCGAGGCTGTTCCAACGGGCTGCGTCGAGGTCGTCCACAGGGTGGTACTTCTTTGAGGCGAAGCCGAACAACCAGTATCCCGAAGGATATGAAGGAATATGGGCCTGATAGACGCGGCTGATAGGGAAACTTGTCAGAATGCGTTTGTGTGCCTTCTGGGTCTCCACCCTGTCAGCCTCGTAGAATGGGCTCTGGTGCTGATTGACCATTATTCCATCTTCCTTCAGAGCCTTGTAGCAGCTCCCGTAGAACTCTCGTGTAAGCAGGCTCTCGCCAGGGCCGTAGAATCCGGCAGAGTCGACTATGATGATGTCATATTCATTCTCTATGTGACGGATGAAACGGAGTGCGTTGTCCGTATAGAGGTTGACACGAGGGTCATCCAGAGAAACCGCCACGTCCGGGAAGAACTTTCGGCAGGCCTCGATGACACCGTCATTGATCTCGACGAGGTCTATCCTCTCAATGCTGTCGTACTTCACGAGTTCATCTATCACGCCACCGTCGCCGGCACCGAACACGAGTATCCTGCGTGCGTCCTTATGGACTGCCATAGGTATGTGCGCCAGCATCTCGTCATATATGAATTCATCCCTCTCGGTGAAGATGATGTAGCCGTCCACCGCGAGTATCCTTCCATACTCGAGAGAGTCGAAGATATCGACTCTTCCAAGATCGTTCTCATTGCTGTACAGATGCTTGTCGACCTTGACAGAGAACTTCACGTTCTCGGTATGATGTTCAGAAAACCAATATTCCATCCTTCCTAATACAATTTCATTTCCTTAATGACGTTAAGTCTCTCGCATCTCTCATCCTCAGGTCCGGTGAGCGAGCAGCCCTTTTCCTTTGCGTAGAGGATGTAGTCGATGATTTCCTGTGTGATTCTCTCGCCAGGGGCGAGGATAGGGATTCCCGGAGGATAGCTCATCACGAACTCGGTGCAGACCCTTCCGTTTGTCTCACGGATAGGAATCATCTCCTCCTTGACGGCATAGAATGCCTCCTGCGGAGTGAGGACGACCTGCGGATTGATGTACTCGTGGTCGAAAAGTCCTGTCCTGTCCCTGCTGTAGAGCCTCTTGATGTCGTAGAGGGCGCTGACGAGCCTCTCGACCTCCCTCATTCGGTCTCCGATGGAGATGTACGCGAGCACGTTGCCTATGTCTCCGAGCTCGAGCTGGATGTCATACTCGTCCCTGAGGATGTCGTATACCTCGATACCGGCGAGGCCGATGTCAAGGGTGAACACGGTGAGCTTGGTGGTGTCGAAGTCGTATACGCTGTCGCCGTTGATCAGTTCCTTGCCGTAGGCATAATATCCGCCGATCTTGTTGATCTCCTTGCGTGCGTACTCCGCAATCTCGCACACCTGACGGAACGATTCCTTACCCCTGAGAGCGAGATTGCGCCTCGAGACATCGAGGCTCGCCATGAGCAGGTAGGACGCACTCGTCGTCTGGGTAAGGTTTATCACCTGACGCACATAACCGGCACTCACGCCCGGGCCGGCAAGAAGGAAAGAGCTCTGGGTCAGGCTTCCACCTGACTTATGCATGCTCACCGAAGCCATGTCTGCGCCGGCCGCCATTGCAGTGACCGGCATGTTCTCACCGAAATAGAAATGGGTTCCGTGTGCCTCGTCCACGAGTACGAGCATGTTGTGCTGATGCGCGATCTCCACTATCTTCCTGAGATTCGAGCATATACCATAGTATGTCGGATTGTTGACGAGTATGGCGACTGCGTCCGGATTCTCCTCAATAGCCTTTTCGACCTGGGAGATCTTCATTCCGAGCGCGATACCGAGCTTCTTGTCCGTATCCGGATTTACGTATATAGGGGTAGCTCCGTTGACTACGAGAGCGTTTATGACGCTGCGGTGGACGTTGCGGGGAAGGATGATCTTCTCCCCTGCCTTACATGCGGTCATGACCATGGTCTGGACAGCGGATGTGGTACCACCGACCATGAGGAACGCATGTGCAGCGCCGAAGGCATCTGCGGCGAGGGCCTCGGCCTCCTTGATTACTGAGATTGGGTGACAAAGATTGTCGAGCGGCTTCATCGAATTGACGTCCAGCTCGACACACTGCTTTCCGAGCAGCTTGACGAGTTCGGGATTGCCTCTGCCCCTCTTGTGACCTGGGACATCGAAAGGCACGACCCTGTTCCTGCGGAACTCTTCCAGAGCCTCGTATACCGGGGCTTTGTCCTGATTCATCGGCTTTAGTTTCTTTAATAGGTCCATAAATGGCCTTTTTCCATACCCGTCCGGGCACAAAAAAAGACATAAACAATACTTACCTTCTTGTCTACGTCTGCATGAATCAGGATACCGTCTTCATTACAGAATTATCAGAGTCTATATAGCAAATATTTACTTTTACTACTCTTATTGACCGCGTTCAAGTCGGAATGGTTATAAAGTAACCAACTCTAATTTAAAAGCGTGCCCTTCCGGGACACAATGCGCAGTCCGCTGCGCAAAAATCAATAATTAAAATATTTACCTGGAAACCTCTAATAAATCAATAACGTTATCCATCGTCGGCAAAGATACAAAAAAAACGGATTTGCAAAAGATTCTCGCTAAATTAGCGGTCATAATCCCCAATATTCATTCAAAATGAAAAAAATCGCGTTAGCATCTCTCATCCTGTTGGGCGCATTCTCGTTCGGTGCCCATGCTCAGGGATACAAGTTCACCACAGTCGTTTCGCAGAAAGCCACCCCCGTAAAGGACCAGGCATCCACAGGCACCTGCTGGTGCTTTGCGACCACGTCGTTCATGGAATCAGAGCTTCTCAGGATGGGAAAAGGTGAATATGATCTCTCCGAGATGTTCATCGTACGTCAGAAATACATCAACCAGATCAACGACAACTATCTCCGCCGCGGCAAGGGAAACGTCGGTCAGGGAAGCCTCTCCCATACATGGATCAATGCCTTCCGTCAGGTCGGAATCGTTCCGGAGGAGGTATATCACGGAATCGCTTATGATTCGAAGTCTCATAACCACAGCGAGATGGCGCGCGTGATCGGCAGCGTCGCAAAGCTTTCCGTAGACATGCAGAAGAAGAGCGCTCAGTACGACAAGATCGTTGAATCCGTGCTCGACTCATACCTCGGTGAGGCTCCCGAATCATTCATCTACAACGGAAAGACCTACACTCCGCAGAGCTTCGCAGCCAGCCTAGGCCTCAACATGGACGACTATATCGAGATCACCAGCTTCTCTCACAAGCCTTACTACGAGAAGATGATAGTCGAAGTCGAGGACAACTGGGAGCATGAGAGCCAGTACAACCTTCCTCTCGATGAGATGATGGCTGTGCTTGACCATGCGCTCATGCACGGATACACCGTCGACTGGGACGGCGACGTCAGCGAGAAGGGCTTCGGATTCAGGAAGGGTGTCGCAATCAACCCTCTCGTCACCAAGCTCGACGACTATTCCACCACCGACCGCGCCCGTTTCGAGAACCTCAGCGTCGCTCAGCGCCTCGAGGAGGTCTACAAGTTCGAGAATCCATATCCTGAGATCGAAGTGACCCAGGAGGTGCGTCAGCAGGGCTACGAGAGTTTCGTCACAACAGACGACCATCTCATGCACATCACTGGAATCGCAAAGGACCAGAACGGCACGAAATATTACATCACCAAGAATTCATGGGGTGAGAGCAACACCGACGGAGGTTACCTCAACATGTCGGAGAGCTTCGTCCGCGCCAAGACCATCTACTTCATGATCCACAAGGATGCCCTTCCTAAGGACATCGCCAAGAAACTCGGCATCAAGTAGTCAGATGTTGGATTTTATCAAGGAAAGAAGCCGGCAACTGACACTCATCAGCGCCGCCATCGCCGTCCTGGCCGTGGTGGTGGCTGTCGTGTTCGGCCAGAAGAAGGAAGAGAACGAGGACCCTTCGAAATATCTCGTACGCTACGAGGCGCCGGCCATGAAATACGGCACGGTGTTCAATGACCTCAATCCGGAGCAGCTCGCTGCAGCGCAGCAGTTCGGCATCAAGGAAAGGCCTGCCACAAGAACGGACGTTGAGGGAAAGAATCTGGTTCTTCTGGAGGAGACAAAGGACTACGTCATCGACAAGCTCGACTATTCCATTCCCTACCTCACGAAGAACGCGAAGAAGGAGCTTGACCGCATAGGTGAGGCCTTCCGGGCAAAGCTCAAGGAGAACGGTCTTCCGAAATATCAGTTTACCGTGACCTCCGTCCTTCGCACCGACGAGGACGTGAAGAATCTCAGAAAGGTCAATGTGAACGCCAGCGCCAACTCGGCACACTGCTACGGTACGACCTGGGATATATCATACTACACATTCCGGCACGTCGGCAAGGACAAGCACTGGATGGACCCTGACGACCTGAGGAAAGTCCTCGCGGAAGTACTCCGAGAAGAGCAGGAAGCCGGCCGTCTCTATGTCAAATACGAGAGAAAGGAAAGCTGCTTCCACATGACTTCCCGCCAGTAGAGCACACGTCCCTGGTCTTCGGCTACCACTCGCCGTCGTCGTCCATGCGGAAGCTCTGGGTGCTGAGTCTGACCGGGCTTAGAGTCATCACCAGGATTTCCCGTGAAAGGCTCATCAATCGTACAGGCCGCAAGCATTACGGCCGCAAGCAACACAACAATTTCTTCATCTTTATATTGCGGTCTACTTCTGATTCTTCTTGTCGAGTCTGTCCATGATCTTGCGAAGCGCGTCGATCCACGGCTGGTAGCCATCTGCCTCAAGTATTGACTTCAGCGCCATCTCGTTGAGCCCGCCTGGGGTCATCTCATACGCGAGATCGCAGATATCGCCGTCTTCCCTCGCACGAGCCTTGATGTCGAGAGCCTCGTAGAAGCCGGTCATATAGTCGATCGAGGTTCTCTGCGAGAGTCCCCTCTCCATTCCGAACTTGGTGGTCTCATGGATGAGCATGTAATATGCGCTCATAAGGCCGGTGAGTCCCGAGATGACGGAAAGTTCGCTCTCCTTTTCCATGGTGATCATACGACCGAGCGGTGCAAAGAGCGACTCGATTTCCTTATCGTGCGGGAAATATGCGATCGGTCCGATGTGCATCGCAGCGAAAGGCAGCGGGACCATCCTGAGTATCTTCGCAACTGGGCCAGTCATGGCCCCGACCTTCTCGATGGAATGGTCGCTCATTATGGATAGTATCTTCTGTTCCGGGCGGAAACGGAGTTCTGCGAGTATGCCTTCCGCATGGCGTGGGATGAGGGTAAGGAACACCCATTCCGAATTGTCCACGACCTCCTGGTTGTCTTTGCATACGGTCACGGCATCCGGATACGCGTCCTTCAGTCGCTGTGCCCTGTCCGCATTGCGTGGAGACAGATAGAAATGGAGCCGGGAACGGGATTCTGCATCGGTGCAGAAACCATCAACGAGGGCTGATGCAATCACACCAGTACCGAGTATACCTATATTCATAGTCTTAAGCTTGGAAAACGGCGCAAAAATATAAAAAAGTCGCCTATTTTTAGACAAACTCGGTTGAGGTGGGTACAAAAAATATGAGCTGCGCCGCATCACGCGGGGCACCTCATACTAACCACATAATTAATAACACTAAAACTAATAACCAATTGATTGAAGGTACTTACTGAACAGCTTTCCCGTTCAACCAATGCAAAGATACGGCGAATTTTTTATTTTGCAAATTTTTTAAAAAGTTTTTTCAAAAAAATTTTGTTAAAATTACATATATCACTATGTATCAACATTTTATCATATTAGTAAAATATTTAAATATAGGCTTTTTAGAAAGTATTTATTACTTTTGTGTGAAATAGACAAACAATTATGCAATTAGACGGAAGAAGACAGAGCTCCAACGTGGTCGATCGCAGAGGAGTCTCAAGAGGCGCCGCAGTCGGAGGACTCGGAATCGGCGGTGCCATAATCGTTGGCTTGATATCCCTGCTTCTCGGCGGTGATCCAGGCGATGCCATCCAGACCATCAACTCAATGATGCAGGGCACAGAGGTCGTCGGAGGAGCCGAGAACCTGTCACAGGAAGAACAGGAACTCGGAGTGTTCGCGAGCCAGATTCTCGCAGGCACCGAGGATGTGTGGACAGAAATATTCAGCCAGTACGGCAAGACTTATGTTCCCCCAAAGCTCGTGCTCTTCAAAGGACAGGTACAGTCAGGTTGCGGCGGTGCAACTGCTTCCAGCGGTCCTTTCTACTGCAGTGCTGACCAATGCGTATACATCGACCTTTCGTTCTTTACTACCATGAAGCAGCAATTCGGCGCCGGCGGAGACTTCGCCTATGCGTACGTAATCGCTCATGAGGTGGGCCACCATGTGCAGTATCTTCTCGGGACTCTCCAGCAGGCACATCAGCAGATGGCAAGAGTCAGCAAGACAGAAAGCAACCAGATAAGCGTACGCCTTGAGCTCCAGGCCGACTTCTATGCCGGCGTATGGGCATACAACGACAACAAGATGTTCGGTTCTCTCGAGCCGGGAGACCTTGACGAAGGACTTGCAATCGCAGCGCGCATCGGAGACGATTACCTCCAGCAGAAGAACTACGGAAGGACGGCCCCCGAGACCTTCAACCACGGAACCTCAGCTCAGCGTTCCAGATGGCTAAAGAAGGGATTCAGCACCGGAGACATCCGCCAGGGTGATACTTTCTCCCCTGCATATAACAGTCTGTAAAGAGACTGTCCTACAAAAAAGACAAAGGAGGCCGACATTTCTGTCGGCCTCCTTTGTCTTGGAATCCAATCCGGATTTATTTCTTTGCGAGAGCGATCTTGACGTTGCCATCAGCATCGAGGAGCTCAAGACTCTCACCGTTGAGCTTGATGCAGAGAGGCTCCTTGATTGCATTCACGAAGCTGGTCTCCTGATCCATTGCAGCAGGATCACCTGCCATCCTGGTCATCATTCCCTCACCGAGAGTAAGGACGCCATCCTCGATTGTGTATGATCCGTTGATCATGTTTACGCCTGTATTTGCACTGTAGTTGGCATCATCGAATGAGATGACTACCTCGTTCATGATTGTCTCGACAGCATTGCCGTCAATTGATACTACAGACCACTCGCCGTTCACGTCTACGACTTCCTTGGCTCCGCCGCATGAAACTGCGAAAAGAGCTGATGCTGCAACAGCAGCTACGACTGTAAAAAACTTCTTCATAATGTTTACACTTCTTAATTAACACGGCAAAGATAGTTCAAATATCGTTCCGAACTAAATAATTCCCCTAAAATCCGGAAGAACGATGTCGCAAAGAGGTGCCAAGGCATCCGCAGGATTCGTGGTCGAAAGACCCACGACCTTGCATCCTGCTGCACGTCCGGCCGCGACTCCGGCAAAGCTGTCCTCGAACACCACGCAATCCGCCGGCTTATAGCCGAACACCTTGGAGCCAAGCAGATAACAGTCCGGATCCGGCTTGGATGCCTTGAAATGCTCACTGGTGAAGACTTCGTCAAAAAGGTCCCTCAGAGCAGGGCGCTCCCTCCACACATTCTCCATCTTCACGGCATTGCTGCTTGTGACTAGCGCAGTCTTCACGCCTGCCGACTTAAGCTTCTCGAGATAATCCCATGCCCCGGGAATGAATTCAAAGACCATACGGCTCTCGAATTCGTCCAGCCTGCGGACGAGTTCCGGAACATATTCAGGATCTATCCATCTCTCTGTTATCTGGGTCAGGGTCTGTCCCTTGATACGATATGCAAAATCGGGAATTTCGGGATGATATATTCGTCCCATGGCACCCCAGAATTCCGTGTACTGGGGCTCAGTATCGACGATTACGCCGTCCAGATCAAACAATCCGGCCTTAAACGCCGGAACTTTCAAATCTTCAGTTTTCATAATTCGGAGGGCAAAAATGCAAAGATTTTTTCGTCAGAACAAAAAGTAATTGACAAAGTACTTACTATATTTGCATAAAACCTAATACACATGAATATCAGACACTTTATTTTCTGGGCCGCATCAATGGCCGCATGTATGTCTGTCGGGTCCTGCACAGTCACCCCTTCGGACCAGGACGGAAGCGAGCTCTGGCTCGTGAATTCGCGTCCTTATCAGGAAGTACTGGGAACAGTTGAGACCGTCATCGACTCATCACTGGACAAGGAAGAATACCATATCTACGACGTCGACGGCAAACGTTTCGTTGCCGGAGGATCAGAAGCCGGCGTAAGATACGGAGTCTATGCTCTACAGAGGGCGGAGGTACTCGGACAGGCCACAAAGGGCATGGACCTCAGGGAAAAGCCATATTACGAATACCGCATACTCAATCACTGGGACAATCTCGATGATTCGGTCGAGCGCGGATATGCCGGCCCGTCAATGTGGGAATGGACCTCCGAGAATATACCTGAGGCAAGAATACGCCTCTACGGAGAGCTTTGTGCTTCAGTGGGACTCAACGGTGCAGTACTCAACAACGTGAACTCGAATCCTCTCATCCTCGACGAAGAGCACATAGCACGCGTCGCGAAGATCGCGGACATCCTCAGGGAGTACGGCATCACGACATATCTCTCAATAAAATGGACCAGCCCTATCGCATTGAGCGGACTCAACAGCGGAGATCCATTCAATGAGAAGGTACGTCAGTGGTGGGTAGACAAGGCGGCAGAGATCTATGCGGCGATCCCAGACTTCGGCGGTTTCCTCGTGAAAGCGAATTCTGAGGGTCAGGCCGGTCCTCAGGACTACGGAAGGACCCATGCTGACGGCGCAAACATGCTTGCAGAAGCTCTCAAGCCTTACGGAGGCATCGTGATGTGGAGGGCATTCGTATACGACCCTGCAAGCCCGGACCGCGCAAATCAGGCTGTCGAAGAATTCCTTCCTCTCGACGGTCAGTTCGCAGACAACGTCATCATCCAGATCAAGAACGGTCCTATCGACTTCCAGGCTCGCGAGCCATTCAACCCTCTCTTCGGACAGCTCCGTCACACGAATATGATGATGGAACTCCAGATCACCCAGGAATACCTCGGATTCTCTAATCATCTCGTCTATCACGGAACCACATACGAGGAGGCACTTGACGCCGACACCTACCGTGACGGCGAAGGTTCAAATGTATCCAAGGTCATCAAAGGCATCGCCGGCGTAGCAAACACCGGACAGGACAAGAACTTCTCCGGCTACATCTTCGCCCAGTCCAACTGGTACATGTTCGGTCGCCTCGCATGGAATCCCGAACTCAGCGCAGAGGACATCGCAGACGAGTGGATACATCAGACCTTCACAAGACCTCAGGGTATGTCCGAGAAAGCTTTCGACAACAAGTTCGTCGCTCCTGTAAAGGACATCATGATGGAGTCTCGCGAGGCTTGCGTCAACTACACTATGCCTATGGGTCTTCACCATCTGTTCGCAGGTTCACACTACGGACCTGGCCCATGGGAGAGAAGCATCCGTCAGGACTGGTCTCCTATGTTCTACCACAAGGCTGACGAGGAAGGAATCGGTTTCGAAAGGACTCGAAGAGGCTCTGACAACGTCGATCAGTACAATGAGCCTCTCGCTTCAATGTATGACGGCATTGACACATGTCCAGAGAATCTCATACTCTGGTTCCATCACGCCCCATGGGATTACAAGATGAAATCCGGAAGAAGCGTATGGGACGAGATCTGTCTCCACTACGACAAGGGAATCTCAGAGGTCGAAGGATTCCAGAAGACCTGGAAGAGCCTCCAGCCTTACGTCAGTGCGGAAATCTTCACTGAGGTAAGCAACAAGCTCGAGATACAGAAGAACGACGCCGAGTGGTGGCGTGACGCATGCGTAGGATTCTTCCAGACCTACTCAAAGAGGGACATTCCTGAAGACGTACGTCCTCTCAACATGCCTATAGATTCGGTCATGACAAAGCAGATGCTCTCAAAGCGCAATGGCATGCCTACACATGACGAGAACAACATGCCGGTCCTCGTTCCTAACCGCAGGTTCGTCCCAGGAGGACAGATGTCCAGCGGCGGTCCTGTCGCAGGCGACAAGAAGTAGTCTTCTATCTGACGCCGGGGCTGCAAGCCCCGGCGTCATAACAGATGAAATGAAAAAGCCGACCCCAGCGGGCCGGCTTTTCTACAATATGTATAGGGATTCGATTAGAACTTTCTGGTAAGAGTGATGACACCTGCAGAGAGAGCATCGATCGTAATCGTCGCCTTACCGTCATTCACCTTAGGAGAAGCAGTCTTGAGAGCCACCGCATTCTTGTTTTCCATGCTGTTGGCTGCCATTAGGTCTCCAGGTGCAAAATACTCGTACTCAGCATGAGCTATATCCTTCCAGTCGCCGCTGACCTCAAGTTCGTATGCAGTCTCAGTAGGATTACATACCTTGACGATGACATCCTTTCCGTTCTCAGACATGGTTGTCACGACGCTGAGGTCCTTGGTGTCACCCTTGAAGTCTACGAGATACTTTGAGAAGTGGTTGTACCAGAGCTCAGTCACCTGGTAGTTAGGAGCAACGAATACATCCTTGTAGTCGAAATTGATGAACGCATTGTTCCAGTCAGGCATATCAGTACGACGGATGAAGAGCGCAGCCGCACCCATTCCCACTATATCACGCTGCTCGCATACATTGAGGAAACCAGCCGCAAAGAGACCAGTTCTCCAGTCGATGCTCTGAAGGTTCCACTCAGAGATGAAAAGCTTGATGTTAGGATTAGGAGAGTTTGCGATGATGTCAGCATAGTGGTCATACTGAGCGGCAAGTCTCTTAGGACCTGTAGCATAGCCACCCTGCTGCTCGTAATGATGGAGGCTGAGGAAATCGAAATAGTTTCCTGACCTGTTGATGAACTCCTCATCCTCTGAGAATCCACCACACGCGATGATGGTGATGGTAGGGTCGATTTCGCGCAACGCGGTCGAGAACTCGCGTACACAAGCCTCATATCTCTCGATACCCATCTCCCACATCTCGTTGTCAATCTCCCAGAACTTCACGTTGTATGGCTCAGGATGGCCGTTGGCAGCACGCTTTGCACCCCACTCGTCAGTAGCCGGAGCATTGCAGTAACGAAGCCACTCACATGCACTCTGGATAAAGTCAGGACGCTCTGAGTCAGGACGCTCGAAACCAACTGGAACGACGATGATAGGCTCCGAGTTGATCGTACGGCAGAATTTGATGAACTCGTCCGTTCCGAAACAGTTCTGATCATAATCCATCCACATCCAATGTGCCCATCTCTGGCGCTCTTCCTGCGGACCGACACCCCATTTCCAGTCATACTGTGCGGTATAGCCACCACCCGGCCATCTGAGACAGGTTGGATGGAGGTCCTGGACTGCCTTGAGAATATCAGGACGGAAGCCGCCGAGGGATTCGCCGGTGGCTGTCGTAAGAGTCACCTGGTCCACCTGAACACTGCCATCCTCCACCACGATCGCGAAGTCTGCGTCACCGGTGTAAGAACCGGCGCTGAGCTCGATATCATACTTCTTCCACTCCGATCCCGGTACACCGAGAGCCTGGGAAGCGACGTTTGCCGAGCCATTCTTCAAAGCGACGGAGAGCTTACCGTTACCCTTCGCATAGATAGAGCCGATGAATTTCTCGCCAGCCACCACGTTCTGAGGTCCCTGAGCAACGCCGGTAGCGCTTGTCGCAGTAATCTTCTGCGAGTAGTCCATATTGATGGCATCACCCTTCACGAGCTCAAAGCTTCCGTTTCCGAATGCATTCCACTGAGGAGCGACAGAAGGAATCTTGACATCCTCAGGAACACCCTCGAAATAGGTTGTATAACCGTTTGGAGAGCTTACCTTGATATTCTTGTAATAAGTCTCAGTATAGTTGACCCAGAGAGTCACGTCGTTCTTGGAAGCAAGGTCAAGCTTAGCATAGCTGATCACCTTCTTGCCGTCCCAGAACACGGTGATGTTCTTGCCGCGCACGTTAATGCGGAGCTTATGCCAGTCACCGCTGACCCACTCGAGAGGCGGGATCTGTGAAGGAGTGGCATTCTTCATCACGATAGGTTCGAACACGTTGACCTTGCGGGTGCGAGGGCCCATCTGCATCTCCCTCTCAACCATCTGAGCAAGGGCAAAGTTAGGACCGGTCTCGGCTGCCTGAGCCTTCTCCCTTGCCTGTGCGAGGCTGTTGGCCTGAATCTGCGATTCAGTCTGGGCAGGGTTGAAAAGCCTTGCCTCATACTTTGGGTCGTGGATACGTACGTAATAAGGCTTACCCTCAGAATCGTTTCCTACCGCAAACCTTATATCGAGGAGACCGCCAGACCAAGATCTTCTGGCGAGCTTGTATGCTCTCCAGTTCACATCCATGGTGATATCATAGGAATCAGCGTCCACGGTGGTGATCTTCAGAGGCTGCTCATAACGTGTAGGAGAATGAAG
The DNA here is from genome assembly GCA_018064725.1 of Candidatus Cryptobacteroides caccocaballi. Classification (GTDB taxonomy): domain Bacteria; phylum Bacteroidota; class Bacteroidia; order Bacteroidales; family UBA932; genus Cryptobacteroides; species Cryptobacteroides caccocaballi. The sequence goes on from JAGHUQ010000099.1 coordinate 24,340, forward strand.
GACATCCCCTTCCATGAACCAGCCATCAAAGAATCCATCCCTTGGAGTGATGCCAGGATGATGCTCAGGTTCGAATGATCTTTCATAGATAAGTTCCTGCCATACACCATTGTTGGCAGAGAAATAGATGTGCTCGAAAAGCTGGCCATAGAGGTTTTCATCAATGATACCGGAAGGTTTCTTCGCGGTGACATCGATAGCGACCTTTTCCTGGGCGCCAGCGGCAGTCGTGAGAGCAGCGACCGCCAAAGCCATACAGATTAATTTTTTCATACTACTTAAAAAGTTTCTTAGCGACTATTTCAATATAATCACGACAGTTCATCCATGTGTGTCCACCACCTGGATTGTAGAACTCATGCTTGATGCCAAGATCGGTCAGGTTCTTCTCAAGATTGCGTGATGCCTGAATGAGGAAATCGTCGGAACCGGTTCCGAGCCACATCATCTTCACATTCTTCTTTATAGACTTGACCGGAGCATATACGCCAGTCTCAAAATTGGTCTTGTACTCCTCGCCGAAGATGGCCGGAGCCATAGCAGCCACATACTGGAACTGCTCAGGATTTCCGAGTCCGCACGCGAGAGCCTGACGGCCACCGAGAGAGAAGCCGGCGATGGCGCGGTTCTTCTTTCCCGTAAGCACATTGTAGTTGGACTCGACGAAAGGCATCACTTCGTCCATGATCTCACGTGTGACGATATCTGTACCGATTGCGTCATAGCTGTCCGCAAGTCCACGAAGCATCATCTCAGGGTAAGGATTCGCATACGGCATGACGATGATCATCCTCTTTGCGAGGCCCTGAGCGATGAGATTGTCGAGAATGATGTTGACATGTCCGACCTTGAACCATGTCTCATAGGTATCGGTCATACCATGGATGAGATAGAGGACAGGGAGCTTCTCGGATCCTGCAGGGTCATAGCCGGCAGGTGTGTACACGCACATCGGACGCTCGATGCCACCGCAGTTCTCAGAATGGTAGTAACGATAGCTGACCTTTCCATGAGGGACCTTCTGGATGTCCTGGACGGTAGGCTCAGGTCCACGGACATCAGCAAGTGAATACTTGAAGCCCTCGTTAGGGAAGATGAACATATTATTCGGATCGGCGACCTGCGTACCATCGATCTGGAAAGCGTATGGATAGATGTCTGGCTGGTCTGGCTTGACGGTGATGGTCCACACGCCCCTCTCGTCCCTGGTCATCGGCCTGGTACCGCTGAACATCTGGCACTCGAGCTCGACCTTGCCGGCATTTGGTGCCTGGCAGCGGAAGGTAACGCTTCCGTCAGGATTGTACTCCGGAGACACGACACCGGCCGGAAAGAGACGAGCCATCACCTCCGGGGTAAGTCTCTGCTCCTGCTGCTGAGCATTGAGGAGAAGAGGCATGAGCATCGCAGCTGCAGCCATTATTATCTTGTGTGCTGTTTTCATGATAGTCTCTCGAATTTACGTTATTCCTGAAAAAGAAGCGGCAGCGACTCCTCAAGCCAGTACTTGGCATTCATCCAGGTATGGCCGTACTTGTCGTTTGTGAATACCTTGATGTTGTTGATTCCCTTCTTGTCGAGGAAATCCATGTATTCCTTGGCATTTCCGTACAGGAAGTCATCTGTTCCTACGCCGAGCCAGAAGACCTTGATGTCCTTGTTGAGCCTTGCAGCATCGTCATACACGCCCGGAAGGGTCATGCTGGTAAATGAGCTGTAAGAGCACAGATACGAGAACTTGTCAAGATTTGTCAAGCCGAAGGCAAGGCCCTGGTTACCGCCACGTGAGAAACCGCCGATCGCACGGTGGTCGCGATCGTTGACAGTCCTGTAGTTGGACTCAACGAAAGGCATGAGGTCGTTGAGCAGGTCCTTGCTGAACGCATCACCAAGCTTTCTCATGTCGACCTGACCTGGCTGAAAGTACTTGGATGGATTACCGTAAGGGAGCACCACGATCATATCCTTCGCCTTGCCCTCTGCAATGAGGTTGTCAAGGATGAAGTTGACGCGGCCGACCTTGAAGTACACCTCCTCGGTGTCGGTAGTTCCGCTGATGAGGTACATCACAGGATACTTCTTGCCCGGATTCTTGTCGTATGTCGGAGGAGTATATACGATAGCGTTACCGAATGTGCCAAGTGTCTCGGACCAGTAGTTGACATAGTCTACGCTACCGTGAGGTACGTCCTTAATCGCATGGAGCAGAGGCGCTCCGTTGCCACGGATGTCCACGACGCTGTTCTTGAAGGTCTCGTTAGGGAACCAGTCCGGATTCTGAGGATCCATGACATTGATTCCGTCGACGATGAAGCAATAAGGATATAGGTCCGGAGCGGCTGGACCGACAGTTGCGGTCCAGACTCCGTCCTTATTCTTCTCCATCTGCACAGTGCCGGCAAACTGAACGTTTACCTTGACGTCCTTGGCATTTGGATTAAGATAGTTGAATGTTACAGTGTTGTCTCTATTTACGATTGGAGACTCTACGCGAACCCTTGCTATTACTGGGAGAACTGGGCTGAGTTTCAGGCACGTCCTCAATGACGACTCTGATCTTACCCGCTGTCTTGCCAGGGATGATCTCGAACCTGAGCTGCTTGGTGATCTTGGTGCCTACACCCATCTTGGTAGCAACCTCGGTGTAGGTTGGCTTAGGATTGGCATCCTTGGAGATGAGGTCCTTCTCAGTGAGCTCACCGTTGAAGAATACAGGGCCATAAGAGTGGCTGAGTACCCAGTAACCTGGAGTCACATCGTCGAACACATACTCGTTCACGCCTTCCTTGATCATGAAATACCTGGTCTGGTTGTCCATGGTATATCCAGAGACGCGCTCGCCTGGCTTCCTCTTGAGGAGCTGGATCTCAGCACCGGTACCCTTGGTCTCGAGAGTGTTCTCCTTGTAGTAGTTGAGACCGCTGTCGAATGCCTCTACGTCGAAGTAATACTCAGGAGCGGTATTGAGGCTATGCATGTAAAGGGTATTCTTGCCGTATACGATATAGCTGTTGTAAAGCTTGTCAGGCTCGATTCCGTAACGAACGACGTAACCGTCAGCACCTGGGACAGGATCCCAGAGGAGGTTAGCCTCACGACGATCCTCAGGATTGCGAACGACCTTCACATCCTTGACCTTGGTCCTTGACTGCCATGAAGTGGTACCGAACACGCGGAGGTCCTTGATAGAGAACTTCGCATTGTCGTAGCAAGCCACGTTGGTAACCTTGATGTAGCGTGCGTGCTGAGGAGTAGCAAGCTCGTTGTAGTCGTGCCTGAGTTCCATCTTGTTGTTTGGCTTGTCGATGACCTTGGTCCAGGTGTTACCGTCGCGTGAAACCTCAACGGTGTAGCACTGGTAGTGGTCAGGGTTGTTGGTGAATCCGCTCATGCGGTCACCGGCGCTCTGTGAAGGCTGTGCATCGATATGATCCCAGTTGATCTGGATTGCGCAGATGTTTGCGTCTGCACCGAGGTCCACAGTGAAGAACTCACCAGGGTTGCCGGTCTCTGCACACCAATAGGTAGTGAAGTTCTCATCGAGAGCCCTGTCCGGAGTGAAGTTGCCGTAAGTAGAAGATACGATAGCCTTCTTGCCGTTTGAAAGAAGCATCCAGTCAGCATAGTTGTCTACGCCGTCGTCTGGTCTTACGTCTGGGTAGAACTGAGGATAGTCACCAAGGGCTGTATTTGAGTACATGACGCCCTCCGCATCGACAGCGGTAGGATAGATTGCGAGCTCAGAGCCACGGCCGGTGCCGCCGAACTGTGCAGGGATCATACAGATTGTCCAGAGACGACCGTTCTTGTCATGGAATGTGCTACCATGACCTGCGCCCACCTGGAAACCGCTCGTCTTGAAGGTGAGAGGGTTGTGCTCAGAGTAGGTGAAAGGACCTGTAGGGCTGTCCGACACGTACACACCGTGCGAGTAAGAAATGAACTCAAGACCGATGGCAGCATACTGGAGATAGTACTTGCCGTTGTGCTTGGTCATCCAAGGACCTTCGATCCAAGGGAACTCCTCCTCGAAATAGTCGCGACGGCCGTTGAAGATAGAGTAGATCACATCCTCAGGCTTGCGGGCCTCGAAACCATGATTCATGATATCGCTGAAGAAGAGCTGCTTTGGCTCGGTGATCTCGTGGAAGGTGACAGGATCGAGCTCGACCACCTGGAAAGGCATGATCTGTGACCAGCCGAAGTAGAGGTAGAGACGGTCATCATCGTCAACGAAGAAGTTTGCGTCACCGTAGCGGTCCCTGTCGAGCTGGCCGCAGAGTTCCCACTGACCCTTCTTTGCGTCGATACACTTGTAGACGTTCTTGTTGTTCATCGAGCAACCGATGAGAGTACCCTTGTACTCTGCCACAGATACGACACCACCTGGATAGTTAGGAGCATCGACGTAGGTCCAGTTGCGGAAATCAGGAGAATACCAGTATCCCTTGCGATGGGATACGAAAAGATAGTAGTCGTCCTGGTAGATGAGAACGATAGGTTCACCACCGCGGTACGCCCTCTCGTTGCCGATGATGACGTCAAGCGGATTTGCGAAAGTCTTCGGAGACTGAGCGAACATGCTCATGCTTGCGAAGAGCGCGATACAAAAGGCTAGGAGTCTTTTCATAATCTATGTGTTATTAATAATTGATTTGGCAATAACACAAAATTACATAGAATTAAGACTCTTTGCTAACAGAATCCCTTCCCAATCTTTAAAATAAGCACCATGATATTGCAACCATGATTCATTTTGGGGAGAATCACCGCATTAATCCTTACGAGGAGGCAGAATAAAGTAGAAACGGGCTCCGTCAGTGTAGCTTGCATCAAGATACAGTTTTGCACCCAGACAGCGGGAAATCGCAAGACTGGTATGCAGTCCGAGACCTGCACCCTGCATGTTCGGATCCACCTTGTAGAATCGGTCGAAGATGAAAGGAATTGACTCCGGTGGTATGCCGACGCCTGTATCGGTGACACAGAGCGAAGTCGCACCGTCCTCCCTGAGGTCAAGCTGCATGGTGATGCTTCCGGAGAAGGTATTCTTGCAGGCATTGGTAAGGATGTTCACGAGCACCTGATGCACTCGCATCACGTCAGTCTCCACCTTGAAATCCTCAGGCAGATTGTCGATGAACTTGAACTCCACTCCCGCAGGCATCCTGTGTTCGACGCTCTTTATGGCCCTGACGCAGATTTCCTGCACCTTTGCAGTCTGATACCTGACCTTGAACTCTCCTCTCTCGACGTCCGCAACACTGATCATATCATCGATGATGGTCAGAAGGAGCTCAGCATTGTCCGCTATGAACTTGCTGTATTCCTGGCGCTCCTCGACCGTGATGAATTCGTCAGGAAGGCCCAGCATCTGAGAGAATCCGAGCACCGCATTGAGCGGAGTCCTTATCTCGTGGCTCATGTTCTGCAGGAATCTCGACTCAACCTCGCTGGCGAGCTTGGCCTGGTCGAACGCATCTTCTGCAATTTCCCTTGCGGTCATCAGCTCGGCATTTGTCGCAAGCAGTTCAAGATTACGGCTCTTGGCCCTTGAATAATAGATGAGGGCTATCATGAAACCGGCAATCAGCAGCAGACCGACGATAGCAAACGTCACCTTCAGGATGTTCGACGGCTGCCTGCTGGCCATTATGGCAGCAGCATCCTCAAGCAGGGCTTCCGCCTCTTGCATGTCCCCGTCGCCAATCTTTTCCCTGGCCTGCTGTATATATAGGTTCACGGAATCAAGCGGCGCACTGCCACCTCCATGTTCACCGTAATCGTAAGTCTCGAAGGTCTTGATGCCATAGACATTACCATGCGGGCGGGAATATCCCTGCACACATGGCAGCATCCACAGGACAACAGACACGACGATTATGTATGATAGTCTTTTCACCTTAGTCCAATTTCGTTTCCATTGGTAAGACAAACAGGAACCTAGACCCGTTCTTATAGTTCTTGTCGAGCTTCACCTCCGCATGGAGCGCCTCTGCAATCTGCCTGCAGATGGCCAATCCGATTCCGGACCCCTGCTTCTTTCGGTCAAGTTTCACGAAGCGCTCGAAGACAGCATCCTGAAGAGGGGCAGGAATTCCACAGCCTGTATCAGTCACCGCAAAGGTGATCTTTCCCGGATTCTCGTTGACCGAGCAATGAAGCTCGATCGTTCCGACCTCTGTATTCTTGGTCGCGTTCGTCAGGAAATTGATCAGGACCTGAAGGCAACGGTTAGGGTCAGACTTGATGACGACAGAGTCATCGGCAGAAGATGTAAAGAACATCTCCACACCGTCCTTACACCTATGCTGGCATGTCAGCACTGCCTGCTTTCCTATCTGGTTCACATTGGTCTCGGAAATCATGAACGACATCTTCTGATTGGTATTCCCTGCGGTAAGGACATCGTCGATGAGTATTGTGAGAAGCTGAGCATTTGCCCCGATGAATTCAGAATAGCTGTCCCGCTCTTCGGGAGTGAGGAACTCCGGCGGCAGGGCAAGCAGCTGGGAAAAGCCGACCACGGCATTGAGCGGAGTCCTTACGTCGTGGGCTATGGTCTGCACAAAATCGGTCTTCTCCTGGTTCGCCGCAAGAATCTCGGCATTCTTTTTCTTGATCGTACGGAAGACATGATATCCGAGAAGAAGGATTATTATGAGAAGAACTGCTGCAATTATAACTACGCCTCTCATGAAACGGACATGCTGTCGTTCCTGCGCAAGCTGAAGTTCATTGTTCTGACGACGGAGGAGCTCATTTGACAGCGACATATTGACCAGTTCGAAGTCACTGTTGTTCTCAATGCTCGTCTTATTCTTTAGGGCATTGGCGAATTCCTCGTAGTACGAAAGCGCTCTGGTGCTCTGTCCCTGAGCCTTCGCGATAAGATAGCGCAGTTTCTTGGCCTTTATATCCTCAAGCCTTTCGGCATATTTCTCAACGTTGACATTTCCGGTAGTGAACAAATCCGCGTATGCCTCAATGAAAAGACTGTCCCTGTAGTCCGGACATTTGGCTATACCCTTGAATTGTTCATAGGAATTGAGAAAGCCCTCCTTCTCTCCGAGGTATCCATAGACAAGACAGGTGATGATGGCTCCGTTATTGATATTGACCTCGCTTCTGTCCGAATCCACCAGCTTCCCCAACACGGACAATGCTTCCTCACATCTGCACATCGCATACTTGTTTCGCGCATATTCGGTAAGTGCGGCATTGTAGAGTTCCTGGTCCTTCCTGACGGATGGTATGGAGATACACTTCTCATAGGCAGAATCCGCGAGTATGTAGTCGGTATGGATGTAGTACAACCTGCCGAGAATATAGTTCAGGTACGCCCAGCCGATATTGTCTGGTTTCTCACCGGCGAGTTCGTCCTGCATCTCATAGATGACGACCCTCGCCTTTGTCCTGTTCATGTCGTTGACATAGTAAAGGGCCTCGATGAAATATGTCCAGTAGAACTCGTTCCTGTCACCAGGTCGGTCACACTTGAGTCTGAGTTCACGTACGGCGGGAACGACTGTACTGTCCCGATTATTGTAGAGCGAGATCACGTCATCATGAGTGACTGCACCCGAACCAATGCAGGAAATAACAAGCAGGAATGTCAGAAGAGTCTTTTTCACGACAGTGTTACTTATCACAATGATGTACAAATATATATCTGGTCGTGCTTCAGGACAATTTTGGCCCCGACAAGCTATTACCGATATCACATCAAGGATTCAAGAATTCACAAAATAGTGGTTTATCGCAAACTTTCTCTTAAATTTGTAAGAGCAAAGCATTGATTTGATGATAGGAATCTTCGATTCTGGGGCCGGAGGCCTCTCTGTCTATAAGGAGATATTCAAACTGCTCCCGAAGGAAAAGTACATCTACTTCTCCGACAACGCCCATTGTCCATACGGAGAGAAAAGTCAGGAGTATATCATCGAACGGGCATGCGCAATCACGGAACTGCTCATGGGCAAAGGCTGCAATGTCATCGTAGTTGCATGCAATACCGCCACCGCAGCGGCAATCTCGACCCTCAGATCCAGGTACGACATACCCTTCATCGGCATGGAGCCGGCGGTCAAGCCTGCAGCTCTGGCAACCCGCAGCAGAGTCGTAGGTGTACTGGCGACCGCAGGGACTCTGAAAGCCAGCAAATACCTTGACACCAAGGACAAGTATACCGATGGAGTCAAGGTCGTGGAGCATGTGGGTCAAGGCTTCGTCGAACTTGTAGAGAACGGAGTATTGGAGGGAGCTGAGGCCGAGTCCGTAGTTCGGGAAAGCGTACGCCCTCTCATCGAAGCAGGTTCAGACATCATCGTCCTCGGATGCACCCATTATCCCTTCCTGAAGCATCTGGTCCAGAAGATAGCCGGAGAAGGCGTGAGCGTCATAGATCCCGCACCGGCTGCGGCCAGACACCTTCTCGACGTGGCACGAATGAAAGGGCTGATAAAAGAAGACGGCAACCTGCAGGCCACAGACCCGAAGGATGCCGACATAGAACTTATTTCAAGCGGAGACAGAAGCGCCCTGGAAAGGATATTCGACCTGCTCTGATCAATCGTCATCTTCGTCTTCGTCCTCATCGTCACCGAAGTCAACTGCCAGCTGTCTCAGGTCAGCAGCTGAAACGCCAAGCGAATCGAGACGCGCTATCTGGAGCGAATCGAGATTGTCGAAATCAGGGTTGTCCAGGTCGATGACAGAACCTATCGCATCCATCTTGTCAAAGATTGCAGCATTTTTTACAGACAGGCTGTCCAACGGCATCTCATCCACCGGTCTATAGTTGACGATCTCCTTGTAGTCCTCCATTCTCTGCTGCACATTGTACTCCTCGATTGCACGTTCCACGCTCTTCTTGAAGATGTTCTTGATCACATCCTTGAGATTTGCCCTGGACTCGTCAACGACGGATGTGAAGACAGGCATCCTCTTCTCCCTCTTGTACTTTGCACGGCCAAGACGGAACTTGAACTTGTCAAAATCACCGAAGAGATCGATACCGAACTTGAAGAGAAGCGGAGACTTCATCACGGACACATGGTACTTGAATGAAGTGTCAAGGTTCTGGATACCGGCAAGGGCAAGCTTGTAACGGTCGATGTCAAGCACGAACGGGAATATCTCCACCCTATTGTTACCGATGAGTCCGTCAACGGACATATGGTCAACGAAGAGCTGGTTCCTGTTCTTGAACATCAGCAGCCTGGTAATCCTTGAGAGATCACCCATATCATCAACCATGAGATCGCTTCCCGAGATCCTCACGACACCCTTCAGCGTAGGGAATAAGATATCCATCTTGTCGTCAAGATCCGTCGTCACGGCAACGCTGCAATTGAGCAGGCCGGAGAAGGACTTGAGCATAGGTATCAGACTGTCCACTGCAGGAACGAGTTCAACGACACGTTCCGCCGTAATGTCCTCAAGGTCGATGGACACTCCGGCTTTGATATCATCCTTGGTCTTTGTCGAATAGAAAGCCTCGCAGTACACATTGCCCATATTTGACATCGCTATCATGTTCGTCAACTGCAGACATCTCTCCTTCATGGTAAGCTCAGCCTGCACCCAGTCGAAATCTATGGTCGAATACAGGATCCTGTTCGCATCGAGGAAGACGTTGGCGTTTACGTTAGCCGGAATAACGATAAGCTTATGCTGGATTGTGGTATCAGCGAAATCAGAATGAACGACAGTAGCCTCAAAATCAGAATCAGTGAGATCCGAAGCCGCCTTGATATCATCTTCGGTGACCTTCGAACCGGCATCGAGGGCCGCCAGCAACTCATTTGCATTGAGATTGTCTGATGTGACCCTGAGATCAAGATTGAGTGCACCTCTGCCCATAAGGGCACGCCTGAGATTACTCAGTGAACCACTCGCAGAAATATCTGAAGTACCGCTTCTGAGCACCATGCTGTTAAGGTCGACCTTATCGCTCGTGAAACTTGCCTGAGCCTTGCTGATGCTGTTCCTCAAAGGGAGGTACGGTGTAGTCACAGTAGCCCTGTCAAGAGAGAAATGGCCACCGAGATCCCATTGATTAAACATCTCCGCTATACTTCCTGACAGCTTCAGGTTAAGGTCTGCAGCCCTGAAATCATCTTCTCTGAGCCACTCCGGGAGCTCGCCACGTCGACGTCCTTCTCCCCTTCTATTGCCACGCATCTGCCTTGCAATGGAGTCCTTCGGGATTTCCGGGTGCGCCTTGGCCATTGAATCAAGACGCGCCATCGCCCTGGACTTTCTGAGATTCTGTCTCATGACCGCGGTAGCCTCCACATTCAGCCTGCTCAAGGTCATTCGATTGGCAGAGCTCCTGATCGATGCACGAGCGACATCGCTGGTTGCATAGAGTTCCGGGATATTAGGATCACCGGCATGAGGGCGGATATAGAATCGGTCCTGGAGGTCCTTGACATTGATTCGGGTCGAATCCGCATCTTTGATACGGATAGAACGGATAGTATTGTAACCGCAGAAAGGACGCACGTTCTCCGTGAAGGAGAATTTCATGTCACTGAGAAGATCGGCGGAGTTCTGGGCATTGAGGACGAGCTTTCCCGCCCTGATATACATTCCCTTATAATCTGCATTCAGCGTGTCGGCGACCGAGGAAATCATGAGCACTCGGTCGTCATCCTTCATGCTCTCGTCGTAACGGTTTCCGGTGATGCCCAGGTTTATGTCAAGTCCATCCACGTCAACGGAGAACTGGTTCTCCGGCATCGAGAACACGAAACAGTCGCTCTTGAGTTCACCGAGGATTTCCGAATTACCGATTCGGTTCATCGACGTGAGCTGCGAAAGCAGGGCCTTCGCGTTGATTCTGGCATTCACATCGCCTTCCGCCTCTATCCCAAGGTCCTTCGGGAGTACACCTATTGCCTTGGCAACATCTACGGCAAGCTTTGAATCGAGCCTGATGAGCGGATCTGCCCCAAGAAGGTCCTTGACCTCGGCAGCAGCAGCCAGGAGCAGTCCCTCGGTGTGCACGTCGAGAGTATCGACACACACATTAAAGGCTTTGCCGGCACCACCCCTTGCCGCAGCATCCATGAAGAGATGAAGCGCCTGATCGACACCTTCATACCTTACATACGAATCCGGGATGGACAAGGTTGCCGCAATCTCAGGGATCTCCTTCGTAGCTGGCACGTAATATCCATCGACATCGGCATTGAACAAGATTCTGGCATCGGACTCTATCTTCCCGGCCTCTGTCCAGAAAGAAGGTCCATATTCCTTTATGAGGTCCCCGACACGTATCGGGGTCATGTCTACGTCAGCATCGACATAGTAGCGGTCAGAGTAGAGTATGGCCTGGCCTTTGACGTTCAAAGGGATACCAGCGACGTCCGCATTGAGGCGTCTTATGTTGATGACAGGGATGCTGTCCTTCGGGCAGCCTGCCTTCGCATCGACGGACATCGGGATTCTGAGCCTGCCGAAATTGTCCGTTGCAGCGAATGCCGTCGCATTGGCGTCGAGAGAGAAATCCTTCCTGCTACCCTTGAGTCCGAGACTCTGAAGCTTGAACTGAAGAGTATCTTTCTTGTATCGGCCTGTCACGTCAAGGGCATCGACATCGAAATTGCCCCTGCTGGACAGTATATCATTAAGGGCAAGCCTACCCCTGAGACTCATCTCCTTGAGGGTCAGACGCGCATAAAGAGTATCGGAAGGCATGCAGAAGACTATGTGTGCATTGTCGGCAAGACGTACCTTGTTAAGCTTTATCTTGAGCTTATTGCCACTCTCAGATTCAACCTCGATAACCTCAGTCTCACCAGATTTTCCTTCTTCCGCATCTCCGTCTGAACGGAGTATGTTCCAGTTGGCGTTCCTGTCATCGTACATCTTCGCGAACACGCGAGGATGCATGAGTTCGACTTTCTTGACCTTGATGGTCTTAGTCAAGAGGGCAGGTATGCTCACCGCTCCGGTAAATCTGTCGAAGCTCGCCAAGGTATCGGCAGCTGCGTTTCTTCCCTCCCTCATAAGCATCGCCGACGATGAATTCTCGAAACGGGCATAGCGGTCGTGCGGATAGGTAAGCACGGCATTATGCACACGGACGCTGATATTCGGGAAGTTTCGGAAAATAGAGATGCCGGCCTTGTCAAAGACAAGGTCAGCATCTATGAATTCCGGAGCATATTTATTGACAAGGCGCGTAGCTACCGCCGGTGAAAGAAGAACCTCCACCAAAACGAGTAGCCCGAATACGACGCCTGCCGTCCAGGCGAGCCCCTTGAGGGCCTTCACCTGCCAACTCTTCATGATTTTCGTGTCTAGAGCTGCTTGAAGAAGTCGTTGCCCTTATCATCCACGAGGATGAATGCAGGGAAATTCTCGACCTTGATCTTCCAGATAGCCTCCATACCGAGCTCTGGATACTCAACGCACTCGATGCTCTTGATGTTGTTCTGCGCAAGGATTGCTGCAGGACCACCGATAGAACCGAGATAGAAGCCACCGTGCTTCTTGCAAGCGTCGGTCACTGCCTGGCTGCGGTTACCCTTTGCAAGCATGATCATAGAACCGCCATTGTCCTGGAACTCGTCCACGTATGGATCCATACGACCTGCAGTGGTAGGGCCCATTGAGCCGCAAGGCATACCGGCAGGAGTCTTGGCAGGACCAGCATAGTAGATAGGATGATCCTTAAGGTACTGAGGCATACCCTCACCGGCATCAAGGCGAGCCTTGATCTTGGCATGGGCGATGTCACGTCCTACGATGATGGTACCGTTGAGGCTGAGACGGGTGCTGACAGGATACTGAGAAAGGATCTTGCAGACCTCGCTCATAGGCTGGTCGAGGTTGATCTTCACTGCCTCGCCCTCACCTGCATTGCGAAGCTCCTCTGGGATGAGCTCATATGGCTTGTCGTCCATCTTCTCGATCCATACGCCGTCAGCATTGATCTTTGCCTTGATGTTACGGTCGGCAGAGCAGCTTACACCGAGACCGATAGGGCAGCTTGCGCCGTGACGAGGGAGACGGATGACACGAACGTCATGTGCCATGTACTTACCGCCGAACTGAGCGCCGAGACCGATCTTGTGGGTCTCCTCGAGGAGCTTGGCCTCGAGCTCTACGTCGCGGAATGCGCGTCCGGTCTCGTCACCGGTAGTAGGAAGGCTGTCATAGTAATGGGTAGAAGCGAGCTTCACGGTGAGAAGGTTCTTCTCAGCGGAAGTACCACCGATTACGAATGCGATATGGTAAGGAGGACATGCTGCAGTTCCGAGGCTCTTCATCTTCTCAACGAGGAATGGGATGAGAGTACCAGGGTTCTGAATGCGTGCCTTGGTCTCCTGATAGAGATAGCTCTTATTTGCTGAACCACCACCCTTGGTCACCATGAGGAAGCGATACTCCATGCCCTCGGTAGCCTCGATATCAATCTGTGCAGGGAGATTGCACTTGGTATTGATCTCGTTGTACATGTCGAGAGGAGCATTCTGAGAATAACGGAGATTCTCCTCGGTATAGGTCTTGAACACGCCGAGTGAGATAGCCTCCTCATCCTCGAAGCCGGTCCAGACCTGCTGGCCCTTCTCACCGTGAACGATGGCTGTACCTGTATCCTGGCAGAGAGGAAGCTTGCCCTTTGCGGCCACCTCGGCATTGCGGAGGAAGGTAAGTGCTACATACTTGTCGTTCTCGCTTGCCTCAGGATCAGAGAGAATCTTGGCCACCTGCTCGTTGTGTGAACGGCGGAGGAGGAAGCTGACATCGCGGAATGCGGTGTTGGTCATGAGAGTAAGAGCCTCAGGAGTTACCTTGAGCATTGGCTTACCCTCGAAATCACCTACAGATACGAGGCTCTCAGAGCCGGGGATCTTGTAGTACTCGGTAGTATCAGGACCGAGCTGGAACATTGGAGCGTACTTGAATTCTGCCATAATTGTATGATATTTTCTTGATTAATTATTCATAAGATAGGTCTTCATGAACTCGTTGAGATCGCCGTCGAGCACTCCCTGCGTATCGGAGGTCTCATATCCGGTCCTGAGGTCCTTTACCATCTTGTACGGATGAAGCACGTACGAGCGGATCTGCGAACCCCACTCAATCTTTTTCTTCTGTCCCTCGAGCTCCGCCTGCTTCTCCTGGCGCTTCTTGAGCTCCAGGTCATAGAGACGTGACTTGAGGATACGGAGGGCATTATTCCTGTTATCGAGCTGGGAGCGGGTCTCCGTGTTCTCCACGACGATTCCGGAAGGAATATGTCTTACGCGCACTCCTGTCTCAACCTTGTTGACATTCTGCCCGCCGGCACCGCTGGAACGGTAGGTATCCCATTCGAGGTCACCGGGATTTATCTCGATCTCGATGGTATCGTCCACGAGAGGATATACGAAAACGGAAGAGAAGGTGGTCTGACGCTTGCCCTGGGCATTGAATGGAGAGATACGCACAAGCCTGTGGACTCCGCTCTCCGCCTTGAGATAGCCGAATGCGAACTCACCTTCAACCGCAATGGACACAGACTTGATACCGACATCCTCACCTTCGGTCTGTTCGGTGATGGTCGTCTTGTACCCATTCCTCTCACACCAGCGGAGGTACATTCTCATCAACATGGCAGACCAGTCGTTGGCCTCAGTGCCGCCGGCGCCAGAATTTATGGTCAGGATGGCTCCGAGGTTGTCACCCTCCTCACCCAGCATGTTGCGAAGCTCGAGTGCCTCGACATCAGCCAGGGCAGCCTGATATGCCTGGTCGAGTTCCCTCGACTCGTCTGTCTCAAGATCGTCGGAAGCACCGCTGTCCTTTGCGAAATCAAGGAGGACGTCGAGATCAGCGACAGATGACGCCGCCTTGTCATATCCGTTCACCCAGAACTTGACGCCCGAGAGTTCCTTGAGGAAAAGCTCGGCCGCCTTCGCGTCGTTCCAGAAATCAGGAGCAAGCGTCTTCTCCGTCTTTGCGGCCACTTCCTCTCTCCTCTGTGCTATGTTCAGGCACTTCTCCAACACAGCCACACGCTGCTGCAGATTCCTTATCTGTTCGGTACTTACCATAATAACGTCAATATCCGCAAATTTAGTAAATGTTTACCTAAAAAAGAAAGGCCGGACAGCTGTCTGCCCGGTCTTTCATTGCGATTTTCAGTATTTATGGAAGCTCTTACTTGTAGAGCTGTCCCATTACCTCGAAGTAAGCGACGCCTTCCTTGACGGTTACCTTGTAGACAGTCTCGTCTACCTGGTAGTACTGATTGCCATCCTTGAGGGTGATTACGTCGTAATCATCTGGGATGTACTCAACCAGCGCACCTGCAGGAGGAGTGATGACCTTGTACTTTCCGTTCTCAGGGAGGTAGAAGATACCATCCTGATAGTAGTACTCAGCGTTTGCGTTTGCATAGCTCTGAACGAGTCCGAGGCTCTGTGCAGTGTTGAATGCATCGGTAGCAAGGAGGCGGCCGTTTGAAGAGAAGCCCTCAAGATGGCTGTTCTGCTTTGCGATGATTGCGTTCTGCTGCGCAATGATCTCGTTGTTCTTCGCCATGATCTCATACTGCTCATCGATATATCGGTTGTTCTGGTAAACAGCGTCATATCTTCTGGCTTCTGAGTAGTAGTAGTTGATCTTGCAACGATAGAGGTTCATCGCCTTTGCGATCTCCCACTCGAGGATAGTCTCGAGAGGTGGACGGCAAACCACGTAGTAAGAGCCGTAAGGTCTGTAGTACACACCGTTGTAGCAGTAGTATACGTGGTGGTGGTGATGGAGTCTGATAGCCCTTGAAGGGATTCTCATGACCCTGTAACCGAAGCAGTGGTGACCTGGATCGTAGTAATGACCGATATACTTGTAGCTGATGAAGTCATGCTCGCGTGGGTGTACGTGATGCACCTCGTAGAGCTTTTGCTGTGGCTTCACCTGTACTGGCTTCACTGGAGCCGATACGGTACCGCTCTGTGGCCTTTCTGCCACCTGGCTGTTGCCTGGAGCAGTCCTGTTGCCTGCAGTAGAATTGGCGGTGACGCCCCTTCTGTCTACGTTGCTTGAAGAATTGCTTCCAGCAGTAGCTGCAGTACGGTTGCCGGTGGTACCGGCAGAGGCAGTCGCAGAAGTACGGTTGGCAGTATTGCCGGAAGTGGTGGCAGTCCTGTTGGTGGTTGAGCTGGTAGAAGCTGAACCGGTCCTATTGGTGCTGTTGCTGTTTGAAGAGCTGCTTCTTACAGTTGACGCACCTGCAGAAGTGGTACTGCGTGAAATCACGCTGTTCTGTGAACTTCTGTTGGTAGACGAAGAATTGCTGCTTCTGACAGTAGACTGAGAGCTGCTGCTCCTTGTCGTTGACTGTGACGAAGTGTTCCTGTTCTGGCTTGAAACCGAAGGAGTGGTGCTCCTTGAAGTCGAGCTACTGCTCACCGCTGCGCTGCTTCTGGTGGTAGAAGAAGAGCTGCTGCTTCTTGTCTGTGAAGACGAAGCCGGAGCACTTGACCTGCTGGTAGAAGAAGTCGACGACGATGAAGACCTCGTGGTAGAGGATCCGCTCGAAGTACGTGACTGTGCATTGAGCTCAGTCTGTGGAGCTGCAATGGCTATTGCCATGAAGCTGGCTGTCAAGATGGTAGCAAACTTTTTCATGGTTCTGGGGATTAAATTGTTTAACTTATTCATAAAGATGATATCGTGAGGACATCGTCCTGAAATCTTCCACGTCTTTCTGCCAAACCGGCTCAAGATCCTCGACCTTATATCTCTTTCCTAACACCTTTCTTACATAGTCCGTGCCACAAACCTTATCAAAGAGGTTTGAGACCGTGGATTTTTCGAAAGGAGTGCGGTCCGGATAGAGTTCGCACACTGCCTGTATGACATAGAACTGGGTGAGAGTCAGCACCGCCTTGTCGTAATCGGTATAGAAATACTGGACTCCCTTTACGAGCTCGCCTTTTTGGCTTCCGGCGATAGGATTGAAGTAGATTACCCTGAAATCCACACCCGGAATATGGTAACTGTCAAGCTTGGCCTTGAGTTTGTCCGGATCCATCCATGTAGCGCCGAACACCTGGAACGGGAGCGTATAGCCTATGCCGATGTTGAGGAAGTTGGAGAACTCTCCGCATATTCCGGCTGAAGGATAGCAGATCGCAGCCTGTGCACTTGGAATATTAGGAGAAGGAAGCACCCATGGAAGCTTGGTATCTGCATAGACCATGTCTCTCTTCCAACCCTCCATCGGAATCACCGTGAGCTTGCATTTCAAATGCGGAAGGTCACCTTTCTGGTCCCTGTTGAGGCCTTCCTCGTTGATCATCTGAGCGAACTCTCCGACCGTGAGGCCATATACGTAAGGAATACGGAACTGGCTGACGAATGAGAAGTAGCCCGGCTCCACATAGCATCCTTCTATCTTCTTGCCGCCCAAAGGATTTGGACGATCGAGCACCACGACCTCGATTCCGAGTTCCGAGCAAGCCCTCATCACCAGACCGAGAGTGCTTATGAATGTGTATGAACGCGTGCCCACGTCCTGTATGTCATAGACCATGACATCTATGCCCTTGAGCATGGCTGCGGTAGGCTTGCGGGTCGAACCGTACAGAGAATAAACCGGAAGGCCGGTCTTTGCGTCCTTGGTGTCGCTGACCTTTCCGCCGGCATAGACATCGCCACGGACGCCGTGCTCGGGACCGTAGAGGGCCACGAGATTCACTTCAGGAGCCTCATTGAGGATATCGATGGTGGACTTGAGATTGCGGTCCACTCCGCTAGGGTTTGTCACGAGTCCGACGCGCTTGCCCTTGAGGCATGCGAAACCGCTCTCCCTGAGGACTTCGATTCCTGGTTTCACACAGACCTCGACAGGAACCTCGACTATCTTCTCGACGACCTTGTCCACGAACACAGGTTTCTGGACCTCTCTCTCGATTACGACCGTGTCGCGGACGATGATGGTCGTGGAAGGAGTCTGCTTCTTCTTTTTCTTAATTGCATCGGCAGGCATAGGGAATGCCATCAGCAGCGCGAGGACTGCAGCGATGCTACATATCGTCTTTCTTACCATACTGCGGGTTGATATGACGCCTGATCATCAAGGTCACGGCAATGGTTATCAGGCAGCACACCATCACCATGATGAAGAACTTCGGGTAGCCTATGGCCATCTGTATCTTTCCGGCGACAAGGCCGGGAAGCATCATGCTGAACGTCATCAGCACAGTACAGAACGCATAGTGCGATGTCTGATACTTGCCGACCGAATAGTAGAGCATGTAAAGGGTATATGCAGTGAATCCGAATCCATATCCGAACTGATCCACGGCTATGCACAGGTATGCCGGCAGCACACCTTCGGGCTGTGCGACGCTGAGGTAAAGATAAACCGAGCATGGCAGGGCGAGGCTGAGAGCCATAGGGATCAGACATTTACGCAGACCCCACTTGGCACCGGCGATGCCTCCGAGTATTCCTCCGAGCAGCAGGGCGATGACGCCGATCGTTCCGTTCGCCAGTCCGACCTGAACGTCATCCATGCCAAGTCCTCCGACTTCCCTTGCGTCCTTGAGGAAAGGTATCAGCATCTTTATCGAGAAAGCCTCAGGAAGTCTATATAGAAGAAGGAATACAAGTGCGACAAGGAATTCTTTCTTGCTTACGAAAGTCTTGAAGAGCTGATACAGATCGCTCAGCGTCGATTTCGCATCGCTACCCTTGCGAGGCTGGTCAGTCGACGGCTTCGGCATCGAGATCATGTCCCAGGCAGCGATGAGTGCCATCGCAGCGGAACCTCCGACCAGGGTCCATGACCATGATACGACGGCATCCTGACCGTTCTTCTGGAATATTCCGGCAATTATCGCGAGCAGTCCCTGACCACAGAGCAGAGCGAGGCGGAAAAAGGTGTTCCTGACTCCGACAAAGAGAGACTGACGGTGCTGGTCGAGACCAAGCATATAGAAGCCATCGGCAGCGATGTCATGGATGGAGGACGCGAAGGCAGTCACCAGGAAAAGCAGGAGGATAAGGCTCAGAGGGCATTTCGGCAAGGTCAGACCGAGCAGACAGGTGCATGCCACCATCAGCAGCTGCATCGCAGCGACCCATTTTCTCTTCGTGCCTATCGTATCCACGAATGGGCTCAGCACTATCTTCAGTATCCACGGGAATGACAGCAGCGAGGTATAGAGCGTAAGCTTGTCGTTCGGCATGCCCATATTCTTGAACACTATGAGTGACACCGTATTCACGATTGCGTTAGGAAGGCCCTCGAAGATATATACGGTCGGCACCCATGCCCATGGAGACATATTTTTCCTTGCTTCCATCATCTTCCTTTATTTGATGCGGGACTGACGGTGATTTCAGAACCCGGATAATAGTGTTCCAATATCTGACGGTATCCATAGCCCTTCGAGGCCATTACAGCTGCTCCTATCTGACAGAGGCCGACACCGTGGCCCCATCCCTTTCCATGGAGTATGATTCTGTCGCCAGCATCCTCCACGTCGAATGCCGACGACTTGAGATGGCTGGTGGAAAGTGTCCTGCGGATCTCGAGTTCCTTACCGACGGTGAAACTGCTCTCACTGCCGTTTATCCTGAGTCGGATGATCCTGCCAGACTCTCCCCTCTCCAAAGGTTCGAGTCCAAGAAGACGTCCGATACGCCTTCCGGAGCGCTCTGCGATGAGTTCAGCAAGTTCTTCCTTGCCATATTCCTGCTTCCAGCGGAAAAAGTCCGGAGTTTCAAGGTCGTAGTTGTTGAGTATCTGCGAAAGCACTGCAGCATCATGCGTGTCACAGAATGGCTCGCCGTCCGGATCGTGGTCCGGAGTGTCCGGGAGCGGCCGAAGGTACTGGTAGTCAACGTCACCCCAGCATGCGGAGAACTTCTCCATCACACCTCCGCAGCATTTCGAGAAACGGGTGTCGCAAATATTCCCCTCGGAGGTCAATATCTGGCCCCATGTGGCATCGATCACCTTCCTGACGGTCTCGCCTGTCGCCCTCGTAAGACCCTGATATCTCTGGCAATGGTCATCGGCACATACGTCAAAGAGGGTATGGTCATCGTGGTCATACCACTTTCTAAGTTCATCCGGAGTGTCCAGAATGCCAGTGGCATGATTCTTCCCATCATGCGACGAAGCAATCTGCGACATCACCCATGAACGGGAGATGACAGCATGGGCCTTGAGGAACTCCTCCGACGATGTGGATTTCATCTCGGAAGATATGACGCTGAGAAGGTAATCCTCCACGCCGATGAGATTGACCGCGGTGAGATTTTCACCATCGACTATAATCTTCAAGCTTCCTGCGAACTTCTGGCTTTCCTTACGCTGCCAATGGAAATTCTTTCCGATCACGACGTCATGGAGCACAAAGGATGGCTCCGCAAAGAGGGTGGACGGAGTGACGGAATCGAATAGGAGCTCGTCATACAAGGCTCCGTTATAGTCTATCCTGCCGTCCCTCCAGCTGGCTTTCTGGCGTCCGGCACTGTCGGAAAGCATCTCGAATTCGATTTCGGGAGCAGTAAGGATGCCCACCGCAAGTTTCGGCTGCTTCCTCGTAAGCTTCATTATTATGTCCCTTTCCTTGTCAGGAGCACATGAGACCTCGTCCATAACCTCCTCCATGAGGCGTGAGTCAATCTTCTCGAAATCTTCCGGACACGGAACTATGAACAAACCTCCCATATCTGCACACCCAGGGCTCATCGTGAGATGGTCAGGACCATCACTGAAGTAGTGATGAGGGCGATGCTTGTCGCGGAAAATCACTATGGTCCTGAATTCGCCGGAACGGAACCATGTCATCATGTTGAAACGGGGCTCACTCTCCCCTTCCGGGATCTCGGCGCAGTCGATGAGACGGTAGAAGAGTTTCGCCGCCGACTTGGCTTCACGCGCCTTGAGTGCAAATATGCCTCGTGTAAACCTATTGTAGTGGAAAAGATGCGCATCCTGAACGGAGGCCATGTATTCCATCACGTCGGATATGCCTGCAGCTTCCGCCCTATGCTCCGGAGCCTCCTCCTTTGCGGCAAGTATCTGCTCGAAAAGCGAATCTATATCGCTCTCGAGCGGCATTCTGCCGTTGCCTGCCGCCTGAAAATGGTGGTGGTCCGGCGCGGATGCCCCGCACTTCGGGCCATTGTAGAAGAAAGTATAGCCTTTATATGCCCTTGCGAGATCGAGAATATCCACATACCTGTTCCGGATGCTCTGATCCGAATGGGAATTCAGTGGAATGGTAAGGTGGTCAGGGAAAATCGGGAAAGGATTGACGAGAATCGAGTATTTCTTACCCTTCCTGCCCTCGAAAGGCCATGCAGCCTGCTCCGTAGGACGATTATCCGCACAGAGGAAGCACGGTCTTGCCGCCAGCGACTTACTGTCGACCTTTGCGGCAGACGAGACTATTCTGGCTGGGTTGAACTGAGCCTTTACCGCAAGGCCTCCGACCACGAGATCCTTCGTACGGACGTTCTTGAGCGCCCTGAAGTTTCCGCAGGCAAGAGGCCAGCGCGAAAGCTGGTCGTGTATGAACTTATCTGGATTCATTAAGCCTCATTCTCGCTTCAAGTTCCCATGTCCTGAGACGATCCTTGTATAGATTATTCCTGTTTACTTTCTCGATGCTGAGAGCCGCATCAGAATTGCCTTCCCAGCGACGGCAGCAGTAAAGCACGTCCCAGATGCGCCCAATCCTGTATTCGCGACTTATGCGCAGTCCCATGGCATAGTCCTCGCCATAGCTGGTGTTCGGGAAATTGATCTTCCTTGCGACAGGGACGAGGAAGGCACGCGGTGCTCCGAGGCCGTTGATACGAAGCGCATTGTTGCGTCCGTTGTCATCCGTCCACTCCTTATGGTCGATCACGCCCGGAGGGATAGGGTTCATATTGAAATCGGTCATCTGATAGCTGCCGATGACCATGGCACATTTCTGACTGCGGAAAGCGTCTACCACCTTGACAAGTGTATCCGGTCCGCTGTATACATCATCGCTGTCGAGCTGAACTGCATAGAGACCGCAGTGTTCGCTGTGAAGAGCATAATTCCAGCATCCGCCGATACCGAGAGTGTTGGACTCCGGCACCAGATGGACGAGTCTGCTGTCCTCAGCTGCCAGCGTATTCAGCAGCGAGGTGGTTCCGTCCGTAGAATGGTTGTCCACGACTATCACATTGAACGGAAAATCCGTCTTCTGGGCAAGCGCGCTGCGTACAGCATCGGCAACGGTGCGTATCCTGTTGAACACAGGGATGATCACGCTTGCGACTACAGGGAAGCCCTGCTGAGCCGCGGATGTTCCATTCCAATCGCCAGCAGGCGGCTCCGCAAAAGTAGGCGAAAGATAGCCACCCATTCTCTTGAGCGCATCGGTGCAGACCAATTCCATCTCGATCTGTACTTCACGATTACGCGGGTTGACATAGTCGAACTGCTTCTCTCCTGACTTTCGATTATCAATCTCCTGGGCGGTGTAGAGAGGCTCATTGATATGGACAATCTTGTCCATCATGAGTCTGAGCTCATAGAGAGCTCCCCATCTGCGTTCCGATTCCATCATCGACACAGCCTTACGCAGGCTTTCTGCGCGGAAGACAAGCATCTGTCCGAAGTCGAAGTCGTCCCTCAGCGCGCCTTTCTGGCAATCGATCAGAGGGTGGCCGGAATAGTCAGCATAGACCATGTCTGCAGCCGTATCATCGGCCACGGCCGCTATACGGTCAAGCGAAGCATCATCAGCCACGACCTCGACGGAAGAGCTCTCGATCACGGCATAGTCTGAATCAAGCCTGGACACGACTTCCCTGAGGAAAGAGGTAGAGGCAAGCCTGATGTCATCGACGAAGAAGAACTGGAATCTGCCCATACTTATCTGTTGTTAAAGCAATGAAAAGAGTTGTTCCCTTACCATTGCGAATTCACTTTCGAAATTCGGCGTGAAGGTGCCGTCACCTATGTGTGAGTCGATTTCCTCAACCGTCCAGAAACGTCCGTCCTTAAGCTCTGACGGGTCTGGGGTGAGGACGAAATTGCTTCCTACTGCCGCGTACACATTGACGAGTTCCTTTTCTATCCCGGACTCAAACACATAGCTGCAGATAGGTACCGGATTGTATTCGGAGAAGCCGAGCTCCTCGCTGGACTCGCGCATAAGAGCCTCAGGGATGGATTCTCCGTATGAGACATGCCCACCTACGGCAGTATCCCATACTCCTGGGAGAAGATCCTTTGTGTCAGCCCTCTGCTGAAGATATAGCCTTCCCATCCTGTCCAAGATATGTAGATGTACCACAGGATGAAGGACCTTTACCCCGCTATGGCAATAGCTCCTCCTTGACATACCGATGACTTCCCCGCTCGGTTCAACGACAGGGAACCATTCCTCGGTGTCTCCACCGGCTTTTGGAGAGGTCAGGTCCGTCGCCTTCGGTGACGGCATCACAGGGGCATAGCCTCCGACAGGATAAATCAGTTCCATCTTCAGAATGTAAATTTAGATATGAATGACTGGACTCCGCCTACGGTTCCCTCGACCCACCAGACCTTTCCGTCAGCCGTACCCTTCGAAAGGAGCACGGTCTCTCCCGGCATAGCCTCCTTATTGAAATTGATTTCAAGGGTGCGCACGTGGTTGTGGAGAAGGAAGTCCAGATCCATGCAATCCATCGCCCACACAGTATACTGCACATTGTTGGTATGACCATTCCTGTCTATATCAGAGTAGCTCACCTTATGTTCGCAGCAAGGTTCCATGGTCACGTCCTTCGGAAGCCTGAGCCTCTGGCACACAGTATCCTTATGGTCTTCCGCATCGACATATACAGTTTCGTTGCATACGGTATCTTCGCTGTTCGGCAGATCTGAGCGAACGATTTTTCTCTCGTTAAGATCAAGGATCACCCAGGAAGAAGTGCCAAGCACCATAGGCTTTCCGTTCTGGTCGGCAAGGCAGTAATCACGGACAAAGAAAAGTCCGTCGGCACCGCGATGCCAACTGGTAAGTTTAAGGTCATCCCTCCACTTGGGATATTCGAGAAAATCTGCCTTCATTCGTGAGATGACCCAAGCGCAGCCCATAGGTCCGAGGACCTTCTGGCCGAAGCCAAGCATATCCGCGCTGTCGCCGGCAATCTCCTGTGCATAATTCAGAAACGAGGCCGGCTTCAGCAAGCAGGCCTCATCAGTCTCACTACATACGACATGAATGTCTGTCGTAAGTTTCTTATCTTTCAAAATCATTTATAGTAATTAAGAATCTCTAGTTCTTCCCTTGTGTATAACATCCTGTCAAGAAGATCAGGGAAATAGTTCTTCAGCACTATGAATCCCACGACCACGAGAACAACCATGAAGAACAGCACGAGCAACGATATAAGGAAACCCTTTCTGCGCACAGGCATCTGCTCATCATCTTCATCCTCGTATATGAAGTAGTCCTGTTCTTTCTTTGACCTTGAATCCGGTTCAGGTTCAGCTGCCTCAACAATTTCCGGCTCGGCCGCCTGCTCAACTTCCGGAGCAACGGTCTCCTCCTCTTCCTGTGCAACTACCGGTTCAGGATCCGCCTGAATTTCCGGCTGGGTGTCTGCAACCGGTTCAGAGGCTTCCTCAGGCTCCGGTATGCCGGAGAACGATGAAGGAACGACGACCTCGACAGCTGGAGCATTTGGTTCCGGAACAGGAACCTCAAGTGTAGAGAAATCGAAGGAAGCCGGCTTCTGGTGAGTCTTAAGGGATATAGGTTCGAGTCCAAATCCCATTGGATAGACATCGAGTTCCTCATCCGCAATGAAGAAGATATTGCCATCTCTTCCCAACCTCATTCTTCCCAGTCCGGGGATCTGGACTGCCCTATTTGCCTCGAGAGCCTTGGAAAGGTCAGTCGAGAAACTTTCCAGAATGCGTTCTGCCACATCCTGAGCAATTCCATTGCTGCTCGCGTAGAAAGCAGAAAGAAGATTGTCCTTGTCCGCGTTTGTCTTGAAAGAAAGCTTCCTGTACGGAGGATTTATGGTATATCCCCTGTCAGAGAATGTAGACGGCGCAACCTCGGCGACGAATGCGCCAAGGCCGGGGAGATACACCTTGTCATTGTCAAGGATCAGCTCCTTCACCATCTTGGACAGAAGTTCAATATCCATATACTTTTAGTCTTCCAACAGAACACGCAAAGTTAATAAATTATCACACATCAAAAAATTCTCAAAAAAATTTGCAACCTTAAAATTCTTGCGTATCTTTGCAATCCCAAACGACAAGCAGGGGTAAATTCCTGAATAGCTCAGTTGGTTAGAGCATCTGACTGTTAATCAGAGGGTCCCAGGTTCAAGTCCTGGTTCAGGAGCAAAACGGACGACGAGAGCCGTCCGTTTTTTGTTTATCTAAACCCCTGCAAACCAGCGGCTTCCCGGTATAAGCGAAAGCAGTTTCGCCGTCAGGGCGGTGCATACGAACGTGCATACCGCGATTACCGGTATAGCAGCCCAGACAGGAAGCGAAGGAGCTGCCTGATTCCCACCGATGACCAGATTCGCTATCGGAGCAAGGAACAGCATATGCATAAGATACATTCCGAAGCTTAGCTTGGAAATAGACGTAATGATTTTCGGGGCTTTCTCTGCCTTGATGGCCGAAAACATCACGAATACACCGAAAGTTGCGAGCAGGACGTTAGGGGTACAGAATTCCCATGCCCACTCAAGCATCGGGGTCTCAATCATGACACCGGGCACACCCTTGAGCCAGAAAGACCATCCCGTGAAAGCCGCGCCGACGAGGAAGCATGCGGCTCCCGTGACGAGCCTCTTCCTTGGATTCCAGTCAAGATGGAAACGGACATAATGTGCGACCACAAGATATCCGAGATAACCGGAAACATACCATAGAGCAGTGAATCCGTTCCAGAAGCACTCGCCCCAAAGTTCAGGAGTGATGAAACGATGTATGAAAGGGATGAAGGTAGAAAGCGCAAAAAGCCCGATGAATACCCTTTCATCCCTTGCCGATGACTTTTCGAGCCATGGAGAAACTATCGGGATGATGAGGTACAAGCTTATCAGCGGATAGATGAACCAAAGATGGCCAGCCATGGAAGGGAAGTTCCAAGGGATCATCTTCAGATCGGCAACGCTCTGCTCCCAGGTCATAGCACCCCATGCGAGCGGCAGCAGGCTGTATATGAGCATAAAGAACACCACAGGCGGAAGTATTCTCAGGAAACGTTTGCGATAGAAACCAGTCATTGTGGTACCCGGTCTCATCGGAACAAGAAGAAAGGCGGAGAGCATCATGAAGAGTGGCACGCAGCTTCGAGCACAGAAACCGTCATAGAAGGCCACCCAAAAACGGTTCGCCTCATTAGCCAACATTGAGACATTGCCGGCCAGACCCGAACTGTCAGCGCCGTAGAAATTCTCGGATGCATGGACAAGCATCACAAGGAAGCACGCAACTACCCGAAGGTAATCCGCAAACACGATTCTTTCCTTTTCCATCTGTGAAATATTTTCCCAAATATAGGGAAAAAGTTGACGTCACAGACTAGTCACGCCCCATATAATGGCGACGG
>JAGHUQ010000078.1 GCA_018064725.1 Candidatus Cryptobacteroides caccocaballi
TACCGCTTCACCGGAAAGGAACTCGCGACGGAGACAGGACTCTACGACTTCTGCGCAAGATATCTCGAGACCTCGATGGGAAGGTTCACCACGATCGACCCGCTCGCCGAGAAGTATCCTTCGATAAGTCCGTACGCCTACTGCGCCGGCGATCCGGTGAATAGGGTGGATCCGGATGGGAAATCAACAAATCCCGTATATGACAGTACTGGTTGTTTTAGAGGAACGACAAAAGAAGGATTCACTGGTGCAGTTATTCTTTATGATGGCGATATGGATTTCTCAAATATGACTTCACTCGAATTACTCTCCAATAATTCATCTGGGGCAATGGGTGTTAAAGCAAGCACCTACGATAAAGTTAGGAATACATTAAGTGGAAGTGCCAAGTCAAATATTTGGACACATATTGCTTCTCAAATGGAAGGACAACATATTTATGATGAAGTTTTTGTTTTAGCCTCGTTATCTGGCGGAACAATTAGGTATTCATCTACAGATAGAGGCTCTTGGAATTCAAGGATTCATAAGCAAATCATAACTGGGACTGACAAATATAATTATGAAACAACAGTAGAAAACATCCAGTCTTCTATTATCATTCATGAATGGTACTCTCACATAATGAAAAGCAATCAAGATCAATTCAAATCTCATAGGCTAGCGTACAAGAATGTTATCAACTATAAAGCTCTATGGAATAAAACAACCGATGCTTACAAAGGTTTTGTTATGAGAGAACTATTGAAATACACGATGAAAGAGACTGGAAGAAAGAAAGTAGATCCTTTATATCAAAATCTATATGAAAAATACAAGGACATCTATTAAAAGAGACTATTCTATGGTATTAAAAGTATCATATAATGTCTTAATATCAATAACAGCATTATCATGTGTTCAGAATCAGAACAACAAAATACTCGACTCGCATTCTGAGACCAATAAAATCATTGATAACATATATTCTGACGAGAGCTCATGTATACAGGATAGGATCGAATGTGTAGTTGTCGAATATTGGGCGCATGATGCTTTTGTTTACATCATTCATTATTCAAGAGACGGGCTGGAAATAACCAGGACCATCGACAAAACCATTACCATCTCTTCTGACAAAAAACACATCTCAGATGACGATATCAATGATAGATTCACTAATTATATTGATGCTTTATTTATTACCGGTTCAGAGAAAATTGAGTATAGTAGGTCGAAGAGTAGCGATCCATGTATTACAGACTATCCTATGCTCAATTTTTTGATAAAATATGGTGGTGACAAATCGATATCTAAAGCTATCCAAATCGGAGATGAACAGTATGATATAATATATAACCCATTTTTCCTTGAGTTCTATGATTATTTAGATGAATTGGTAAGGCTTTTAGACCAAAACACAAATGATGTTTGTTATACCATGAAACATTGAAAAAGGGCTCACGATTAACAATTGTTACATGAGAGAGGAGAGTTGCTCCAAAAAAAATGCAAGTCCTACACCGGCAACAGGATGAGGTCGATGCCGATGGAAACGTGACAGTCTCATTCTCACTCGATCAGGCAGCGCGAGAGCCTGGTGAACTGATCCTCGGAGAGCACACCGGCGGCTCTGAGTCCTTCGAGTGTCCAATCCTCCCTCCTGTTGTTCTCCCGATACAGGACGATGGCCTTGGCGAGGTTCCAGCTGCGGATGTAAGGATGCAGGCGGAGAGAGTCGGCAGGAAGGCTCCACAGCCTGAAAGGCACCGCATCCTCTTCGCTGACGAATACAAGATCGGATATCGCATCATAGCGCTCCCTGTCGAGTCTGTAGACGTTCAGAAGCTGTTCCTTACGCGAAAATGAGCCCAATTCCTCCCTGTGGCGGAGTATCTGCGATGCGAACCATCCGCCTATGCCTGGAAGTCCCGTAAGGGCCAGCGAATCGGCCTTGTTTATATCCAGCAAGGGAATGTCTATATAGTCCTCGAGACGGGCATACACCTCCTCGCTGACGACGTATGACCTTGCGAAATCGCTCTTGCGGGAGAAATGTCCGCCCTTTCTGCGATAGTTGTCGATGGATTCGGCCTGACGCCGGGTGAACCCGAGCCTCTGCAGGTCCTCCACAGACACGGTGTTAGGGTCAAAGCGGAAGCTCTCCGGCTCCGCAGGAATGCTCTCCCGTACCCGCACCGCACCATCATCGTGCTCCGCGTTCCGCCGCACAAGCACGCTCCCACGGCCCGCAGTACCACCCGGTGAGGCTTTACCTCCGGAGGCATACGCACCACCTACCACCGCTCCTCCCGAGCCACGCACCGACCCGTCGGAAGCATCCGGTAATGCACCAAGGACGGATTCGGCAAGCCCACGGTCCACAACATAGACCGTGTCAGGGCGGTCCCTGTCACTTATGATCTTCGTAACTGCGGCCCGGTGGATGAACACGGCCGCCTGGTAGCCCAGCACCAGAAAAACGAGTGCAATCGCACCTGCCTTCATCGATCGTGCGGCAGGGCTGTCACTCTCAGGCTTCTTCTTCCTCTTCATAGTAGCGCTTCTTCTCCTTCTTGACTTCCGGAGCGCCGGCTACTATTATCACAATCTCACCTTTAGGCTCATGAGCCCTGTACCATGCGGCCACCTCTTCAAGCGTGCCGCGTCTGTGCTCTTCATGCACCTTGCTTATCTCCCTCGCTACCGAGCACTCTCTCTGCGGACCGAAGAATTCCGCGAGCTGCTCGAGGGTCTTGACGAGCCTGTACGGAGACTCGTAGAAAATCATGGTCCTATGCTCCCCCGCAAGCTCCTGGAGCCTGGTCTGACGGCCTTTCTTCTGCGGGAGGAAGCCCTCGAAGCAGAAACGGTCACACGGGTATCCGCTGCTGACCAGCGCAGGGACGAATGCGGTCGCACCGGGCAGGGTCTGCACCTCTATGCCCTCGGCGGCGCAGGTGCGCACGAGCAGGAAGCCGGGATCCGAGATACCCGGAGTGCCGGCATCGCTGATGAGAGCGACGTTCAGGCCCTGCAGTATCCTCTCCTTGATCATCTCGGAGGTCTTATGCTCATTGAACTTATGGTGCGACTCGAGCCTTCCGTGAATGTCGAAATGCTTGAGCAGCACGGAACTGGTCCTCGTATCCTCGGCAAGTATGAGGTCGGCTTCCTTCAGGACCTTTATGGCCCTGAAAGTCATATCCTCGAGGTTGCCCACCGGAGTCGGGACTATGTAGAGTATTCCTGGCATTATCTGATCTTGCGCCTTACGGCCATCATGAACCTGTATACCACGTCGCTGTCGAAATCCCATGCAGGATTGTGCTCCTTGAGATAGTCGACCGCCTCATCGAGCGTGGCGATCTCGTTCACCTCGGCGATGGTGTCCTGGAAGATCACCGGGTCCTCATCGAAGAGAGTTCGGATGAAGAGGATTCGGTCATTGAGGGAAATCGCGCTGCGGATATCCTTCACCGGCGAACCCGGCATATCGCTGCGCCATGCCTCCTTGGTCGCCATGACGTCCATCACGGCCTTTTTCTTGGTCGCGCGATGCCTGGCGTTGAGTGTACCCTCGTCCGACTGGGCCATTCCGAATATGTCCATGAACGAAGGCTCGTCGTCCTCCTCAGGGAAGCTTTCCGGAAGATCCTCATCGGCAGGTGCAGGTTCTGGTTCCTCGTCCGCTGCCGGCACGGATTCCTCGACCGAAGCAAATTCCGGTTCCTCCAGAGGCATTTCTTCGACAGGCTCTACGGTCGGATCCTCAACCGCCTCCTCAGCTGGAGCTTCGATAAGCTCGGCCTGTTCTGCAACAGGCTCAGCGACATCGCCGAAGATTTCGTCCTCGATTGCGGCAATCTTCTCCGCCTCCTCCGGCTCGCCGAAGTCGACATCCATGATATCGTCGATGCTTATAGCCATCATCGCATCATCGATGACAGGCATGTCGGTGACATCCTCAGACCCAGATACGTGGCTTTCAGACTCTATCGCCGCAAGTCTGGATTCAAGCGCCGAAACCTGATTCTTGAGCTCTGACAGTTCCTGTCGGATTGCGGCCAATATTTCTTCTCTAGTGTTTTCCATAAGACTGGTTTTTGACTATCTTTGCATCAGTCAAAGCACAAAAATAGTCAAATGTTTTTAGAAAACTGCAAAAAAGCAGGTTCCATAGAGGTAATCTGCGGATCGATGTTCTCGGGAAAGACTGAGGAGCTTATCAGGAGGATGAAGAGGGCCGTTTTCGCGAATCAGAAGGTCGCGATATACAAGCCGGCCATTGACGTAAGATACTCCGAGTCCGAGGTTGTCTCGCACGACAGCCACAAGATCGCATCCACACCGATCTCAGACCCCAAGGAGATGCTCGCAGCCCTCAACGAGGGCATAGACGTACTTGGCGTCGACGAGGCGCAGTTCTTTGACTCAAGCATCATCGAGACCGTCCAGGAGCTCGCCAACAACGGGATCCGCGTCATCATCGCCGGCCTCGACACCGACTTCCTCGGCAAGCCTTTCGGCCCCATGCCGTCACTCATGGCGATAGCTGAGGATGTGCTCAAGGTCCATGCAGTCTGCGTGAAATGCGGCAGTCCGGCGCAGCACTCACACCGTCTCAGCGAGAATTCCGACCTCGTCGTCCTCGGAGAGAAGAATATCTATGAGCCTCTCTGCCGCCACTGCTACAATGCGGCAATCGCCCGCGAGGCCGAGCTCACAGGCAAGCTTGATTTCCCTGACGAGGACAAGCAGTAGGAATTCCGGGGCCTTCCCTATTTCTTTCTTGGATGATTCTCCAGCACCGATGCCTGCCAGGTGGCGGCATTTATGTGCGTATATATCTCCGTGGTGAGTATGCTCTCGTGACCGAGCATCTCCTGCACGGCACGCAGGTCAGCACCGTTCTCTATCATGTGGGTCGCGAACGAGTGGCGGAATGAATGTGGAGAAAGGTCCTTCGTGACGCCGGCCTTCTGCGCCTGATCCTTCACCATATTGAAGATGGAAATTCTGCTCAGCGGCTTGCCGAAACGGTTCAGGAACAGGGTTTCCGCAGTTCTGGCATCCGTCGGTTCCGGACGCACCGGGAGATAGGCCTTGATCGCCTCCTCCGCCATGTCACCCATAGGTATGACTCTCTGCTTGTCACCCTTTCCCACGACGCGCACGAAGCCGTCCTCGAAAAAGAGGTCGGAGAGCTGCAGGGTCGATGCCTCGGACACGCGCAGCCCGCAGCCGTACAGGACTTCGAGTATCGCACGGTCGCGGAGACCCTTCCATGAATTCGTATCCACGGATGCGATGATGGCCTCGACCTCCTCCACCGAGAGCACGTCCGGCAGGTAGCGTCCCATCTTCGGGGCCTCCACCTTGTCGCACGGGTTGATCTCGATCTCGCCCTCTGAGATAAGCCATGAGTAGAATGACCTCAGTGCACTCAGGGCACGGGCCTGCGAACGCTTGGAAAGGAACTTCCGGCCGGTGAAGTAGTCGATGACGTCGTCGGAGCTGACCGCATACGGGTCCTTCCCGTCGAGATAGTCCATGAAGGCCTGCACATCACGGCCGTAGGAGGCCACCGTATTCGGCGACATCACCCTCTCGATCCTGAGGTAGTATTCATATCTTTCCGTGAGGCTCTTCATATTCGGCAAATATAGACAAATTAGCCGAAACTCAGCAACGAACGTATCTCTTTGGCCATCAAGCACCTAACGCACGGACGGCTCCCCCGGAAGGAGGAACCGCCCAAATATTAACGCGCTGATAACCAGTCATTTACGTTCGCACATAAAATCCCAAAGCGAGTCTTGCGCGAAGATGCCACAGACGACCTTATAGGATCGAGTAATTGTGACCGTAGTTCATCATCTGGTCTACATAGCTTGCAGTATAGTCAAGCCTGTAGTCCACCACCTTGCCGTTCTCCTCGACAGGGACGATGTCAGGGTTCACGAAACCGCCGTAAGGCTTGAGCTGGAGCTCGGCATAACGCTCGAGCACCTCCCTGTGGAGGTCGCGGTCAATATTGACTGCATACTGCTCTACGAGAGCCTTGCCGGCCTCGTAATCGCCCTCTGACTTGATTCTCTGGATCTCGCCGAGAAGCTCTCCGAAGAGCTCCCTGAGCGCACCGTACTCGTTGACGACGAAATAGGTCTTTCCGTCCTTGACCTTCTTCTCGATGGCATTGATGAAGCGGCAGCCCTCGTCATCGCAGTAATGCATCTCGGTACCGTGCTCGAGACACCACTCAGCGATGAGCTTGCGGTTCTGCATGTGAGCCTCGGTATTAGGCTTGCCGAGCTCCACGCGGCTGAACTGGACCATGAGACCGTTGCGGATATAGTTTGCGTACTGTGCCTTGTAAGCCTCCTCGTCAGGAAGGATACCGAGCTCTATGAGCTTAGGGTCAGCCATGTAATAGAGGCCGTAAAGGTCGGCACGAGCCTCCTCGAGGGTCGAGCTGTACTCACCGAGAGCGTTAGGTGAAACTCCAGGGAGAAGCTGTCCTGAACCATGTCCGAGGCACTCGTGGAGGTCAGTATGCACATTATCGGTGATTGAGAGGTACTTCTTTGCCATTGCAATCTCCTCCTCGTCATATGCGAACTCGGTGAGGGTGCTCTTAGGAGACTCCTCTGCCGCCTTCGAATATGCGTCGGTGATGTTTGAGATGGTCACTGATTTCGAACCATGCTCCCTGCGGATCCAGTCCGCGTTAGGAAGGTTGATTCCGATAGGGGTTGCAGGATATGAGTCGCCGGCGAGAGCCACGACGTTGATTACCTTTGCGCTGACACCCTTGACCACAGGCTTCTTGAAGCGGGAGTCAACAGGAGAGTTGTCCTCGAACCACTGGGCATTCTCGCTGAGGGTCTCAGTACGCTCCGATGCGACATGGTCCTTGATGTTCACGAGGGATTCCCAGGCGCCCTTGCGGCCGAGAGGGTCGTTGTAGTCCTCGACGAATCCGTTCACGAAATCCACTGTTCCGAGGGTATCCTTGAGCCACTTGATGTTGTACTCGTCCCAGAGACGGAGGTCACCGGTGCGGTAGTATGCGACGAGAGAAGCAATGTAGTCGCGCTGTGCATCGGTCTCTGCGAGAGGTGCAGCGAGCTCGAGTTCCTCGACGATCTTCTCGATGGCAGGTCCATAGATGCCGCCGACCTTCCAAGCCTCCTCGCGGATGACGCCGTCAGCGCCCTTGACGAGCTTGGTGTTGAGACCGTATGAGATAGGAGTAGGGTCCTTCTCGTCCACGATGGATGCATAGTACGCCTCAGCCTCCTCGCGGGTCACGCCCTCGTAGAAGTTCACTGCAGAACCAGCAACGATGTCGCCGCTGATGGCCTTGCGTGAAGGATAGAGCTCAGGATTGTAGATGACATCGAGGAGCTCAGCTGAGTTCTCAACGCCGACAGACTCCATGAGAGAGGCAAAGTACTCACGCGAACATGCAGGAACGAACTTGTCCTCTGCGTAGTGATGGTGGAAGCCGTTTGAGAAGAAGAGTCTCTTCGCATAGACCATGAAGTCCTCGAAATCCTGACCCTTGCGGCTGCCGCTGTAGTTGTCGATGATATTCTCGACAGCCTTGCGGACAGGGATGTTCCATGAGCAGTTCTGATCCCAGTAGATGTCCCTGCCCCACTTTGCAGCCTCTGCAAGATGATAGATGTATTCTTTCTGCTGGAGTGAGAGCTCGTCCCATCCAGGAACCTGATAGCGCATGACCTTGAGGTCTGCGAACTCGTCGAT
The DNA here is from genome assembly GCA_018064725.1 of Candidatus Cryptobacteroides caccocaballi. Taxonomy (GTDB): domain Bacteria; phylum Bacteroidota; class Bacteroidia; order Bacteroidales; family UBA932; genus Cryptobacteroides; species Cryptobacteroides caccocaballi. The sequence continues at coordinate 7,753 of JAGHUQ010000078.1, forward strand.
AAGGTACTTGAAGCCCTTGTCGCCCTCTTTCTGGCCGCATGAAGCGAGTCCTAACACTGCTGCGGAAACCATGATGATTCTTGAGATTGATTTCATATCTGTTTGTTTCTATTTCTTGTATATGTCGAAACGAGAGCGCAAAAGTAACAATAAATTGCTTACATTTGCCGAGTTGAGCCCTTATGAAGATAAAAAAAATCATACTTTTCCTGAACGCGTTCCTCGTGACGTTCGCGACCTTGTCCATGCAGTCCTGCGACCCGGCCGAGGATGCCGACTTTATCTGGCCATCCCACAACACGACGGGATTTCCGGGAGACAGACAGGGCAACGAGGAGTCGCGTCATGTCCTTCTGGTGTACCAGGCCGGGTTCAACACGCTTTCCAGCTATATGGAGGAGGATTACGATGACCTCCTGTCCGGATATCTTCCGGTCGACCATCATAGCCGTGCCGACAACATACTGCTCGTATACAGACAGACCTGCAGCGAAAGAGGAGATTACACAGGGGAGCTCAGCAGCCATCTAATCAAGCTGAATTCCACCGCAGACGGAACTGTCGTCGCAGATACGCTGGCGAGCTACGGCAGCGACGTGATCTCCGCCGATTCAAAGACGCTTCACATGGTGCTTCAGGACGTAAAGAGAATGTTCCCGGCAAAAAGCTACGGAATGGTATTCTCATCCCATGCGACCGGTTGGCTGCCAGCCGGCGCCACTACCAATTACCACACCATAAGCAAGTCACCGGAACGCAGCGTGGGACAGACCCAGACGGGCACCCCGGGAAGCTATCTCTGCTATGAGATGGACATCAAGAACTTCGCGAAGGCTTTCCCTATGAAGTTCGAATACATACTGTTCGACGCCTGTCTGATGGGCTGCGTGGAAGTTGCATACGAGATCAAGGACATCTGCGGGCTCGTCGGATTCTCCACCACCGAGGTCCTCGCTGACGGATATGAGTACGGAACTCTGTGCGAAAGACTACTGAAGGGCAGCACCCCTGATCCTGTAGGAGTCGTTTCTGATTTCTACGCGCAATACGAGGGCACTCCGCTGCCTTATTGCACGGCCTCCGTCGTGGACTGCACGGAGATTGACCATCTCGCCCAGACCTGCGGCAGGCTTTTCGAGAAGTACCGCAGCCAGATCAGGAGCGTGAATCCGTCGAACGTGCAGGGATTTTTCCGCTTCAACTGGCACTGGTTCTATGACCTGAAGGACATTCTCGTACAGTCCGGGATCAGCTCCGAGGACCTGGCCGAATTGCAGGAGGCGCTCGACGAGTGTGTTGTCTTCGACAAGGCTACAGCCAATTTCCTTTCCTTCAAGATCAGGACTCACTGCGGCATGAGCATGTACCTCCCGGCGGACGGAAGCGCCCAGATGAACGTATATTATCGCGAGCTGGCTTGGAACAAGGCCACAAATCTTTTGTAAATCAAATAATTTGCATATCTTTGCGCCCGCTAAAAACCCAGAACAGGGTTTGGTGCAATGGGTCCCGGCACAGTTCCGGGATGAGTAACACATTTTCAAACTTTAATACAATGCAGCACATTGAACTCAAAGGTCAGCTCCGCGCAGCTGGCAACAAGTCTGCCGCCAAGGCACTCCGCGCACAGGGTCTCGTTCCTTGCAACCTCTATGGAAACGGTATCGAGAACGTTCTCTTCACCGTATCAGCAATGGACCTCAAGGCTGTGACCCACACTCCTAACGCTTACATCGTAGACATCACTCTTGACAACGGAGAGAAGTATGCAGCTATCCTCCACGAGACACAGTGGCATCCTGTAACCGACGAGCCTGTCCACATGGACTTCCTCGCAGTTTCTGAGGACAAGCCTGTAACCATCGCAGTTCCTGTGAAGATCACTGGTCACTCAGAGGGTGTGAAGATGGGTGGTAAGCTCCTCGTATCAACTCGCAAGCTCAAAGTCTGCGCTCTCATGAACAACCTTCCTGATGAGGTTGAGGTTGACATCACCGAGCTCAAGATCGGCAAGCAGATCCACGCTGGCGACCTTCATTTCGAGAACTACTCAATCGTTTCTCCTAAGGCTACCATCATCTGCTCTGTCAAGGCTACCCGCGCTTCACAGAAGGGTGAGTAATCTCGTCTGCTGAAT
>JAGHUQ010000093.1 GCA_018064725.1 Candidatus Cryptobacteroides caccocaballi
GTAAGCATCCGAAGAAATGCATATTGTAGCCTGGCGAGAGCCGGGCTACCTTTGCAAAAAATCGAGATCTTATGATGACACGAGAGGAAATCGCTGCGATCGACAGGGAATGCGAGGAGCAGCATATCAGCCAGCAGGACTATCTGGAGAGTCACGGAATAGCGAGACATCAGTACTACCGGTGGAAGCGCCGGTATCGTGAGGAGGACGAACAATCGCTGGTCCCTGCCGGGTTCGTTCCGATGATGCCGGGTGCGGCTACATCCCAGCCAGTTTCCACACATAAATCCAGAGGGAAGCAGCAGAAGTCACAAGATCAGGAAAGCTTCCTGACGGTGGAGATCCGCACGTCCTGCGGTTCTGCTATGCGTATCCAGGGGAACATGACCGCAGCGCACCTGCGGGAGATAATATCCGCGAGCAATGTTTAGTCTGGACGGTGGCGTAAAGTACTGGCTGTACAACAAGCCGGTGGATATGCGCAAGAGCTTCAACGGGCTGAGCGGCATCGTAACCAACGGGATGTGCGCAAGCCTCAGGAGTGGTGACGTGTACATCTTCATGAACGCGAGCCGCAACATGATGAAGATGCTGCGTCAGGAAGAGGGCGGTCTGGTCCTGTATGCAATCCGTCTTGACATGGGCCGCATGAAGTCAGTCATCCAGTCGTCGGACGACGAGGTTGTATCCTCCGGAATCTCATATGAAGATATGCTCGGGATGGTGCGTTCGGCCCTTGACAGTCCGTATGTACGGAGGATGAAGATGCTCTCGAAAAGCTTCTGAAAAATCGACAAAATATATCAAAGAAAAAGTGCCATAGACTTGCATATATGGCACTTTTTTCGTACCTTTATATATAGAAAGAGGTACGGAAAATGTCCGAAAAAGATCAGAAAATACGGTCACTTGAGGCGGAACTTGCGAAGCTTACGGAGGAGAATGAAAAGCTTTCCGCCGAGAAGGCTCTGCTTGAGCAGAAAAAGGTCGAACTCGAGAATACCGTGTCTTCCCTGAAGTCCATGATGGAGTGGTTCCGCAAGAAACTCTTCGGCAAGATGAGCGAGAAGAACCTACCGCTCGACCCGTCGGCACTTGAACCGACGCTGTTCGATGACCAGCTGAGCGAAGAGGAGCAAGCTGCTCTTGACGCCGAGGTCAAGGCGATGGATGAGCAGAATGCCAGGACCATAGAAGTCAAGGCTCACAAGCGCGAAGTCCGCAAGCCTGTATACTCAAACCTCCCCGTCATTGTTACAGACATCTATCCCGAGGGGATGAAGGACAATCCGGACTATGTGGAGATCGGAGTCGAGAATACTGACCGACTTGCCATCAGGCCTGCTCAGATGTACATCGACAGGATTGCCCGCCACAAGTTCGTCCTCAAGAGCAATCTCCAGATGGAGGATCCTGACAGGCAGGCCTTCGAGATAGCTCCTCTGCCTGATATGATAATCCCGAAGGGGATGGCCTCCGAGAGCCTGCTGACCGACATCCTGATAAACAAGTACACATATCATCTTCCTTTCTACAGACAGATACAGAAATACAAGGAGTTGGGTGTAGTCTTGAGCGACGCGACGATAAACGACTGGTTCGCGGCGGTCTGCTCCAAATTGCGGCCACTATACGACAAACTTCGTGAGCAGATAATGAAGAAGGACTACATACAGGTTGATGAGAGCACGTTGCCGGTGATAGACAACGAGAAGCACCGTGCCGTCAAGGGTTATATGTGGGCCGTCAGGGATGCCGTGGGTGGGAGCGTCTACTTCCATTATGATATGGGATCCAGGAGTGGCGACACCGCCCGCAAGCTCATCGGTGGATATCGCGGAGCCGTGCAAACCGACGGATATGAGGTGTACGAGTCCTTCGAAAACGCTCCCGGCAAGCGTATGATAGGCTGCGGGGCTCACGTAAGGCGCAAGTTCGTGGAAGCCCTTGACGAGGACCGCAAGCACGCAAGCGAAGCCATTGTCTTCATCAGTAAGCTCTACAAGTTGGAGACTGAGATGAAGGAGGCCGGACTTGATGCGAATGCCGTCAAGGAACGCAGGGAGAAGGAGGCGTACCCTGTAATACTGGACTTCGAGAAGTGGATGGACTCCGTCGCAAACCGCTTCACACCAAAGTCAAGGATGGGAAAGGCCATAGTATACACCTACACCCTTCTTCCAAGACTGAGCCGCTATGTGCTTGACGGTCGGTACAACATCGACAACAACGGCGTAGAGAACGCCATCAGACCTCTGGCTCTGGGCAGGAAGAACTATCTCTTCTGCGGCAATCACGATGCCGCGGTGCGTGCAGCAATCGTGTACTCGCTCTTCGCCTGCTGCAAGGCTCACGATGTCGAGATCAGACAATGGCTTGAGGACACTCTCAAACGTCTTCCCACCGAAAAGGACATCACAGTACTACTCCCGGAGAACTGGCAGCCAGTAACGGCAAAGTGACAGTCAATGACAGCGTGTGACGGTCAGTGACGCGTCACTAGATGAAAGTGGCAGCAACTACGCGAAAGTTGCTGCCACTTCGGTGTAATAATGTGTCTCACGTACTTCGTCGGAGGCTTACGAGCAAACTATTGCGTAATCATACAATAATCGATGTCTCTGGCTTGTATTCGTTTTATTTCACTAAGGTAAACATTCATTCCGCTGCCTGCAAACTGACATCATTTACGCCGTCTAAACAATTGAGGACATAAAACAGGATCTTAGACAATACGCAGCGACGATACATTTACATGGTCGGAATTGTGTGGAATT
>JAGHUQ010000022.1 GCA_018064725.1 Candidatus Cryptobacteroides caccocaballi
CCCGAGAAGACAAGGAACACCTTCCTGATGAGCCGCAGGGACGGCCTCTCGAACAGGGAGATCGCAAGGAAGGAGAAGGTCAGCGTCAAGGCCATCGAGTACAGAATTTCGCAGGCTCTTAAAAATTTCAGAAAAATCAAGGAATCCTTTTAGGGTAGGGTGCAGTTTACACGTATGATATGTATGCGCGTAAACTACAACAAGAATGTATTCGAGTCTCTTCCTGATTCGGTGTACACTGGCGAGATGCCTGAACTTCCTCATACGAAGGGACATAATCGTCTATATAAGTATATTGCTACGGCGGCTGCATGTGCGGCTGTCGTCTTTGCGACCACAACCACCATCCTTTCCAGGAAACTTCGTGAAGTACCTGCCCAGACGGAGTTCGTGGCAGACGCTGAGATTGTATACACCGTGAACAGTTCTCTGCAGGGTAACATCATCCTTCCCGACAGTACTCTTGTCACCCTCAACAGCGGCAGTTCGCTCAGGCTTGCAAATGATTTCGGCACCGGTACCAGGACCGTATATCTCGACGGCGAGGGTTACTTCGACGTACATAAGGACAGGAATGTTCCATTCCTCATCAAGACTCCTCAGGATGTGCTCGTGACCGTAACCGGTACCAGGTTCAATCTCAAGTGCTTCTCTGATGATTCAAAGTTTGACCTCACTCTCATACAGGGATCTGTGAAAATCACAAAACCCAATGAAGAGGTGCTTAATGTCCTTCCTTCGCAGGAGGTCATTATCAACAAGGATTTCCATACACAGACATTGGTTCAGTCGCCGGATGAGTCGACAGTTTGGACCAGAGGTGTCCTCAAGTTCGATCATACTCCTATGAGTGAGACAATAGCCCAGATAGAGAGATGGTATGGGGTCAAAGTGGATGTCTCAGACAGATCCATTTACAATTCGTCATTCACGGCTGAGTTCAAGTCCGAGACTCTCACGGAAGTTCTTGATCTCCTATGTCTCACATCACGTCTCGACTACAAGGTCGAGGATGGTATCGTAAGCCTTAAACCAAAGAACTAACATAGTTATAATGAAAAAAACGAAGCGAATCATTTTGCTCTGCATTTCCCTCATGATGGGTATGGCCCTTCATGCGCAGAGCCGCTATTCGGTCTTTGTTGACAATCAGCCGCTCTCTACTGCGATGAAGCTCATCTCGGCCCAGAGCGAGTATAAGTTTGTATACAACAATGACCTCATCGACGTGTCCAAGATCATAAGCGTCGATGCCGAGAGCGATTCTATCGCCGAAATCCTCAATGAAGTATTCGGGCCTTGTGGTGTGAAGTATACCATCATGGGCAAGCAGATTGCACTCTCAGTTCCGGAAGTCGCTCAGGCCCAAGTCGCCAACGGAGTCAGGACCAGACTTGTCCAGGGTACCGTCACGGACAATACAGGAGACCCTCTTGCAGGTGCAGATGTGATGATTGCTGGCTCGAGGAACGGTACCTTTACCGACATGAACGGACGCTACAGCCTGGAAGTTCCGTCTGACCCGAACACCACCTTGGTATTCAACTTTATCGGCATGAGGGAGGTTTCCGAGCAGATCGGAAAACGCAGCACCATCAATGTCATCCTCGAAGAGGAGGCGAGTGCACTTGACCAGATCGTGGTCACCGGTTATCAGACCCTTTCGCGCGAACGCTCAGCAGGCTCATTCTCCAGTGTCGGTGGTGCCGAGGTACGCAGTCAGGCGAATGTGGAAGGAAATATTCTCCGTAGCCTCGAGGGTCGTGCTGCCGGTCTCAGCGTGACTCAGACAGGCGATGGCGTACGATACCTCATCCGCGGCGTATCGTCCATCAATTCCAAGACAGACCCTCTGTTTATCGTAGATGGAGTCGCCATGACCAAGTCACAGATGGACAAGATGGTAAACCCCAATGACGTCGAGTCCATAAACTTCCTCAAGGATGCGACGGCTGCTTCAATATGGGGTGCGCAAGCTGCAAATGGCGTCATAGTCGTGACCACAAAGACAGGTTCTGCCAGTAACAAACTTACTGTCAGCTACAACGGTAGCTTTACCTTCCATGGCAAGCCGAACTATTCTTACATGAATATGATGGATAGCCGTGCCTTCATTGATTCCGTGGTTGATTGCTTCGATCCACAGACTTATAAATGGGAGGATATCAACAAGTCGATCTATGGACTTACCAGAGGTGACTACAGGGTCGTGCTGCCTCATGAAAATGCTCTCTATAAATATTATAGGAACGAAATTTCCATTGACGAAAGAGATGCCATTCTCGACGGCCTCTCTTCCGTAAACGGTAGGAAAAACTATGAGAAAGCGTTCATGAGCAACTCATATATAACGAACCATTCTCTCTCATTCTCTGGAGGAAACGACAGGAGCAACTTCTATGCTTCGCTCGAGTATCAGAGAAACAAGGGTGCATACAAGAACTCCACAGATGACTACAAGTTCTTCTTTCGTGACGTGTTCCACATTGCCAAGTGGGCTACTCTTGACATTTCGCTGACGGCATATCATTCTAAGGGAATCACATATTCTACCCCTAACGTGAGTGATATCCCTTATATCTCTTATTATGACGAGAATGGAAGAGAGATGTCACATACTGATTACATCATGACACCTCTTTACCAGGCCACAGTGGAGTCCGCTGCAGGAGTGAAGCTTGATTATTATCCTGTAAGCGAATTCAACAAGGATTACACTGTGAATAAGTCAACGGGCGTCAACGCGAATGGGGGACTCAAGATCAATTTTACCAAGTTCCTCAGTTACGAAGGGCGTTTCCAATACTCAACCACTAGGGGTGGGTCGGAGCATTTCGTACCGTCTGACTCATTTATAGTCAGAAGTCAGCGGGCTCAGGCGACAAATATGGATGGAGAATCATTTCTTCCTTCTACTGGTGGCTATTACACAGTAGGCAACAGTAACGAAACCGCATACACGGTGCGTAATCAGCTCAATCTCGATCTTCATCTGAATGACAAGATGTCGCACGGCATAACAGCACTTGCCGGATTTGAGTTCAGTGACAGACTCAGCAGAGGATATAATTCATTCCTTCGTGGATACGATTATCAGACCATGGAGCACATTGCCTATGATGAATACTTCCTCAGCACCGAAGGTGTAAAGAACCCGGTTCTTCCATCATATGCTACTGCGACTATAAATCGCTTCGAACCTAACAGCTTCACTCAGAACGAAACCGAATACAGGTTTGTCTCGATGTATGCAAATGCAGCCTATACTCTGCAGGAGAAGTATTCGGCTAATGCCAGCATACGTGTTGACCAGTCCAATCTCTTCGGAAGTGACCCCAGCGTACAGTTCAAACCTATCTGGTCTGTGGGTGCGATATGGAACGCAGGAAAGGAGGATTTCATCCGTAGCAACGGATGGATCAACCGTCTGAACATCCGTGCCAGCTTCGGCTATGCCGGCAACTCTCCGAACCCAGGTGAGGGTGGCCCATACGATATCCTGACGTCTTATGCAGATGTGGCATATAGCGAGTACGGACTTGGCTACATGATTGCAACTCCGGCTAACGACAAGCTTTCATGGGAGAAGACTCGTACCATCAACTTCGGTGTCGACTTCGCATTCCTCGGCAACAGGCTTGACGGTAGCATCGATCTCTACGACAAGCGTACGACCAACCTGCTTTCACAGGTGCCGGTGGACCCGACGACCGGTTTCAAGACTGTCCTCTCGAACCTCGGAACTATGACAAACCGTGGCGTTGAGCTTTCGTTGAGCAGTCTCAATATCCAGACCGCATTGTTCCAATGGACTACCGATTTCAATTTCACCTTCAATGCAAACAAACTCGTCGAAATGTACCTCAATGAACCTGAAAGCCCTTATATCATGGCAGACAAGCATTATTGGGTAGGTTATCCTTTCGGAACCTTGTTCGCATACAGATGGGCTGGTCTAGACCCTGAGGACGGTATGCCTAGAGTCTACAATTCAAAGGGAGAGGCAGTACGCTCAATCACCGATATTGACACAACGGATGTAGTTGATTACAAGGGTACTACCGTACCTCCTGTCTTCGGCTCTCTCTCTAACACTTTCCGCTACGGAAACTTCGATCTCAACGTCATGTTCGTCTATAACCTGGGACATAAGATGAGAAGCGACATCTGCAACAAGAATTCATACCGTTTCTGCGAAAACATCCACAACGATTTTGCGAAGAGATGGCAGAATCCTGGCGATGAGGCCTTCACCGATGTCCCTGCCTACTACTCACTCAAGGACAGCAGTATCAACGAAAGCGATCTTACTTATCTCTACAGATATGCAGATGTGAACGTGCTCAGCGCTTCATATATAAAGCTCAGGGAGGTGTCTTTCGGATACAGGCTTCCTTCACGTGTGTGCAAGAGGCTGAATGCCCAGAGTGCAAGCGTCAGACTTATTGCTTCCAACCTCGCTACCATTGCATTCAATGGACGTGGAATCGATCCGGAGTCAGCTTCGCTCTCGTACGGAGGCCGTACAGACAAATACCATCCATATATTTCAGCAAGTCTCAACGTCGAATTCTAAACCATGAAGAAGAATATACTTTTTGTCGCAGCAATTGCTGCCATGCTCCTCACTTCATGCGAGGAATACCTGAACGTCAAGCCTAAGGGTTATGATATCGCGTCGAAGATAGAGCACTATCAGGGACTTCTCCTTGGCCTTCAGGAGGAACTGTGTTTCGTAAGTGAGAGCTTCCCATACATGTGCTTCGACACATATGTGGAAGAAGATGGATATGCAAACATGTATAGTATCCCAGTTCTGGGATCACATGCCTGCAATGGTTACAAGTGGGAGAAGAATCTTTACAGGGAAGATGAGACTTGTGGAGAATGGTCCACTTTCAGCAAGGCTTTCTATTATTTCAACATCGTGATCAATCAGGTGCTTGATGCTGAAGATGGCACTCCTGAGCAGAGGCTTGCCCTTCAGTCAGAGGCCAGGATACTCCGTGCATATTGCACTTTCCTGATGTCAGAATTCTTCGGCGATGTCCCTATCATCAAAGAGGCGACCACCATAGGCGGTGACTACTCTCTTCACAACAGGGAAGATGTGATTGATTTTGTCCTCGCGGAGATGAGGGAATCAGTAGACCATCTGGAGGATGCCAAGGAACATTATATGCGTGTATTCAAGCCGTCTGGCCTTGCTCTTTATGGAAAAGTCCTTTTCTATCTCGGCAGATACGACGAGGCAGAGGTCATACTTGGAGAGGCTTATGATGCAATCAAGACTAGAAGTGACATTGGACTTACAGACTACTACTCACGATCAGATGCGGATCGCAACGTTGATTTCATCACCTTTGCATACGAGGACCCGGAGATGCTCTTCATGCTCAGTTCTGCCTACAGGCTTTGGCCATCTGTTTACTGCGAGTCGTACGGCATGCTTCTCACAGGTGTAAAGACAGATATCATCAAGAGGTTCTACTATGATAGAAATGACACCCGTCTTTCATTGCTGACTTCAGTTTCGTCCGGCAAGACTGCTTATCAGGCATTCAAGAGCAGTGACAAATATGGACCTAACCTCAAGAAGATGATATCCGATAATGGAGTAAATGTTCCTAAGGTCTATGTCATGTATGCCGAGTGCCTTGCTCGAAGCGGAAAGACAGAGAAGGCGAGGGAAGTCCTCCTGGAACTTCGAAGGAACAGGATGGACCCTGGGCATGAGAACATCCCTGACGACGTTGTTTCCGCTGATCAGCTGACCGTGTTTGCCTTTGAGGAGGGACTGAGGGAGCAGATTGGTTTCGGTACTTCCTGGTACGATATGCGAAGAGTCTGGAACGACCCTCTGTTCCAGTATATGAAAGAGTATTATGTACATACTCTGGGCAATGAGACTTACACTCTGACTGAGGATAAACTCTATCTCGACTATCCGCCTGCTGTTACCCTTTGGCATCCGGAATATCTGGAAAAACGATAATCACTTATTTTAATAATTAATGTATATGAAAAAGTACTTAGCACTTGCAGCAATTGCTGCACTCGTCGGTTTCGTATCTTGCACAAAGCCAGATGACGGACCTAAGGAAAAGATTTCGGTTTCTCCAAAGTCTGTTACCTTCTCAGGTGACGGCGGAGAGCAGAAAGTCGCTGTGAAGTCAGCAGATGCAACCTTTACAGCAACAGCGGATGTTGACTGGCTCACAGTCAGCGTAAATGGCAAGGAGGTTGTCCTTACTGCAAAAAACAATGCGACCAAGGCAGAAAGGTCTTGCAAGGTCAAGGTCGCTGACTCTTTCTCATCATGCGAGGTCGAAGTCATTCAGCAGATTGGTTCCCCTGTGCCGGGCTTTGCGCCTATCGATTCGATGACTTACGAATATGGTGGAAAGATGATGTTCGTAAACTATCCTAACCCTACCTATGGCGGATGTGCATATCTTGCCTTTACTGACCTCGATGGCAACAAGCTTTCTATCGCATGCTTTACAGATCTCTTTGCTTCCGAGGAGGAGGTGTGCCTTACCGAGGGTACATATACCCCAGGTAAGGATGAGATGACTACATATTATGCAGTTCCATGTACTTGGATTCCTGGATCTTCATTCCAGGTTGGTGATGGTGAAGCATTCGATTTCGGCTCATATTTCGTCTCAATTGACGGTACTGTCACCTATCTTGTATCAGGAATCATGGAGGTAAAAGACGGTGTGATCAAGATCGATATGAAGGATGCTGAGGGTAATGAGTACAAGTATGCTTACGACGGTGATTATGAGCTCACCATCAGCGCCAAGTTTGCAGGCGAAAGGCCTGATCCAACTGATAATATCTTCAGGGTCATGTGCATGGATAATGACGAGTCAGAGGCAGGTGCAGCTTCAAAGATTCTTACCATCTATGCTGGCAGCGAATCTACTCCTACCATGACAATGATCTACTTCAACGTCGATCCTGCTGCTGAGGATATCGCTGGAATGTATACAACCCCAATGAGCGAGGATCTTGTCGGAACTGCAGGCACTACCGACCTTGGTATGATGATGGATCTTGGCTTCATGCAGATTCCTATGGGCACGGCCATCATGTTCAGCAACGGTGACATGTGGGCTGCTGACGGTATGGTGTCTTTGATGCTTACCAACAAGGGTGACGGTGTATATACCATCTTCGCTATGCTTGCTGACCAGGAGGCAATGGCTTCAGAGACTGGTGAAGATGGCAATACATACATGTTCATGGGTGACTACTCCATCGAGATGGATGCCTCTGAGGAAGAAGACTAGATTATATGATTGATGCATCGTCTGACTCACAGGCGATGCATCATTTGAACCTATCAGGTGGTAAATGAAAAAAGCATTAATAGCTCTAGCCGCTTTGGCTGTCGCGGCATGCAGCTCAGAACCGACATCGCAGATCAGCGGCCATTTCGATGGCGTTGAGCATCTCAGCTACGGTTTCCAGTCTCCGACAGGAACCAATATCCTTGACGAAGTCAGCGGCATAGAAAACGGCGATTTCGCCTTTGATGTCTGTGACGAGCAAGGTGAGCTTTTCCTCATGAGCAAGGAATTTCCGATAGACTTTATCCAGATATACCTTGCAGAGGGCGAGAAGCTTGTGATGAAGGGAACCATGGATGACTATACGATCTCCGGAACAAAGTTCTATCAGGACTGGGGAGAATATCATGAGCTCGTGAAGGATATCATGAGGGAAACCCGCATTGCGCTTGAGGAGTATAGCAACGCTCAGACAGAGGGGAGAGAGTCAAAGATTGACTATCCTAAGGTCAAGGTCGAGAACGACGAGAAGATGGACGACATCGCTCTCGAATTCATAAAGAATCATCCTGACAGCGACTTCTCTGCATATCGTTGCTGCTACCTCCGCAAGTCCCTGTTCGACAGAGGCGTTTCGATGCTTACCGAGCGTGCCAGGAACGGCAATCTCAAGTACCTTATCGATGCGACTTCTTTCAGGTATGACACCGATGTCATAGCAAAGCGGGCAAGGGCTGAGGCAGAGGGCAAGGTATATGTGGGATCCAAGGCTGCAGACTTTACACTCAAGACTATAGACGGCGAGGACTTTACTCTATCTTCTCTCCGCGGTCGCTATGTTATGCTCGATTTCTGGGGCTCATGGTGCCACTGGTGCGTCGAGGGCATGCCTAAGGTCAAGGAGTGTGTAGATAAATATGCAGACAAACTTTCAGTAGTAAGCGTTGACTGCAACGACTCTGATGAAGCATGGCGCAAAGGCGTTGCTGATGTCGGCTATATGACTTGGACCCAGGTATACAACCCTAAGACGGTTGCTGTTGATGCTCAGTATCTCGTAGACGGTTATCCTACCTTCGTGATCATCGATCCTGAAGGAACTATTGTAAAGATAATGGTTGGCGAAAGCCAGAACTTTGTTGAGGAAGTCGGCGCCTGCCTGAAATAATTATTATTATTATGAAAAAGACACTATTCGCAATCATCGCATGCTTGTCTCTCGTAGCGTGTACCTCCACTCCGAAAGATGTTCAGCCAAGCGTTTTTTCCGGTAAGTTCATCGGCTATGCCGACGAATTCGTGGAGTTCTTCCTGATGTCTGACGGGGAATACACTGAGGTCCCTGTCAAAGTAGCTGAGGACGGTACTTTCTGCGACACGCTCAAGTTCGGTACAGTCTATGATTGTGCTCTCTTCGCTGACAAATTCATGTTTCGTCTCTGTATAGAGGAAGGCAAGCACTATGATGCTGTATTCGATCTCACCACAGGTACGGAAACGGACTTCCATTTCAATGGCGACGGTGAGAAGGAGAATCTTTTCCTTTCTCATTATTGGTCATCGTTCAGGACCATGGAGAACATAATCCGCGATCTCTCCGGATGCGACACCTTCGAAGCCTATATGTCTGGCGTGGATAAGGTTGCCGATGCGCTTTCAGCAGAACTCGGAGCAATCGACAATAAGCCATTCGTGGACTATTATAGAAACGAGTTCACTCGTATAAAGACCACATACATATGCCTCTATCCACAGATCAGAGTCGCAAAGGCGGGCACATATCGTCCAGAGAAGTCATATCTTGAGGCTCTTAAGAATGCTCCTAAGATGGATGACAATGATTTTTCATATATGCTGAACAGCACGTACGGATACATCCCATACATGTATCCGGACATCGACCTTCGTGAGGCGCTTCGTGCAGCTGCAGACTATACGACTGATAAGATTCGCAGGGAGAACGCAATCGGAGCATTCCTCAACGGATGTGTGGATGCTGGATGTTCCAACAATCTTGAGGGCGCGTTCGAATTCTATAAAGAGAACGTAAAGACCCCGGATCCTGCACTTTGTGAGAAACTAGAGAACGCAATGACCCTCGGCCCAGGCTCAGATGCACCTGACATCGAGTTCGAGGACATCGACGGAAATGTAAAGCATCTTGCCGACTTCCAGGGTAAGCCTCTCTATATTGACCTATGGGCATCATGGTGTGGCCCTTGCTGTGAGGAGATTCCTTCGCTCCAGAAGATGGTAGATGCTCTGGGAGAAGATCCGGACATCGTCTGCATCAGTATTTCAATCGATGATGAGCGTAGTAACTGGACAGCCAAGCTTGCTGAAGAAAACAGCACCTGGCCACAGTATATCGCTACTTCTGCGGGTATGAGTGCAATCTCCAATGCATACGGGGTTACTGGCATTCCTCGTTTCATCCTGCTCAATTCTGATGGAACTCTTGCATCAGTAAATGCTCCACGTCCATCTGCTCCTGACGCAATTGAAACACTTAAGTCTCTCCTGAAGTAATGAAAAAAGTATATTCAGCTGTCATAATTGCATCTTGCATAGTCGCAGCATGTTCTCCAAAGGCCCAGTTCAGTGGTAACATCGACGGTGTTGACGAATTGGGAATCAGCTTTGCTTCCGATCTTGGCACAGCGTTGGAGTTTACAAAGGATGTGGAACTCAAGAACGGTTCGTTTTCAATGGATATCAGCGATGAGTCTGGTGATCTCCTTCTCTTTGACAAGTCCGATTTCCTAACGTATAAGACTTTTTATTTCGTACCTGACGAGAAGCTGGTCATTACCGGTACAATGACCGACTACACCATTTCCGGATCTCAGTTCTACCAGGATATGGGTGAGTTCCACGAAATGACAAGGGAACTTGATGCAAAAGTATTTGAGGCCCTCCTTATCATGGACAAGGCTGAGAGGGAAGGCACAAGACCAATCGTCAGCTATGAAAAAGTGAAGGATGAGGTCGAGCAGGAAAAGGGAACACTCGCTCTCGACTACATCAAGACTCATCCGGACAGTGATTTCTCTGCTTACCTCGTATCCACCCTCCGTGTGGCTCTTTTCGACAGGGGCGAAACTCTGCTTACAGAGCGTGCAAGAAACGGTAAGATGTCACGCCTTATCGATAAGAAGCATGTGGCAATCCACGGCGCTGAGATTGCCAAGCAGGCCAAGGAGTATATCAAAGAAGGTGTAGAAGCCCCGGACTTTACTCTCAAGACCATTGACGGTGAGGACTGGAAACTTTCTGATCACCGTGGAGGCTATGTCATGCTCGACTTCTGGGGTACATGGTGCCATTGGTGTGTCGAAGGTATGCCTGAGGTCAGGAAGGTATCTGATGCATACGCCGACAAGCTTACCGTTGTCAGCGTAGACTGCCGTGATTCTGAAATCGAATGGAAGAAAGGTCTCGGTGAACTTGAGATCATGAACTGGACTCAGGTATACAACCCGGCAGAGTTCGCTCTTGATGCTCAGTATGCAGTAGAAGGATTCCCAAGCTTCTACATTATCGATCCAGAAGGCAAGATCGTGAAGATATTCGTGGGCGAGACCGATAATTTCCTCGAGGATGTCGGCGCCTGCCTTAATTAGAACGTTTCTATATAAATTGACATAAATACTGAACAAAGAAGCCCGTGGCAGAGATGTCCCGGGCTTCTTCCTATTTATGCCATAAGGCGTCAATTTTCTGTTGACTAGTCCTCCAGCAGGTAATCCATGGTGATGACTACGCGCACGTTCTTGATGTATGGTGTGTTTGCGTCAGGGTCGTAGATTGAGAACTGGCCCTGGCTTGCATGACTGATCTTGCCAACCTTGCTGTTGGAGTCCTCTGCGAATTTCTGTGCAGTCGCACGGGCATTCTTG
>JAGHUQ010000155.1 GCA_018064725.1 Candidatus Cryptobacteroides caccocaballi
GAGATTGAAGAGAGTACTAGGGCTCCATTCCTTGGCGAGATCCCAGAAGTTGAGGAGAGTGCTAAGAAAAAGATGCAGAACCGTAGACTTAGGGCCCAGGGTAAGCGTATTCCTATCAACCTCAAGTACGACAGCAAATCCAAAGGCCTTCTTACTGAATCCTTCCGTATACTCAGTACGAACATCGACTTCATGCGTGATACCAATAAGAAGTCGCATGTCATCACCGTTTCTTCATTCAATGTCGGAGCAGGAAAGTCATTTGTCATGATGAATCTTGCAGCCTGCTTCGCGGACAACAAGAAGAAAGTCGTCATCGTCGATCTCGATCTTCGTAAGAGGACAACATCCCGCCACTTCGGCCTCATGCACAAGCAGCGTGGCGCTTCGAATTTCCTCTATGACAACGATCTCAAGCTTGAAGAGATACTCAAGCATGAGGTTCTTCCAGGAGTGGACTTCGTCCCTGCCGGCATGATTCCGCCTAACCCGGTCGAGCTCCTTCGTCGTGATCGTCTTGACCAGCTTGTTAACGAACTCCGTGAGAGATATGATGTCGTGATGCTCGATAACGTGCCTGTCGATATCGTCGCTGATGCATCTATCATCGACCGTGTGGTTGATACAACCCTCTTCGTCGTACGTGCCGGTGTCATCGACCGCAGGATGCTCGAGCTTCTTGACAATATGTATGAGGAGGGCAGATTCCACAATATGGGTATCATCCTCAACGGCTCGGTTATCCGCCGCTCTTATGGCGGCAACTATGGCTACGGCTACGGTTATGGCTATGGTTACGGATATGGCTACGGCTATGGTTATGGCTACGGCCAGGGTTATGGCGAGGCTGAAGCCAAGGAAGATA
Organism: Candidatus Cryptobacteroides caccocaballi; assembly: GCA_018064725.1. Lineage (GTDB taxonomy): Bacteria > Bacteroidota > Bacteroidia > Bacteroidales > UBA932 > Cryptobacteroides > Cryptobacteroides caccocaballi. The sequence goes on from JAGHUQ010000155.1 coordinate 866, forward strand.
AGGACGTCTTAAGCTGATAGAACCAGATGACAATCGCAGTAGACTTCGACGGAACTATCGTCGAACACAAATATCCGGCGATCGGAAAGGAGATCCCTTTCGCGATCGACACCTTGAAGGAGCTTGTCGAGGAGAACCACAAGATCATCCTCTGGACAGCCCGTGAGGGAAAACTTCTTGACGAGGCGGTGCAGTTCTGCCGCGAGCGCGGACTCGAGTTTTACGCAATCAATGCGGACTACCCGGACGCTCAGTGGGACAATTACCGTCAGTCGAGAAAACCTAAGGTGGATATGTTCATCGATGACCGTAACCTCGGAGGTCTGCCGGATTGGGTCACCATCTACGAGATGATAACCAGCGATCTCACCTTCGGAGACCTCATCGAGAGGGCTGCCGGCGGAGATATAGAAGAGGATGAGGGAGGAAGTTTCTTCGAAAACCTCCGCGATTCCATCATCGGAGGCCGTCACAGAAGGAAGAGCTCACGCCATCATTGGTAGCGGAATAAAGATATGGACTGTCATTTGTAGTGAAGATAACTAGATATAGTGACAAAATTGTTGATTTCACAAAGGTAATATGCAACCCAGTTAATAAGAATGCATATTTCTTTGCTGTTGTCTTATGCTTTTTATTGCTTCCGTCCTTGTATCCTATAGGAATCCCTTCAAAACGTACTATTCTTTTTGATGTGGCTTTTTCGTACACTGCGGTATTCGTTATCAATTTGACGAATGCCGCAGTTAGTCGTTTTTTGAAGTGTATTCTTTTATTTGGGGTAGCTTCACTAAGCATCTTGAATCTGTTTTTGATTGTCCATTTTGGAGGACCTCTGAATTCATATATGCTCTTGCTCCTGTCTGAAACTAATTCTTCAGAATCAGCAGAATTTATTGCAGAGTACCTGATGTCCATTAAGACATTAAAAGTATTAGGGCTGTTTTCTGGTTGTATGTGTGTGGCTCTACTAGTTGCCTTATGTACAAAACACGTTGCCCGTATCATCCCTAAATTGTCGTCAATATGCGGTTCTATTTTGATAATAGTCTCTTTGTTACGTTCGGCCTTTTTGTTGCACTATTTTGATTCCGCTTATTTGGATAACTATAAGTATTCGTTTTTGACAAGTTGCCCGATATTTACTCTGATAAACAGTTTGTGGCAATATGATTCTTTGCAGAATGAGGCATTGCAGCTTGTAGATACAATTAATAATTACGAAGACTCCGAGGTAATTATCACTGGTGTTGAAGAGAATGACCTCAAAATTATTCTTGTTGTAGGGGAGTCATTTAATAAATATCATTCGTCATTGTACGGCTATTCCATGGAAACAAATCCTCTTCTCAAGCAACAGAAGTTGGCTGTTTTCACGAATGTCATATCATGCTCAAATTCTACCTCTCAAGTATTGAAGAATCTGTTGTCTCTATCTAGTTTTGATAGTGGTGCTGCGTGGTTTGAAAGACCGTTATTTCCTCAAATTTTCAGAAATGCTGGTTTTAAAGTAACGTTTTGGAGTAATCAGTTTTATACTAAAACTAATGGTAACGCGTGGGACAATGAAGGTAGTTTCATTAATGATGACAGGGTGTCAGCTTCTTGCTTCGATCTAAGGAATGTTAAAGGAAGTCGATACGATCTTGAATTTGTCAATGATTTCTTTAGTAGTTATGGGTTTGAGGAAGGGAAAAATGAGCTGTTAATGATTCAGCTTATGGGCTCTCATATAGATCGGCGAGAACGGTTTCCTGATGATTTTTGTAAGTTTTCCATTAATAACTATCAGAATAATCATCAATGGACCGATAGGCAGATTCAACAAATAGCCGATAATGATAATTCGATTCTTTATAATGATTATGTGCTAAATGAAATTATTGACAAAATTAAGGAAGAGAGCGCCGTGCTCATTTATCTCTCGGATCATGGAGATGAAACTCACGAATTCCGAGATTGTGTCGGACGCGCTTTTGACTTTGATTCTGCTGAATGGGGAGATAAGGTTTTGCATAATCAAGTGGATATCCCATTTGTTATTTATGTGACGGAATCTTACGAAAAAACACATTCTCAAAAGGTGAAATGTATAAATGACTCTGTCGATAATGCTTTTGTGACAGATGATTTACCACATGTCTTATTGGATTTGGCTTCTATACAATCTCTCTATTTTGACCCAACTCGTAGTCTTATCAATAGTGAGTTTGTTGTCAGAAAACGTTTCGTAGAGAATCCTCAGGATTTCAATTTGTATGACTATGACGAAATATGTTCTGGCAAGGATGTTTTTTAGCCGTCGACTCGTTTAAATGGCAATGGATCCTAACACTTTCGTGATAGGATCCATTGATTTGTTGAAAAAAACTAAGCCAACTCAATACCGTTCTCGGCGCATGTCTGGCGCATGTCCTCAGGCCAGATGCTTGACTGAATCTCGCCGATGTGAGCCTTGCGGAGAAGGTACATGCAGAGGCGGGACTGACCGATACCGCCGCCGATGGTGTAAGGCAGGTCGCCTGCGAGAAGCCTCTTGTGGAACATGAGGTCTGCCTTGTACTCCTGACCGCGTATCTTGAGCTGACGCCTCATTGCCTCCTCGTCAACACGGATACCCATGCTGGAAACCTCAAAAGCACTGTCGAGAACATTGTTCCAGAGAAGGATGTCACCGTTGAGGCCCTTATAGCCATCCTCATTCGGAGTGCTCCAATCGTCATAGTCAGCCGCACGTCCGTCATGGAACTTACCGTCAGAAAGGTCACCTCCGATTCCGATCACGAACACAGCCTTGTGCTTGCGTACGATCTCATTCTCTCTCTGCTTAGGGGTGAGGTTCGGATACATCTGGAGAAGCTCCTCTGAGTGGATGAAGAAAATATCCTCCGGGAGCTCGGGTGTTACCTGAGGAAACTCGATGTAGAGCTTGTTCTCTGTCACCTTGATGGCTTCGTAGATGCGGCGGACGGTCTTCTTGAGGTAATCGAGATTGTGGTCCTCCTTGGTGATGACCTTTTCCCAATCCCACTGGTCCACGTAGAGAGAATGGATGTTGTCGAGTTCCTCGTCTGGACGAAGAGCATTCATGTCGGTATATATACCCATTCCCGGCTTCACGCCCATATCTCCGAGCTTGAGCCTTTTCCATTTCGCAAGTGAATGTACGACCTCTGCCTTCTGCTCATTCATGTCCTTGATAGGGAAGCGGACAGGGCGCTCCACGCTGTTGAGGTCATCGTTGATACCGGTGCCGGTGAGAACGACCATAGGTGCGGTCACCCTGAGAAGGGCAAGCTGTGCGGACAAATTGTCCTGGAACATATCCTTCACGGCCTTTACGGCCTTTTCTGTATTCTGAACTGAACCGAGGATATTGCGGTAATCTTTGGGGATGTAAAGTGCCATAATGAGCAAATATACATCATTTTTGGGTATTCGTAGAAAATTTTGTCAAACTGACAAAAACACGTATCTTTGCAGTCCCGATGTCAGAGTAGAGAGATGCGTTGCATCCCTGACCGAGGGAAAAGGATAGGTCCGGTAGCTCAGTTGGATAGAGCAACAGCCTTCTAAGCTGTGGGTCTTGGGTTCGAATCCCAACCGGATCACAAAAGCATATGATAGGTCGCCAAGAATAGGCGACCTATTTTTGTTTTCAACTTACATTTTATCTCCCTTCTCGGCTAATTTCGTAAAAATGTTAATTTATTTGCTCAATATGTGATTGTATTTTAAATAGTGCATTGATTTTCAGCGATTAGGTTACAATTTCAAACAATTTTTCGTACATTTGCGCCGCTAAATCAACACTTAGAGAAAATGACAAGATTCTTAAAGCCGCTACTCTTGATATCGGCTACTCTAATTCTCAGTTCTTCCCAACTTAATCAGAAATCAGCAGGCTATCCAATCGATCCGGTGAGGTTCACTTCAGTCAAGGTAACAGACCAGTTCTGGGGCCAGAGGCTCAAGGCCAGCCGTGAGGTCACCATTCCTCTCGCATTCAGCAAGTGCGAGGAGACTGGCCGCTATGACAACTTCGTTAAGGCAGCAGAGCAGATGCATGCCGACCACAACCTTGGCTACAAGGTTTCCGGCTACTCTTTCGATGATACCGACGTCTACAAGACCATCGAGGGAGCAAGCTACGTTCTCCAGACATATCCAGACCCTCAGCTCGAGGCATACATCGACAGCGTCCTCGCAATCGTCGCTGCGGCCCAGGAGCCAGACGGATATCTCTATACCTCTCGTACCATGAACCCTGAGCATCCACATCAGTGGGCTGGCAGCAAGCGCTGGGAGTCCGTGGAGGACCTCAGCCACGAGTTCTACAACCTCGGTCACATGGTAGAGGGCGCCTGCGCACACTATGTCGCTACCGGCAAGAAGACCTTCCTCGACATTGCGATGAAGTACGCGGATTGCGTATGCAGGGAAATCGGCGATGGTGCCGATCAGGTAGTAAGGGTTCCAGGCCACCAGATCGCAGAGATGGCCCTCGCAAAGCTCTACACTCTCACCGGTGAGAAGAAGTATCTCGACATGGCGAAGTTCTTCCTCGACAAGCGCGGTACCACCTATCTCAAGCAGGAATACAGCCAGTCTCACAAGCCGGTTCTCGAGCAGGATGAGGCAGTCGGTCATGCTGTTCGTGCGGCCTATATGTACTCAGGTATGGCAGATGTCGCTGCGCTTACCGGCGACAAGGACTATATCGACGCGATCGACCGCATCTGGGAGAACATCGTCGGCAAGAAGATGTACATCACCGGCGGTATCGGTTCTACCAACTCAGGTGAGGCATTCGGCGCAAACTACCAGCTTCCTAACATGTCTGCATATTGCGAGACATGTGCTGCTATCGGTAACGTTTACGTGAACTACAGGATGTTCCTCCTCCACGGCGATGCAAAGTACTACGACGTGCTCGAGAGAACCCTCTACAACGGCCTCCTTTCAGGAGTATCTCTCGAGGGTGACGGATTCTTCTATCCTAACCCGCTCGAGTCGATGGGCCAGCACCAGAGACAGGCTTGGTTCGGATGTGCATGCTGTCCATCCAACATCTGCCGCTTCATTCCTTCAGTACCGGGCTACATCTACGCAGTGAAGGACAATGACCTCTATGTCAATCTCTACATGTCCAACACTCTCACTCATAAGATCAACGGTAAGTCAGTCGTGATCAGCCAGGAAACCAGCTATCCATGGAACGGCGACGTTGACATTACCGTCGATAAGACTGCAGCCAAGCAGTTCTCGATGAAACTCCGTATCCCTGGTTGGGTGAGGGGAGACGTCGTTCCAAGCGACCTCTACACCTATGCTGACGGCAAGAAGCTCGGCTACAAGGTGCTCGTAAACGGCGAGGAAGTCTCTTCGGAGATTGAGAACGGATACTTCACCGTTACCCGTAAGTGGAAGAAGGGTGACAAGATCTCTCTCCACCTTGATATGGAACCACGTATCGTGAAGGCTAATCCTAACGTCGCTGCAGACGAGGGACGCATCGCAATCGAGAAGGGTCCTGTCGTATTCTGCGCAGAGTGGCCGGACAATGACTTCTCAGTACGCAGCGTGCTCATGAACAGGAAGCCACAGCTCACCGTCGAGCACCGCTCAGACCTCCTCTACGGTATCGACCAGATCAAGGCAGATGCCCAGACCATCGCTTATGACAAGGACGGCAAGGTCATCGTCGACAATGTCGAGCTCACCATGATTCCTTATTATGCATGGTGCCACAGAGGCTCAGGCGAGATGGCCGTATGGCTCCCACAGGAGCTCAGGGTCACCGAGCCTCAGATGCCGGAGACCCTTACTTCAAGGAGCAAGGTCGCAGTCTCAAGGAGAGGAAGCTCCAACATCGCCCTCAACGACAGACTCGTTCCTATGTACGAGGAGGATCGCTCAGTTCCATATTTCTACTGGAGGCCTAACCAGAACTCTAAGCAGGAGTGGATCACCTACACCTTCCCACAGGAGACCAGCGTCTCCAACTCTACCATCTACTGGTATGACGACAATCCTTGGGGTGACTGCAGGGTTCCTTCAGCATGGAGACTCTATTATATGGAGAACGGTTCATGGCTTCCTGTTCAGACCTCGGATTCATACACCACCCGCCGTGGTGTTGCCAACAAGGTTGACTTCAAGCCAGTGAAGACCACTGCGATGAAGGTCGAGGTAGACATGCCGGAGGGCTATGCCTGCGGTATGTTTGAGTGGGACGTCAGATAAGAAATTCCTACAAGGATAAATACCATTTTATTAACCAACAGTTTTACTTTTATTTTTCATGAAGAAAACACATGCTTTTTCAGCTTGCCTTCTTAAGGCAGCTGCTTGCCTTTTCTTCGTTGCTGGCGCTACTTTCAGCATGTCAGCTGCGAATGAGAGCATGGACGCTGCTCCGGCAGTCGCTCAGCAGGGCAAGGTTACCGTGAAAGGTATCGTAAAGGACGAGGCAGGTTATCCTGTCATCGGCGCAAGCGTCTTCGAGAAGGGCGTTGCCACTAACGGTACAATCACTGACATGGATGGTGCTTACTCGATCACAGTCGGTAACAACGCCACCCTCGTTATCTCAAGCATCGGATATGTTACCGTAGAGGTTGCTGCAAGCAACGCCGCAGAGGTTGTCCTCCGCGAGGACGCTGAGCTCCTCAATGACGTTGTCGTCATCGGTTACGGTACACAGCGCAAGGGTGATGTGACCTCAGCTATCACCAGCGTCAAGGCTGATGATTTCATCAAGGGTGACATCAAGGACGCCGGTGACCTTATCAAGGGTAAGGTTGCAGGTCTTTCTATCACCAACAACTCAGGTGACCCTAACTCAACCTCAAGCATCCGACTCAGAGGTGTTATCTCCCTCACCGGTACCAACACCCCTCTCGTGCTCATCGACGGTCTCGAGGGTGCGCTTGATACAGTGGCTCCAGAGGATATCGAGAGCATCGACGTCCTCAAGGATGCGTCAGCTGCCGCAATCTACGGTACCCGTGGTGCAGCCGGTGTGATCATCATCACCACCAAGGCCGGCAAGCGTGAAGAGGCTGTGCGCGTAAACTATGCAGGTTATGTTTCTGCTTCTGCGTTCGGCAAGACTCTCGACATGATGACCGCAGAGGACATCAGGGAGGGCAAGACCAACTTCAAGGACCTCGGTCATGAGACCGACTGGCTCAAGGAGATCTCACGCACCGCTCTTACCCACAACCACAATGTGTCGATCAGCGGCGGTTCGAAGAACACCTCTTACAATGCAGACTTCACCTATCGTAACCAGCAGGGTGTCATCAAGAACACCTACGGAAACGAAATGCGTTTCAACGCAGCTGTTTCTCACTGGTTCTTCAACGATATGCTCAAGCTCTCTTTCAACATCCAGAAGAGATGGCATGACAGCGGTCCTGTAGACGCAGCTAACACTCAGGTTTATCGTCAGGCTATCATCCGCAACCCTACGGCTCCTATCAAGAACGAGGACGGCAGCTGGCACGAGGATTTCACCCTCAACTACTACCAGAACCCACTCGCAATTCTCTATGAGACCGAGGGTGGTCGCAAGTCTGAGAACACCCGCCTCACCGGTAACATCACCTTCGAGCCTATCCAGGGATGGCAGACCAACCTCATGCTCAGCACTAACCGTTCAAACGGCAGCACTGAGACATACACCACTTCAAAGGCATACGGCCAGATCCTCAACGGTACTACCGGTTATGCTTACATCGGCCATAACTACTCGAAGACCGACAATCTCGAGCTCACCTCTACCTACAAGCACAGCTGGGGTGATCATCGTCTCGAGGGCGTAGTCGGCTACAGCTACCAGTACAGCTACTACGACAATTCAAGCATGAGCAACACCAACTACATGTCTGACTACTTCCAGTGGCACAACATCGGTCTCGGTGAGTATCTCAAGCTTGGTAGGGCTTCTATGAGCAGCTACGCAGAGGACAGCAAGCTCATCGGTTTCATCGGCCGTGTAAGCTATGGTTACGGTAACAGGTACAACGCTCTCGTCAGCGTACGCCGCGAGGGTAGCTCTCGCTTTGGTGAGAACCACCATTGGGGTACCTTCCCTTCAGTTTCACTCGGTTGGACCATCAGCAATGAGAAGTTCATGCAGGGTGCTACCTGGCTTGACAACCTCAAGCTTCGTGCAGGTTTCGGTGTCACTGGTGTGATCCCAACTCAGAGTTACCTTTCAAAGACAATCTGGCAGCTCGGCGGTTCATATTTCTACGATGGTGGAACCTGGAAGCAGGGTCTCAACATCGCATCTAACCCTAACCCTGATCTCCAGTGGGAGAAGAGTGCAGAGTGGAACATCGGTCTCGACTGGTCAGTTCTTGATAACAGACTCGGTGGTACCATCGATGTTTACAACAAGCAGACCTCAGGCATGCTCTGGGAGTTCACCGTTCCTGTACCTCCAAACCTCTTCAACAAGACTCTTGCAAACGTAGGTAAGATGGAGAACAAGGGTGTCGAGATCGCAATCAACGCTGTTCCTGTACAGCGTGGCGGCTTCACCTGGAAGACTACTGCAACTTTCGCATTCAATGCGAACAAGCTCGTGAGCCTTTCAAATGATCTCTATGAGACTGCAAATACTCAGTACGTCGCTTACCTCGGCGAGCCTATCTCACTCCCTACTCAGCGTATGGAGGTAGGTCAGCCTCTCGGCCAGTGGTTCGGTCTCAAGGCTGTAGGCGTATCTGATAAGGGCCTCTGGCTCATCGAGCACCCTGAGACCAAGGAAGTAACTGAGCTCACCGACGGTATGCTTACCGACAGGACCTGGCATCAGTACCTTGGCAATGCAATCCCTAAGATGAACTTCGGTTGGAACCATACCTTCACTTACAAGGGCTTCGATCTCAACCTCCAGTTCACCGGCCAGTTCGGTGCGAAGATCCTCAACGAGGCTCGCGCTTACTACGAGAACAACGCCGTTGCATTCAACAAGCTCAAGTCCGCTACCGAGAAGCCATTCGGTCAGAATGTCCTCTCTGTCGCACAGAAGCAGACCTTCACCAGCTATCACCTCGAGAATGGTGGTTACCTCAAGCTTGCTAACGTGACCTTCGGTTACAACGTCCCTGTAAAGGAGAACAAGTTCATCAAGGGCGCACGTGTATATGCATCTGCAGCAAACCTCTTCGTCATCACCAAGTACTCAGGTCTTGATCCAGAGCTTTCTAACTCAAGCCCTACCTACTCAGGTATCGATTCACGTGACAAGTATCCTTCAATCCGTACTTTCACAGCTGGTGTTAACCTCAACTTCTAATCGAACGAAAAACAATGAAGGCATTATATAGAATTCTTATGGCAGGTGCTGCTGTCGCACTCAGCTTCAGCTGTACCAATCTTGACGAGCATCTCTACTCAAACATCTCATCTGAGACACATGAGATGACGGAGAAGGAGCTTGCTGCTACCATCGCGCCTGTTTACAGCTCACTCCGTAACGTTTGCTGGGGCTGGTTCGGTTCATTCGACCTCAATGATATGAGCTCCGACGTATGGGGCGTCCCTTATAGGATCGGTATCGGTTGGGGTGACCTCTATATCCCATTCCACAAGCATGAGTTCCACTCAGAACTCGGTTTCATCGAGGTTTCATGGGACAACAACTACGCTGGTGTGAATGCCTGCAACAAGGCTCTCGCAAATGAGGCAATCGCGTCAAACAAGGCAACTGCAGCGCAGATCCGCGCATTCCGCGTTCTCTATTATTACAACCTTTTCAGCGCATTCCGCAACATTCCTCTCGATCTTTCATTCAATCATGAGGACGGTTGGGTTCCTGAGCAGTCAAAGCCAGAGGATACCTTCAACTGGATGGTAAATGAGCTTAATGAGGTCGTTGACGATTGTCCTGAGAATGCTGAGCTTGGTAAGATGAGTAAGTATGCTGCTCATATGATTCTCGCAAAGCTCTACCTCAACCACAATGCATGGTTCAAGGATGACAGCGACAAGTCATGGTATCAGAAGGCTCTCGACGAGATCGATCAGGTCATCGCTGGTCCTTTCGAGCTTGCTAGCACCTACAGCGCAAACTTCAAGGAGAGCATCGCCGGTAACAAGGAGATCATCTTCGGTCTTCCTTTCGAGGAGAAGTACGCTTCAGGTAACTACTATGCAAACCTCTGGCATCATACCGCAGTTCGCGCGCGCTGGGGATTCTCTGGTTGGGCAACCAACGGTGGTGTAGTGTTCCCTCAGTTCCTCGACATCTACGAGGATGGTGACAAGCGTTTCGATGCTACCTGGACTGGCGGTCCTCAGTTTGCTGCTGACGGTTCACCTATCATGCTCTCAGATGGTACTCAGGCTACTTACACTAGGGAGATCCGCTCAATGGACAACCCTGGTTGCTATCCTTTCGAGGGTTATGCACTCATCAAGTACGAGATCGTGTCTGGCCCTAAGGGTACCTCATACGACGACGTTGCTTACTTCCGTCTTGCTGAGGCTTACTACATCAAGGCTGAGTGTCTCCTTCGTCTGAACAAGGATCTCGAAACTGCTGCAGATCTCGTAACTAAGGTACGTAAGAGAGCTTTCGACGATCCTGCTAAGGCAAAGATCACCGCTGAGCAGCTCATGGGTCCTTCAAGGTATGACTACGGTCACAGAGAGAACACTGCAGAGCAGGGTGATCCAGACAACTGGGTAATCACTCATGAGGGTGGTGAGGATATCGAGCTCGGTGGTCTCCTCGACGAGTACGCAATTGAGTTCGTTGCAGAGCAGCACCGTCGTGACTGCCTCATCCGCTTCAACATCAAGGGTACCAACATGAATGTATACTGCGGTAAGTCATGGTTCTGCAAGGATGCAGAGACTGATCGCCACAGCGACATCTTCCCTATCCCTAAGTTCGCTCTTGATGGTAACATCAAGCTCAAGCAGAACCCTGGTTATGACGGCGTTCCTGTAGAGTAATCTACTACGAGACTTAGGTCTCGGACCACAATAAAGAATCCTGTAGGTCGAAAGCCTGCAGGATTTTTT
>JAGHUQ010000007.1 GCA_018064725.1 Candidatus Cryptobacteroides caccocaballi
CTCAAGAACGCCAAGGCACAGGAGCAGCTGGAGAAATACGCAATGCAGCGTAAGGTAAAGAACACCGAGGCCCAGGCGGAATCAGTCAGGAGGAGCAAGAAAGTTCTTTCCGGACTGGACAGCCTGATCGCTTCGTTCGCTCAGCACGTGGATGAGATCGCATATTATGACGTCTCATTCGATGCGACCGTGACCAACCGCAACCAGGTACTTCACTGCGACGATCTCTATGCAGTGGTCACTCCTGACCTCAGGGTTCTCTGCGTAGTGAAGGACAGGAGGAATCTCCACAAGGGCATGGGTACAGTCATTCCCGGCTATGATGCCCTCCTGGGCAGCGACAAGGACGAGGAATAGCCATGGCTGAATACAACGAGACCATACAGGAGGTGCTGGATTTCCTCGAGGCGCATTCAATTGCGTATGAAATCTATGTGCATCCCCCTCTCTTCACCATCGAAGAAGCTCTCGAGTACTGGGTGCAGATCGACCGCAGCCACACTGACGGCAGCGGTCCGGTGCACTGCAAGAACCTCTTCATGAGGAACCACAAGGGGAACCGTCATTACCTCATCTCCTACGATTGCCACAAGCAGCTGGACATCCATAGCCTCGAGCACATGCTTCATCAGGGCAAGCTGTCCTTCGGTTCGGAGGAACGCCTGATGCGCTGCCTTGGAGTCCGCCCCGGCTCTGTGGGAATGTTCGGTCTTATCCACGACATGAATCTCACCGATGCCGACCCGAAGGAGCTCTTCGAGAACGGCCACAGGATGAAGTTTTTCTACGATTCCGCCCTCTTGAAGGCCAGCCATGTAAGCTTCCATCCATGCGACAACACCGCGACAGTCGTGATATCGAAGGACGATTTCCTCCGCTTCATCTCTATATGGGGAGGAGAAGCTGAAGCACTCGAAATTGAATAGAAAAACGATAACCGCTTTTGAAATATGAAACGATTGATCCTATGCGCGCTTGCGCTGGTTTCTGCATCCGGAATGCTTTCCGCACAGCAGGTGATAAGACTCTATGACGGAGTTGCTCCCGGCAGCGAAGGTGTAGAGAACAATGAGCGCGTCGAGCTGGACGCCAAGGGCAATGTCAACATCATCTCCAACGTGTCCGACCCGTCTGTCACCGTATTTCTTCCTTCCAAAGAGAAGGCTACCGGTACAGCAGTGATTCTCTGCGCCGGCGGCGGACTGATGTCCCATTCATGGGGCAACGACGTCCTGAATATGGCGGCATGGCTAAATGAGCGCGGAGTGGCAGCAATCGGTCTTAAATATCGCACCCGCGTGTTCCCACCTCGTCCTCAGGGCGGTCAGGGTGCCCATCAAGGTCAGCGTCCGCAGGCAGGCCAGGGTGGAGCTCCCGCAATGATGCTCAGCGCATCGATCACCGAATTCGAGAAGATCAAGAACGCAAATGCCAATCCGGATCCGTCCCAGGGAAATGCACCGTCCATCATGAACCCAGTCAACGATGCCCTTCGTGCGATGGAGATCGTGAAGGAGAATGCAGCCGCATGGAACATCGACCCTGCGAAGATCGGATATCTCGGCTTCTCTGCCGGCGGCGGTGTGGCTCTCGGCGAGATAATGCACGCAGACGAATTCCATATGCCGGCATTCATGGCAACCATCTATGGTCCATCGCTTATGGACGTCAAGGTCCCCGAAAATGCACCTACCCTCTTCATCGCAACCCGCGGTGACCACCACAACGTGGCTGCTGGCCTTGTGGCGCTTTACATGGAATGGAAGAAGGCCGGAAAGAAGGCGGAGATGCACATCTACGAGGACGGAACAGGCCCGTTCGGTCCCGACGACATCGGCAACACAAGCGGCACCTGGCGCGAAAGCTTCTACCGCTGGCTCACATTCAACGGATTCTAGAATATCCCCGCTGCTATAGCAGCGACTGCTGCGCGCATGCCTTCGGCCTGAATCTTCGCGAGGTCGGCAGCAAGCATGTCGGTGAGACCAGGGATGGCATTGAGGTCCTCGCCCCAGATGAGATCCGACGCAGCGAGAACACCCTCTGCGACCTTGCGGACATCACCTGTCGCCCAGAGATCCCTGAGGAGCTGCATGATTGCAGGATCGTCGTTAGGTACGATCTCGTCCTCTCCCCTCTTGCCGCCCTTGTAGTAGGTGGCTATGGCTGCAAGGCCGAGCACGAGGCCCTTAGGGAGCTCGCCCTTGCGCTCGAGATATGTCTTGAGTCCAGGAAGGTCGCGAGTCTTGTACTTAGGGAAGGAGTTGAGCATGATGCTGGTGACGAAATGCTTCACGAACGGGTTGCGGAAGCGGTCCATCACGTCAGATGCGAACTTCTGGAGCTCATCCATCGGAAGGTTGAGAGTATTCATGAGTTCCTCGAACATCACCTTGTGGACGAACTGTCCGATGAGCTCGTCTTCGCAACATTCCTTGACAGTGTTCAGGCCGCTGAGGTAGCCGACAGGAGAAAGCACGGTATGCGGGCCATTGAGGAGAGTCACCTTCCTCTCGTGGTACGGAGCCTCCGACGGAACGAAGAGCACATGGAGTCCGGCCTTGTCTGCAGGGAACTCCTCAGCCACTGACTGCGGTGCCTCGATGACCCATAGATGGAAGATCTCCGCCTTGTCGAGGAGCTTGTCCTCGATGCCTATCCTCTCCGTTATCTGAGCCGCCGTCTCGCGTGGATAGCCCGGCACGATGCGGTCCACGAGGGTGCAGTATACGGCGCAGGCGTTTTCAAACCACTCGCTGAAGCCCTCGCCGAGATTCCATAGCTTGATGTACTCGCGGATGCACCTCTTGAGTTCCTTGCCGTTAAGGAAGATGAGTTCGCATGGAAGGATGATGAAGCCCTTGCTCATGTCCCCCTTGAAATACTCGTACCTATGGTAGAGCAGCTGAACGAGCTTTCCCGGATATGACGATGCAGGCTTGTCCTCGAACTTGCAGCTCGGGTCGAACGCGATGCCGGCCTCGGTTGTGTTCGAGATGATGAAACGCATCACCGGCTGCTCCGCAAGCTTGAGGTAGTCCTCGAAGTCACGATATGGGTTGATGCCACGGCTGATGACGTCGATCATCTCGACAGAGTCGACTGCCTTGCCCTCGTCGAGACCCTGGAGGTTGAGATGATAGAGTCCGTCCTGCTCGTTGAGCATGTCCACGAGTCCCTTCTCGATAGGCTGCACGACAACTACGGACGCATTGAAATCCGTCTTCTTATTGGTGTTCCAGATGATCCAGTCGATGAATGCGCGGAGGAAATTTCCCTCGCCGAACTGAATGACCTTCTCTGTATATGTACGTGCGCCGGGCGCAGTGGTACGGTTCAATCTTTCCATGGTTCAGTGAATGTGAATAACTCCGGCAAAACTACAAATATTTTCATATATTTGTGTGATTGGTAACACAAAGCACTATGAAGCCTTTCATAAATGACGATTTCATGCTCGACAGCAGCGCCGCCAGGGAACTTTATCACGGCAACGCGGAGCATCTGCCGATAATTGACTATCACTGTCATCTCAATCCGCAGGAGATTGCCCAGGACAAACGTTTCAGCGACATCTCCGAACTTTGGCTCAGCGGTGACCACTACAAGTGGCGTGCGCTCAGGGCAAACGGCATCGAAGAAAAATATGTGACCGGAGATGCCCCTGCGTGGGATAAGTTCGAGAAATGGGCGGAGACCGTTCCGTACACCATGAGGAACCCCCTCTACCACTGGACCCACATCGAGCTCATGAGGGCATTCGGCATAGACAAGCTGCTCTCCCCTGCCACCGCAAGGGAAATCTTCGAGGAGTGCAACGCCAAGCTCGCAGAGCCCGAGTTCAGCGCGAAGGGCCTCATCCGCAAGTTCAACGTCGAGACCATCTGCACCACAGACGACCCTGCAGACGACCTCTGCTGGCACAAGCAGATTGCAGAGGAGCCTTTCGGCACCAAGGTACTTCCTACCTGGCGTCCGGACAAGTCCATAATGATTGAGAAGCCTGCAGCATTCAAGGAGTATGTGGCAAAGCTCGGCGAGGCTGCCGACATGGACATCCATAGCTACGCCGACCTCATGGATGCGCTCAGAAAGCGTCACCACTACTTCGAGTCACTCGGATGCAAGCTCTCAGACCACGGGCTTGACACCTTCCATGCAGCGGACTACACGGACGCCGAAATCGAATCAATCTTCGCGAAGGTCCTCGCCGGCAAGGCTCCGGACTCAGAAGAACTTGAGAAATTCCGCAGCGCAGGTCTGCACGACCTTGCGGTAATGGATGCGGAATCAGGATGGGCACAGCAGTTCCACATGGGCGTGATCAGGAACAACCGCAGCAGCCTCATGAGGAGCTTCGGTCCTGACGCAGGCACAGACTCCATACTCGACCTCCAGTGCGCCGAAGCCGGAAACCGCTTCTTCGACAAGCTTGACAGCGAGGGAAAGCTCGCCAAGACCATACTCTACTGCCTCAACCCAAAGGACGTCGAAACAGTCATCACCATGGCATACAACTTCAACGACGGCAGCATTCCGGGCAAGATGCAGTATGGCTCAGGATGGTGGTTCCTCGACCAGGAGGACGGCATGCGCAAGCAGATGAACGCACTCTCGGTACTCGGTCTGCTCCCACGCTTCGTGGGTATGCTCACCGACTCGCGCAGCTTCGTCAGCTACACCCGCCACGAATATTTCCGCCGCATACTCTGCTCAGTAGTGGGCATGGACGTGGAGAAGGGCAAGCTGCCTGCAAGCGAGATGGAGTTCATCGGCAAGATGATACAGGACATCTCCTACTACAACGCAAAGAACTACTTCAACTTCTAGGAGATGGCATCATATATCAGGATAAACCCTGCGGACAATGTCGCCGTGGCACTGAAGGACCTCCATGCAGGAGAGCATGCGTCGTTCAACGGAGCTGAGGTTGTGCTGGCGCAGGACATCCCCGCAGGCCACAAGTTCACTCTCACCCCGCTAGGGGAAGGTGACGACGTGGTGAAGTACGGTTTTCCTATCGGTCATGTCACCCGCCCGGCAGGGAAGGGATGCCTCGTGGACCACTCCTGCATCAAGACGAACCTTTCCGGCCTGCTCGAATATTGCTATGAGCCGAAGCTCGTTGACATCCCGGCCGCCAATCCGAGGACATTCAAGGGCTTCCGCCGCGCCGACGGTCAGGTAGGCATACGCAACCAGGTCTGGATCATCCCGACCGTCGGCTGCGTGAACGGTGTCGCCGATGCGATAGCAGCGAGGCTGCGCGAGGAGAAGTCCGGTGCAATGGGCTCGGTAGATTCCATCGTCTCGTTCCCGCACAACTACGGATGCTCGCAGCTCGGCGATGACCATGAGAATACCCGCCGCATACTCGCGGACATGGTCCATCATCCTAATGCAGGCGGCGTGCTCATCGTTTCCCTCGGATGCGAGAACAACCAGCTCGGCCCTTTCATGGAACTCGTCGGCAAGGTAGATTCCGGGAGGGTCATGACCATCAAGGTCCAGGAAGTCGAGGGCGACGAGGTAGAGGTTGGTCTCGAGATGGCGCGCAGGATATTCGATGTCTGCTGCAAGGATGAGAGGACCGAGGTTCCTGTCAGCGAGCTCAAGGTCGGGCTCAAGTGCGGCGGATCGGATGGTCTTTCCGGCATCACCGCGAACCCTCTCCTCGGCGTATTCTCCGACTGGATCGTGGCCCAGGGAGGCACCACAGTGCTCACAGAGGTACCGGAAATGTTCGGCGCGGAAACAATATTGATGAACAGATGTCAGGATAAGGCGACCTTCGACAAGACCGTCAGCCTCATCAATGACTTCAAGTCATACTTCATGAAGAACGACCAGCCGGTCTACGAGAATCCTTCTCCAGGCAACAAGGCTGGCGGCATCTCGACTCTCGAGGAGAAGTCCCTCGGCTGTACCCAGAAATGCGGACGCAGCATAGTCAGGGATGTGCTCGCATACGGCGACAGGCTCTCGACCAAGGGTCTCAACCTGCTCAGCGCACCGGGCAACGATCTCGTTGCATCAACGGCTCTCGCGGCTTGCGGCTGCCAGATCGTACTCTTCACCACCGGTCGAGGCACACCTTTCGGCAGTTTCGTTCCGACCATGAAGATTTCCACCAACTCCACACTTGCCGCACGCAAGCCAGGATGGATCGACTTCAACGCGGGAGTCCTCGCAGAGGACGAACCGATGCAGATAACCTCGGAACGGTTCACGGAATATGTGCTTGCCGTCGCCGAGGGCAGACAAGTAAACAATGAAACACACGGGATACGCGAGATTTCTATCTTCAAGTCCGGCGTAACCCTCTGACAATACAGACAATGGCAAAAGTTATCACTCTCGGAGAGATCATGCTCCGACTCAGCCCTGCGGGCAACGACAGGTTCATACAGACAGACTCATTCCGTATCATACCCGGTGGCGGTGAGGCAAATGTGGCCGTGAGCCTCGCCAACTATGGTCATGACGCTTTCTACGTCACAAAGCTTCCGACCCATGAGATCGGTCAGATCGCAGTCAATGCGCTCCGCCGCTATGGGGTCAGGACAGATTATATAACCCGCGGTGGTGAGCGGGTTGGACTCTACTACGCAGAGACCGGCGCATCTATGCGTCCATCGAAGGTCATCTATGACCGCGCGCACTCAGCCATCGCCGAGGCAAATCCTGAGGATTTCGATTTCGACGCTATCATGGAAGGAGCCAGCTGGTTCCACTGGTCAGGCATCACCCCGGCAATTTCAGACAAGGCTGCCGAGCTCACCCGTCTCGCATGCGAGGCTGCAAAGCGACATGGAGTTACGGTATCGGTAGACCTAAACTTCCGAAAGAAGCTCTGGACTTCCGAGAAGGCCATCTCTGCCATGCGTCCGCTCATGCAGTACGTGGACGTGTGCATCGGAAACGAGGAGGACGCTGAACTCTGTCTCGGATTCAAGCCTGACGCTGACGTCGAGGGCGGAAACACCGATGCAGCAGGCTACGAGGGCATCTTCAAGCAGATGATGAAGGAGTTCGGATTCAAGTATGTCGTATCCACTCTCCGTGAGTCATTCTCGGCGACACGCAACGGATGGAAGGCTCTCATCTATGACGGCAAGGAATTCTACCAGTCCAAGAGATATGAGATCGACCCTATCATCGACCGTGTAGGCGGTGGCGATTCATTCTCCGGCGGACTCATCCACGGTATGCTCAAGTATCCTGGCGACCAGGCTTCGGCCCTTGAGTTCGCGGTTGCTGCTTCTGCCCTGAAGCATACCATCAACGGAGACTTCAATCTCGTGAGCGAGGCGGAGGTGCTTTCGCTTGCCGGTGGCAATGCTAACGGACGAGTTCAGAGGTAGGAGTTGCTTGGGTGGCCTCCCGGAAGGGTGTGCCATCGGCGATCCTTCCCACTTCGTGGGCCCCTTCCCTTTTCGGGAGCCAATGTCGCCTTATGGCACTACCCTGCCGGGAGGCCAATCGAAGCATGTAGAATATAAGACCCAAATGAAAATATAGACTATGGCAAAATACAACAAGATAGAAGTCATCAAGACTATGAAGGAGACCGGAATGGTTCCCGTCTTCTACCACAGCGACATCGAAATCGCCAAGAATGTCCTCAAGGCATGCTACGAGGGTGGCGTTCGCGCATTCGAGTTCACCAACCGCGGAGACTTCGCCCATGAGGTCTTCGGCGAACTTGTGAAATATGCGAACAAGGAGCTTCCGGGAATGATCGTGGGAGTAGGCTCAGTCGTAGACCCTGCGACGGCCGCACTCTATATCCAACTCGGCGCCAATTTCGTCGTCGGCCCTCTCTTCAACCCTGAGATAGCCCCGATCTGCAACCGCAGGCTCATCCCTTACTGCCCTGGATGCGGCACCGTATCAGAGGTGGGAAAGGCACAGGAACTCGGCTGCGATCTCTGCAAGGTATTCCCTGGAGACGTGCTCGGACCGGCCTTCGTCAAAGGTCTCAGGGCACCTATGCCATGGAGCCAGATAATGGTCACCGGAGGTGTGAAACCGACCAAGGAGAACCTCGAAGGATGGTTCAAGGCAGGCGTGACCTGCGTAGGCATGGGAAGCAATCTCTTCCCTAAGGACGTGATAGCAGCCGGCGAATGGTCAAAGATCAGCGATCTTTGCCGCGATGCACTTGACATCATCGCGAGCCTCAGGTAAGCACAGCGGCAAACAGAATGGCAATGGAAATCAGGGTTCATGCTCTGGTTTCCATTTTTTCTTATATATTTGCAGAAAATCTTCAGGGTCGGGTGAAATTCCCAACCGGCGGTATAGTCCGCGAGCCTGATCGACGTTCTGTCGAGATGGTTGAGCCGTTGAAACTACGGCACCGACGGTAAAGTCCGGATGGAAGAAGATGGTTCTCTCTCTGCATGTGCATGGGAGAGGCATGTTCAACATACATAAACAGCCCTGTCAGATTGTAACGATTGTTTAACCAACATTTACAACTGACTTATGCTATCAAAGTCCTTATCACTTCTCTACGTGGTAGGTTCTCTCTGGGGTGCGCATATGCCCCAGGATACCACGAAGACACTTGCGCTCGACGAGATCACAGTTTCCGCCGGAGTCGCAGACAAACGTCATTCATCTCTCCGTCTGGAGAACATCGACAAACAGGCCATCAGGTACGAAGCACCGGGAAGGACCTTTCCCGAGCTGATCAGGAATGTTCCGGGAGTCTACGCAAGCTCGGAAAGCGGCAGCTTCGGAGATGCAAAGATCAACATCAGAGGCTTCAAGCAGGAGAACATCTCCGTCCTTCTCAACGGAATCCCGATTTCCGGACTCACATCCGGCAGCATGTACTGGAACAACTGGATGGGACTTTCGGATGCAGCAGCGTCGATCCAGGTCCAGAAAGGAATCGGAAACTCCATGCTGAGCGACAATTCCGTCGGAGGAACGATCAACATCATCACAGACCAGCCGGGCGGAGAGCCGCTGGTAGAAGCAAGCTACTATGGCACAGGATACGGCACCAACGGTCTTGGACTGACACTCAACACAGGACTCGGGAAGAAGGGATGGGCATTCAGCTCAAGCTTCTCGCACAACTGGGGACGCAGCTACGTGGAGTGCACCGACCTCAGCACCTGGTCCTTCTACGCTTCTCTCTCAAAGGTGTTCAGTGACCGTCATCATCTGAACCTGACGGCTCTCGGCTCACCGGAAAAGCACTCTCAGCGCTCGCAGAGGCTCAGCTGGTCGGAGGTAGAGAAATATGGCATCTCCTACAACAAGAACTGGGGATGGGACACCGACAAGGACGGCAACAGGTATGCGAGGACTCTATCCAGGAACAACTATTTCAAGCCATACATCACCCTCACCGACTCATACAGGTTTGCGATGCAGAACGGGCGAAGCGTCAGGCTCTCCTCTACCGCATATATCGCCCTGGCAAACGGAGGCGGCTACTATACCGAGAGCAAGGGACGCCGCATTGCTTCGATAATGGATCAGGACGGACACATTGACTGGGCTGCAGCCAGGGCGATGAACGAAAGCTCCGACGCGGCGATAAACATCATGTCAGACTATCAGGCAGGACATACACAGGCTGGCCTCAGGACTAATGCGGTTATCGAGCTCGGGAAAGGCTTCAGCCTCGACGCCGGCCTCCATTACCAGTTCTATGGAACATGGGAAAGGGAGATCATAACCGACCTGCTCGGTGCAGAGTATTGGTATGAGGACTACGAGAAAAGCTCCCTCGCCGGACTTGCCGGCAGAAATCCTATCAAGACAGTCGGCGACTATGTCCGAACCCAGAACGGCAGGAATCAGCACTACGGAACACTCTACGCGATCGCAAGCTATGATTCCGACAAGCTGTCCGCGACACTCGGAGCCTCGCTCAGCGGCACCATGCTGAGGAAGTGGGACAGATACAACTATGTGGGTGAAGACGCATACAGCAGATGGGCAGGAAGGCCAGGCGGCAGCGTCAAGGGCGGCGTTCTCTACAAGCCTGCGCGAGGCACCGCACTCTTCGCAAATGGAGCCATCTATACCCGCGCTCCCTACGCAAACGTATTCTTCTCCAGCGGAAGCAACGAGGTTGCAAAGGACATCGTGAACGAGAAGAACTACCTTGCCGAAATCGGCATCAGGCAGTCCGGAGCCCGCTACAGCATAGAGGCGACCGGATATCTGGCATACTGGCAGGACAAGACACTCATGAGCGCGTCGTACAAGACCGTAGATGTCGACCCATTCAAATATATGGTAAGGGGCCTAGACGCCCTCCATTACGGATTCGAGCTCGAGGCAGGATATTCACCTGTGCGCGCCATCCGACTGGATGCATTCGCATCGATAGGCAACTGGAAATGGAAGAATGACGTCTGCGCCACCCTCTATGATCCATATACGATGCAGGCAGCAGGAGAGATCAATGTCTATGCTGACGGTCTCCATGTCGGGGACGCACCGCAGACCCAGGTCGGAGCATCAGCGAAAGCCCATTTCCTGAGATATCTCACGGCTATGGTCGAGTGGAACTTCAATGACAGGCTCTGGGCGGACTTCGACCCTGTGGGAAGGACCAATCCGGACGACAGGAGCGACTCGTACCGCATCCCGTCATACCATATTCTGAACGCATCGCTCAACTGCGACCTCTCGTTCAGAAAGGTCAGCTGCTCGCTGTTCGTACGTGGATCCAACCTCACCAATGCCCTATACATCGAGAGGAGTAAAGACGGCAAAGGTCACGACCGAGACAGTTTCACCGGATATTGGGGAAACGGTCGCAGCGTGGCCTTCGGAATAAGACTGGGTATCAGGAAACAGTAAGGCGAAAATTCGTGCCCCCTGTCAAGGAACTACGGCGAAAAATCACTATAATTGTAGATACTAACTACAATACGCAACTATGTCAACACAGAAAAAGCTGATGACCGACTGGCGCTGGTGGATCTGCTCGCTGCTCTTCGTGGCGACCACCGTGAACTACCTCGACCGTCAGGTACTCTCGCTCACCTACAAGGAGTTCATAGCACCGCAGTTCGGATGGACCGACGCAAACTATGGAACCATCACCTCCTTCTTCTCGTTCTTCTACGCTTTCATCTGCCTCTTCGCAGGCAGGTTCATCGACTGGATGGGAACCAAGAAGGGCTACCTCATCGCAATCGGAATCTGGTCTGCAGGTGCCTGCATGCACGCCCTCTGCGGCGTCGGCACGGGTCTGATCGTGTCAAGGACAGCACTCGCGGTGTCGACTGTGTCCGTATACCTCTTCCTCCTCTGCCGCGGCATACTCGCGCTCGGAGAGTCGGGCAACTTCCCTGCTGCGATCAAGGTGACCGCCGAATACTTCCCGAAGAAGGACCGCGCGTTCGCGACCTCGATCTTCAACGCAGGCGCATCCGTGGGTGCGCTCGCAGCTCCGCTCTGTATTCCAGTACTCGCTAAAACCTTCGGCTGGGAGATGGCGTTCATCATCATCGGCGGACTCGGATTCATCTGGATGTTCTTCTGGACCTTCATGTACGAGAGCCCTGACAAGAGCAGGCACGTCAACGCCGCGGAGCTCGAATACATCCGCCAGGACGATGCAGAGAGCGCTTCAGCAGACGCCGATTCTGCCGCACAGGCAAGCGCCGCACAGCCTGCAGAGAAGGCGATTCCGTTCCTCAAATGCTTCACCTTCCGCCAGACATGGGCCTTCATCGTCGGAAAGTTCTTCACCGACGGCGTATGGTGGTTCTTCCTCTTCTGGGCACCGGCATACTTCCATGACCAGTTCAACGCACCTGCGTCGACACCGCTCGGACAGGGCCTCATCTTCACCCTCTACGCGATCGTCACAGTGGTATCCATCATCGGCGGCTACCTTCCTAAGATCTTCGTCGACAAAAAAGGCATGGATCCATATTCAGGCCGCATGCTCGCCATGCTCATCTTCGCATTCTTCCCTCTCGCAGCGCTCTTCGCGCAGCCTCTGGGCATGAACACGGGATCACCATGGTACCCTGCAATCCTCATCGGACTCGCAGCCGCAGGCCACCAGGCATGGAGCGCCAACCTCTTCTCGACCATCGGTGACATGTTCCCGAAGAGCACCATCGCAACCATCACCGGTATCGGAACCATGCTCGGAGGCGTCAGCTCGATGCTCATCCAGTGGATCGCCGGAAACCTCTTCACCTTCGCAGAGAACGCCGGAAGCGCCTTCCATTTCATGGGCTTCGAAGGCAAGCCTGCAGGCTACTTCATCGTATTCTGCTACTGCGGCGTCGCATACCTCATCGCATGGATCATCATGCGCACCCTCGTCCCTCACTACAAGCAGGTCGAGGCATAGGACCTTTTGAGTCGACCGCAACGCGCTTCGGACGCAACGCGCTGATTATCAGTACATTACCATAAGGACGGCTCCCCCGCGCGGGGGAGCCGTCCTTCCATTATAACATTGTCTGTCAATGATTTACGATCAGGACCTATCAGATCTTCCTGACAGGGTCGCAGGTAAGGCCGATGCCGAGCTTCTTGAAGATCTTGCGGTCAACCTCGCTGAGCATAACGGTCGAGTGCACCTGGCAGCCGTAGAGCCTAGGAAGCTGCTCAAGAGCCTTTGCGCAATCCGCATCATCCTTGCTGAGCACTGAGAGTGCCACGAGCACCTCATCGGTATGGAGACGAGGGTTATTGCCATGAAGGTAAGTCACCTTGGTCTTCTGGATAGGCTCGATCATGAACTCAGGAATGAGCTTCTTCGCGTGGTCGATGCCGGCGAGATGCTTCATCGCATTGATGAGGAGTGCAGCGCTAGGACCGAGGAGAGGGCTCTGCGACGCAGTGATGATGCTGCCGTCATTGAGTTCGATGGCAGAAGATGCGAGGCCTGTGAGGTCCTTCCTGTCGCGAGCAGCGACGGTGGTCCTGCGGTAGTCGGTGCTGATCTTAGCCTGCTGGAGGTTGAGATTGATCTTGTTCACCTCGCTGTCATTGCTGCTTCCGAGCGCAAGGCCGTTGAGCGCGGTGTAGTAGCGGCGGATGATCTCGTCGCGCGCAGCATCGCAGCATGCGTCCTCGTCTGACATGCAGAATCCGACCATGTTCACACCCATGTCGGTAGGCGACTTGTATGGATTCTCCCCATAGATGCCCTCGAAGATTGCGTTGAGCACAGGGAATATCTCGATGTCACGGTTGTAGTTGATCGCAATCTTTCCATAAGCCTCGAGGTGGAAAGGATCGATCATGTTCACGTCATTGAGGTCAGCTGTAGCCGCCTCGTACGCAATGTTCACAGGATGCTTGAGCGGAAGATTCCACACAGGGAAGGTCTCGAACTTCGCATATCCGGCCTTCACTCCCCTCTGGTGCTCATGATAGAGCTGGCTGAGGCACACTGCCATCTTTCCGCTGCCCGGGCCCGGCGCGGTGACGACGACGAGAGGACGGGTGGTCTCCACATAGTCGTTCTTTCCGAATCCCTCATCAGAATCGATGAGGGCCACATTGTTAGGATAGCCGTCGATGGTATAGTGATAGTACACCTTGATGCCGAGGCGCTCAAGCCTCTGACGATATGCAGCAGCACTCGACTGGCCATTGAAATGGGTGATGACCACACCGCCGACATAAAGACCACACTTCTCGAACTCTTCGCGGAGTCTGAGGATGTCTTCGTCATAGGTAATGCCAAGGTCAGCGCGCATCTTGTTCTTCTCGATATCAAGTGCGCTGATGACCTGTACGACCTCAGCTTTATCGCTGAGTGTCATGAGCATACGCAACTTGCTGTCAGGCTGGAAACCAGGCAGCACGCGGCTCGCATGATGGTCGTCAAATAATTTACCTCCGAACTCGAGGTAGAGCTTGTCTCCGAACTGCGCGATGCGCTTGGTGATCTGTTCGGACTGGATCCTGAGATATTTCTCGTTGTCAAAACCGTACTTCATACGGACTACAAAATTACGAAAATCCATTTTTTCTCGCAAAAAAATCGGCACTCCCCCCGCCAACTTTTTCGAGACCTTAATATAGGAGATTTTGCCATTATGTTTCTCCAGTCGCAAGCGTCTCTCACATGTTACGCAACTTACATCAGCCAACGAATTCAAACTCGAAAGCCTATACGCACACGCTTGGCAGCCTACAGTTCCACCCTGTACACCAAGCCTGCAAAAGAGCCTAAATCAGCGAACCCCATGTCACGAACGCCAAAAAACAAGCGATTTTTGGATGTCGCGGCACTATTTCACGCGTTTTCATCCGTTTTGCTGCCACGACAAGAATCCGCTATTTTTGGGACGTCGTGCCAGGCGTGAGGCAAGCAACCGTCACCATATGGCAGTATCATGGAATAACATTGCGGAAGGCCTGCAACCTAAAATTCGGAGCGCACAATTAACGTCGATATATGCAATCTATTGCGGTACATGGTGCGCTCCGCGACGATTTTTGCTATGAGCGCACATCAAACTGCACTAGAAAGACCTCTGTGACAGTTCAGCGTGCGCTCCGAATTTCAGGTTGCCTACATGCGTTCAAGGGACGCACCGCTGCCGGAATAGAGTACCTCCGGCAGCTAAAGCGAGCCACCTTGCGAGCTCGTTGGAGCGGCTCGCCGGTGTCCGCTTTTGCGGTCACTTGTACAAGAAGTAGGATGGAAGGGCAAAAGTCAAGCGCGAGGAGAGCCCTTGTGGCGAGCTCCCCGCAGCGCTTGATCTTTAGCCGCCGGAGACCACCCATTCCGGCGGCGGTGCAAAAATAAAATACGCCGCGGAGTTTGTATCACTCTGCGGCGTTAAAAAACTATTCACAATGATTCGTCGTAGGCTGTCGTTGCCAAGCATTCACAACACACTCAGTAAACTAAAACACACACTTACTCTCTCCCCTCCAAATCACTCGCACGTCAATCCCAACCTTCGTCGGGCGGGGTGCACACAACAAATCATTCGCAAAATAAGTTATTTCTCTTCTAAAAAGCAACAGTCTGTCACAAAAATTTACATGTTAGACGCCGAAACGATCTGATCTATAGCCTGTACCATCATAGACCTAGGACAAGCCACATTCAGTCGCATATACCCCTCACCCGAAGGACCGAACATCGAACCGGAATTCATCGCGATATGGGCCTTGTCCGCGAAGAAACGGATCAGATCGTCCTGACTCAGTCCCATCGCACGGCAGTCGAGGAACACCAGGAAGCTGGCCTGCGGTCTGATCGGCACGACCTGCGGGCACTCGGCAGCAAGACGCTCGCAGAGAAGGTCTATGTTCCCCTGGACATACTCGAGCATCTGGGACTTCCATTCCTGACCCACCTCGCTGTAGCAAGCCTTGACGCAGTCGAAGGCGAGCAGGTTGCCGAGGTCCATGTCGCTGCCATGGATGTAGCCGAACATCTTGCTGCGGAGGTCGGCATCCAGCACGATCGCATGCGCTGCGACTATGCCCGGGAGGTTGAAGGTCTTGGTCGGAGCCTGGAGGGTGATGGAGATTCGGCGCGCAGCCTCGCTCACCGATGCGAACGGCACATGCTTCCTGCCGCCGAAGAGCATGTCGCAGTGAATCTCGTCGCAAACGACGATGACCCCTTCCCTATCGCAGATCTCCGCGATCCGGCGCAGCTCATCCGCGGTCCAGCACACTCCACCCGGGTTATGAGGATTGCAGAGAACCATCATCTTGCAGCCCTTGATGTCCCTCTCGAACACCTCGAAATCGATCTCGAAATTGTCCTTGCCCCTGCGGAGCGAGCTCATCACCACCTCCCTGTCGTTGGCCTGCGGCACGAGGCGGAAAGGATGGTACACCGGCTCCATGATGAGTATCCTGTCGCGCTTCTCCGTGAATGCCAGCATCGCCATGTAGATGCCGCTCACGACGCCAGGGATGTAGTTGATCATCTCGCGCGTGATCTCGAGTCCATACTGCTCGCTGTTCCACCTGCAGATCGCCTCATAGTATTCCTTCGACGGGCAGGTATATCCGAGGATGCCCTGCGCAAGGCGCTTCTGGATGGTCTCGAGCACGAAATCCGGCGTCCTGAACTCCATGTCTGCGACCCACATCGGAAGGACGTCCGTCCTGCCGCATATATCCATCAGATACTCGTGCTTGTAGCAGTTGGTCCCCTCGCGGGAGATTATCTCATCAAAATCGTATTTCATCGGTATTCGGTAATTAGATATGTCTCTGACAAAGATACTCCTTTTCTTCTGTAATTATTCTCGCCTACTGAGTCAAACACTCAAGAGGTCACCTGTTGAGACCACTCTTCTATAATAATTGGTAATTTCCTATTACAAGCAATGCTTCCGTTATTGTGGTAACGTTCAACTTCTTGAAGATATGCAAACGATGACTCTTTATTGTATTTAAGGAAAGGAACAGGTCTTTTGCGATTTCTTCGTTGGACAGGCCTTTCCTAGCCCTCTGAAGTATGGCTTTTTCTGTTATGCTAAGTTTAAGTGCAAGATCTAATTGCTTGAACTCCCCCTTGGAAAAGTCATAAGTCCAGCGTTTGCCTGAAGGTGCTTTCACGAGAAAAGTCATCTCTTTCCTATTGGAAGGGACGAATGTGAACAGTCCCAGGTTTGTTATTCCTTCTGCTCGCATTCTGAGAGGGATAAATCGGGAATTGATATAAAATTCTCGCCCTTTGATGATAATCGGATAGTCCATCGTACACACATGACCGCGGTATTCTTCCTCAGACATAGCGTTTCTTAGTTTCGAGTAGTCGTCATGTATTCTTATAAGCACATCCAAGACATCTTCTGAGACTAAAGCCCAGTATGGATTTTCGCTGGTTCTCTTGAAATCACTTATAGTTGCCTCATCAAGATAAAGGAGATTGTCGGACATGAATACAGTCCTATGCTTGTCAAAGTCTACAACAACTGAGCTCAAGTTGTTCGCGATCGAGCATGCTTTGACACCCGCTATTATCCCCATGACTTCTTCCTCGTCCAAAAAGCTCTGCGACGTTACGTTGTTTGACAGCAATCTGTTTACATCTATCATTTCTTAATTCATGTTTTTCCTCAACAAAATTAGCAGGTTTAGTCATATAAGCCTCACCCTAAAGTATGTATTTTATAGTACGCTCACGAAATACATACTTTAGGGTGAATATCAAACCTCCCGTCATACTGAAATTTCCATTTTATTTGCATCAAGAAAAAATCCAAGGATAAAGAAACCTGAAACGTCTGACAAAAATACTGACACGTGATCACATATCATTTTTAGAAAATCAACTCAAACAAAAATCAGCATGAAAAAGCTATTATTCATTCTTCTTGCAACGGCGTCTTTAGCATTATTAAACACCGGTTGTACGTTAATTCAAGAACCGGCACTAGAGCAAGCCGATTCTTTCAACAACAATCCTGGGCATATACACAACTTGGCAATGGAACAGTTGTTACATTGCCAAGGAAGCAATCACGTTGAGTCTTTAAATAGAATAATTAAAAGTCTTATTGGGGATAACATCAAAACAAAGTCCACAAGCAGCTATCGTTTTCTAATAACAGACCCTAATAATGCCCCTATTACTTCCGCGATCATCGCCCCATTAGAAGATGGTGAAGATGTTTATGATGTCAATACTGACGGGGAGTATATTATTGAATCAGTAAGCAATCGTTTTGTCTTTGTCGCAGCCACAGGTTATCAAAGCAGGGTCAGTGATTGTTACTCTTGTGATTCTGCTATAACGCTATACCCCCTATCCCCTAATGAGGCAGACAACGTAGAGTCGCTGTTTGATGATGTAAAAAACTGTATAGAAGGGGATTCCCGACTGATTAATTTCGTCTCTGCCCTTGAAAACTGCTTATTAGAATCAACGTCCCTTCCTGAATATCG
This sequence comes from Candidatus Cryptobacteroides caccocaballi, assembly GCA_018064725.1. Taxonomy (GTDB): domain Bacteria; phylum Bacteroidota; class Bacteroidia; order Bacteroidales; family UBA932; genus Cryptobacteroides; species Cryptobacteroides caccocaballi. The sequence continues at coordinate 17,881 of JAGHUQ010000007.1, forward strand.
ATATTTGACACAAGCAATACAAACTGACCTTTTATCAAACCCACACATTCCGGCAGACGAAAGGAATATATACATGGATGTTATTGACATAGCAGACTCAAGTGCAACATTCTGGTATAGCCATTATGACAGTCCTATTGAGCCTTATAGTTCGACTGCTGGATACATTTTGACAGGAAGAATTATTGACCGCACTACTAACACCGGCCTGATAGGGGCAAATGTTTATGAAAGAGGTACCACGCATGGAGTAACATGCGACTATGATGGCAGATTTAGTCTTCCTGTAAGTTCCGCTAACGCTGTAATTGTAATTTCTTATATAGGGTACCCAACAGTAGAAATCAGACTCAATGGTAATCATAACATCACAGTTATTATGGACGATAGTTCATCCACAACCAACAGCACTTGGGACACAGTTAAGCCTATAATAGCTAGCGATATTGCCGGTGCTATAATCGGGTTTCGTCTCGGGCCACAAAGCGCTTTAGCGTCATCGCTCACAACATCAGGAATAGAATGTATCACAAGATTACTCGAATAACCATGAAAAAAACACAACTGCTAGATTTTATACTGCGGTACTTTGTTACCCTACCTCTCATCATTTGGATAGTTGGAAAGCTATTTTACAAAGTAGGAGGAATTGACTACCCCGCCCTCATTGTTTACTTCATACTCCTCTTGATGGGATGCCTGTTATATGGAATTATGATTAAGCATGATTGCGACCCAGAAAAAAGCAGACGGCTCTTAAATAACATCTTGTTGTCTATTTCAGCCTTCATACCGTTGACATCCATGCCGGTATGGTATTTTGCTATCGCACGATGTTGTATAGGTTTCGCCCTTGTTTCTATAATTTCATTGGTGCTTGCAAAACGTTGAAAAAAGTATTAGAAGTGGTTGGCCTTAAAGCCTTCCACTTCTATTTTTTTCAAAATCAGACACACGAAAACGGATGTTTTCCATACATTCTGATCATCATGTGAATGTTTAACAAGAACAATTATCTATATTTGAACAATAGGCGACATAAAACAAGCTATTGATATACATGACAACAAATACATCATAATATAACAACTATGGCAACACCAGCATTCAAAATCAGAAAAGGCGCAGTGACATCGATTATCGTCACAGTGATGACCATCGTGGTAATGGCTTCATGCTGTACCACCATCGACTCGGCTTCGGTCGGCATCCGCTTCAAGAAGTGGTCGGCGAACGAGAACCTCAGGGGCGGTGAGGAAGGCACCTGCCGCGGATGGGTATGGTTCAACCCGATCACCGAAGAGATCTTCGAGTATCCTACCTTCATCCAGCGAGTCACCTATGATCCGTTCACCGTCAATCCTAAGGACGCGGCGATCTTCTCGATGACCCCTACCCTCGCATACCAGATCAACGAGGACATGGCGACCGAGATCTTCATCAAGTACCGCAAGCCTGTCGGAGAACTCGAGCTCGGATACATCAAGACCTGCATCTTCGAGGCATACCGAACCTGCGCGAACAACTACACCTCAGACGAGTTGATGGCGAACCGCGCGAAGTTCGAGGCCGAGGTCAGGGCAAGGCTTGACGAATCCATGAACCGTGAAGGTTTCATCGTACGCGAATTCACCACGAAGATTGACCCACCTGCTTCCCTCACCGAAGCAATCAATGCAAAGAACGAGGCTAAACGTATGGTCTGCTAAGGAGAAATCCTTATGTATAATTCCCTTTAATTTCTGGAAACTCCACCGACCTGCAACCGGCGGACAATCAGAAGCCAAAGATGCCAAAGACAAAGAACGCAAAAAAATATTTCCTGCTGCCCAACACAGTGTATGGAAATTGGAAAACTATCGAAGAGGTGCAGATCCAGACAAAGAAATGCATCGAAACCAGATGGAGATGTGTTTATATACCAACTGGAGAAGTTAAGTTTTGCGTCCCTGCGACTATCGCTAGATACCAAACAGGAGATCAGCAAGAAGCACATAACCGACACCTCTTGGACACAAACTGCCATCAGATGGGCTTCAGGCGTTATTTGTATCGTAATTCGAAAAGGAATGCAAAGTCTCGAAACCACGACTTTAATCTTACGTTCGAAGAATACGACAGCATAATTCAACAAGACTGTGCCTATTGTGGCAGTCAACCTCAGACGAACCAAAAGTTTGTCGAAGAAAGAGGAAGTACAAAAGAGCCGCTATTCTATTACAATGGAATAGATAGAATAGATTCCAGGATAGGCTACACAATAGACAACTGCGTTCCATGTTGTGCTAAGTGCAACTATATGAAACGGACTTACGAAAAGGAAGAATTCTTTTCACACATTAAGTTGATTTATGAACATATGCATCTAGGTTCAACGACTATCTCGAAAGAGAGTACATCACAAGCAAAGGGTGATGGAAATGGGGGACCCTTACCAGGTAATGCTGAAGGTGAAGATATAGTCTGATCTATATAGCAATATATAGCAGTTCGTAAGAGAACGCATGCAGAGTTGCGATCTGCATGGAACACATCAAGGTACAGAATGCATTGAAGGCGGAGAACAAGGTGAAGGAGGCGGAAGCAGAGGCGAAGATTGAGATTGCGAAGGCCGAGGGAGAGGCCCAGGCCCTCAAGATCAAGGGTGACGGAGAGGCATACTACAACAGAGTTGTATCGGCATCTCTCAACGCCCTCCTCGTCGAGCAGTACGCAATCGAGAAATGGGACGGCAAGCTCCCTACCTACTCGGGAAGCAACACCACTCCTTTCATCAACATCAAATAGCCAACTGGCGTAAGTCATTGGCTATCAGCCTATGGAACACGGACGGCTCCCCCACGCGGGGGAGCCGTCAGTCTGCATATCCGCTGCTAGTCAGCTAGTTACGACCGAGGGCGCTGCACAAACAGCCGCAAGCTGACCAACAAAACCGGAGGGCGGCCTAGAAAAGCTTCAGATTCTCAAACGAAGGAGTCAGGACGCCCTCCTCGCACTTGTGAAGGATCTCCACGACCTTGTCGTTCATAGGAGTTGGGCAGCCGAATTTGCGGCCGAACTTGCATACCACACCGTTGATCGCATCCACCTCGCACTTCTTGCCCTTCTCGATATCCTGCAGCATGCTCGCCTTAATCAGCGCATGCTTCTTGATGGCAATAGGAATTATGAAGAAAGAGATAGCCTTCTTTACAGGATTGTGGTAGTCGAGCAGCTTGACGATATCCTTGCCCTGCACCGGCTCAATCTTGATTCCGCCCTTCGCGCACACGTCGATGCACTCCTTGATGAGCAGCTGGACGATGCGCCTGGACTCCTTAGGTCCCGCAGCCTCACCGAAAGTGCATCCAAGCACCGCGCTCATTCCGGAGAACGCCGCATTGATCAGCAGCTTGCTCCAGCGAGAACCGATGAAATTATTGTCAAGCACGCACGGGCCCATGAGCTCGAGAAGACGGCGCACCTCGCCAATATGATGACTGGGAACAGCGGACAATGAGCCAAGCGAGAAGGTCAGATGCTCAGGCTCGCTGGTAAGTTCGCAGACGCCAGGCTCCAGCATCGTGGCACCCCATGCGACCGTACATCCAAGAACCCTGTCCTCACCCACGATCTCACCGATCTGGAGCTCAGGAATACCATTCTGCAAGCTCACGATCACGCCATCCTCGGCAAGATAATCCTTGAGAAAGGTCACGACCTCGGCATTCTGCTGCTGCTTGGTCATCAGGAAGATGATATCATACACACCGGACATCTCATCGACGGTGTAAGCATTCACCTTCTGATTGAACTCCATCGTTCCGCAGACCGTCGCACCATTGGCCTTGAGCGCCGCCACATGGGCCTTATTCCTGTTGATAAGGTCAATCTGACCACCATTCTTGGTTATAAACGCGCCGAGTATCGTACCCAGCGAACCTGCTCCATATATCGCTGTCCTCATATCCTGAATCATAATAACGGGACAAGATAGAAATTTTTTCGTAAATTCACGCCCCAAACTTAAACATGAAGACAATGCTTAACCATTTATTGAACATCATACCCGCCAGCGACTCCACCATCGTCGCAGTTACAGGCGCCATCGACTCCGCAAAGAACGTAATCCTCGACACCACCGGCAAGAGCGCAGTTGAGAAGACCCTCATCGAGACCATGAACAAGGTAAGCTCGACTCCAGCCGACCAGCTCCTCGCCTCGCTCGGTGAAAAGGCGCTCCAGTTCGGTCTCAAGGTCGTAGCCGCACTGCTTATCTACATACTCGGAGGTTACGTCATCCGATGGGTAAAGAAGATACTCACGAACCTTTTCAACAAGAAGAAGACTGAGCCGGCAATCGTCTCATTCACCATGAGCCTCGTGACCGCAGCCCTCTGGGTAATCGTCATCATCGTCGCAGTCGGCACCCTCGGAGTCGAGACCACCTCACTCGCAGCCCTCCTTGCTGCCGGCGGTATGGCAATCGGCATGGCGCTCAGCGGCACAGTGCAGAACTTCGCGGGCGGAATCATGATTCTCGCTTTCAAACCGTTCAAGGTCGGTGATTACATCGAGGCACAGGGCTTCGCCGGCACCGTCAGCGAGATGAACATCACCAGCACCAAGCTCATCACTGTGGACAACAGAGTCATCATACTCCCCAACGGAACCCTCTCCAACGGAACCATCAACAACTTCTCGAAGATGGAATACCGCAGGGTGGACTTCACCGTCGGTGTGGAGTACGGAAGTGACGCAGACAAGGTCAAGGAACTTCTCCTCGGCATCGCCGCTGCTGACAAGAGAGTGCTCGCTGCATCAGAAGGCGCACCTGCAGACCCATTCGTGGGCCTCGTGAACCTCAATGCAAGCAGCGTGGACTTCACCTTCAGGATCTGGGCCAAGGCTGCAGACTACTGGGGCGTATTCTTCGAAACCTACGAAAAGATTTACAAGGTCCTCCCGGAGAACGGAATCAACTTCCCATTTCCTCAGATGACCGTCCACATGGACAGATAATGACGGAAACAGAGGGTGAATCTACTCCTTCGAACCAAGGATGTCGGCAAGACTCTTGGCCTCGTTGCGCCTCGGAGAAGATCTCTTCACAGCCTTCGGATCGGTGACGATAGTACCATTCACGAAAGAAACACCATGCTTCTCGTGAAGGTGCTTCTTTATCGCATTGATCACATAGCCCTGCGTATTTGCAGCACGTGTCGCAGACGGAGCGATCTTCTTGAGGAACTCGTAAAGATCGAACTCCTTTGCCGCCATGTCCAGCACGGAAATGTTCGCATGAATGCCCTCCGGCTCGAAGCCCAGCGTATTCTTCAGCAGGTCCATGACCTCCCTGTCGAGCAGCATGGACGGGCTCATCTCCTTTCGGAGAGCATCAGCGGACTCGTTGCGCACCACCCTCTTCGGGAAGAAGGTGACAAAAGTGATGGAAGGGCGACCCTTCTTGTTCTGATTGACCTCCGCACTCTTAGACGCCGTCAGCGAATAATCGAATGAATCAGGGCTGACCCTGTCGAGCTCCTCCTTGGCAGCGACTATCGTGTTCTTGATGAAATCGTCAACCTTCTTATACTTGTCCGTAAGGCCCCACATCTGCCTCAGCTCGGCAATACTATATGAAATAGGATCCGTCTGCTTGCTGACGAGCTTATATATCCTCAGAGAGTACTTTCCACGAAGCTTCACCGCCGTCTCGAGCTCATACTTTCGGAAACCCTTGGAGAAATCGAGCATAGCACCCCAAATATTCCTGTTTACGCGAATTATCATCTTGCCGGCGACCTTGTCCACATCCACCTCGTTAAGGATGTGCGTAGCGCGATATTTCTTATCGTCCTCATACTCCAGGAACTTGCCCATGAGACCCTTGACCGCAGTCTTCGCCTTAGAATAGTTCTTGTCGTCCTCTCCTGAAAGAATATCCTTCACCGGAATGGTGATCTCAGCATCGCCCCAGGCACCTACAGTAACCTTGCCGATGCTCGAGCCACCTTTGAAATCAAGTCCCTTTACCTCACGCTGTGCAAGCTCCACAAGACGAAGGAGCAGACGCTCCGAATAAATACCGAAATCAGCACGGACAGTGGAGAATATATAGGACTCCACCACTTCCTTAGAAATTTTCTCTTCAGCCATTATATAAACGTTAGGGCAATTTTGCGATAAAAAGAATACCGCCGATCAGTTTCACGAGCAAAGTTAAGAAAAACTCGCAAAACTCCTATAGCAAATGGTTCAAGTATTCTTCAATTCGCAAAAAATAGGATAGTATTCCAAAACTCGCCAAATATAAAATAACGCGAGAAAAAGAATTCCGGACTCATATGACTTCAGTATTCTAAATCTCGCATAAATCCCTCGGGTATTCCAAAACTCGTATTGACAGTCGATTTTCTTACGCATCTCGCAAAACTTGATATTCTGAAGTATTCCCTTCCTCGCAGGAAGTATTGCCCACCTCGCAAAAACCAAATTCAAAAAAGCCGTCAAAGCATTGAAGCCCAAAACATTGCAGAAACCACGAAAAAATCCCTTAAGACATTAATAAGTATTGTCAATATTTAAATAAACAAAGCATAGAAAAGGAAAGACGGCCCGGGACGACAAAATCCGCGAAGTTTCTTATAAAACTCGCAAATTAAACCATCTTATTACAAGCCTCGCCTAATGCAGACTCTTCAGTATTATATAGCTCGCAGACAGTATTTCAAGCCTCGCAAAAGTAATTTGAAACACCCTTGAGTTTCGCCTGAGATTCAATAGATTATGTGCACTCCCCTACCCTCTCTTAAGATATATTAAGTATTGTCTACATTAAATACACAAAGATCATGAAGCAAAATAAACAGTAAAAATCGGTATTCTAAATCTCGCTTTATAAACGTATTCCAGTATTCCAAAACTCGCTTAAATCATGTTTTGAATCGTGTAAGTAGTTGTAAATCAATGTTATACAAATTGGTCCAAAGGGTAAATCCGGTAATATTTCCGTGTATTCTTTTTCTCGCTAATAAGTATTGCCATATAATTATATTTTGATAGTTTTATAGAAAACTATATATTTGTATTCAAATAATTACAGATATGGCATATACCGTATGTTTCGCAAATAACAAGGGTGGTGTCGGTAAGTCAACCACCTGTGCAGCAATAGGCCAGGCATGGGCAAGAATGGGCAAGAAGGTTCTCTTCGTAGACCTTGACTCTCAGGCCAACCTCACCACTATCATCAGCCCTCTCGAGCCAGATCAGCACCAGCTCACCATCAGGGATGCATTTATCGATAAGGAGAACTTCCATATCGAAAAGGTTGATGACATGATTGATCTCATTCCATCAGAACTTGCGCTCAGCAATTTCGACAGAGATACCGCAGCAGTTACCGGAAGAGAATATCTTCTTCTTGACCTCCTCAAATCAGTAAAGAAAGACTATGATTTCATTCTCATAGACTGTCCACCTGCACTCGGCCTTATTACCTATAACGCCATGATTGCATCGGACCATCTCGTGATGGTATCTACTGCTGATGGACTCTCCTACTCCGGAATGGTCATGATTGCGAATCTCTTCAATGACGTCACCCAGTCTGACAGGCTTAACCCTAATCTCAAGCTTACTGGAGTAATTATCACACGCTACCAGAAGAACAAACTCTCTGACATGTATGTGAACAAGATTAAGGACGA
>JAGHUQ010000125.1 GCA_018064725.1 Candidatus Cryptobacteroides caccocaballi
CATGCTCCTGATGTCGGATGGATTGAGCGGAGCGGCGAGAAATATGCGTCCTACGCCACCTGGACGGGCATTCATGCTTGCGACGGCTATCCATTCATGGACGCTGTCCGAATCTGAAAGCTCGCCCGAAGCAAGGTCTCCGGAAGACAGCTGATATTTGCCGCAACCGTCTGCATGAGCCTTTCCGATGCGCTCCGGATATGCTGCGGCGATGAGGGCTCCGGCTTCGTGAGAATCAATCGGACAGTTGTCTTCCGAGGTCTTTACCATGGACCGGTATTGTTCTGCTACTTTGATTATCCATGACCATGTGCGTCCGCTGCCATGACGGGAACGAACGGCACGAAGTTCTTCTATCCTTGTGCTGATGTCGGAGTCGTTACCGGGCATAGGATCCTTTTCCTCGAGCAGCGCTGCGATGTCGGCTGCCAGGGCTTTCTGTGTGCTGTTCCTGGCAAGCACCAGCATCTGCGCGATTCGCGGATGACAGGGGAGTGAGGCGAGTCTGCGCCCATGTGCGGTGATCTTCCCCTTCTCATCAAGTGCACCCAGGTCCTTCAGCAGTGTGGTGGCTTGGGCGATGTGCGCGGTCGGGGGAGCAGTGAGCCATGGAAGGCTCATCGGATCGTTTCCTCCCCATGCGGCTATGTCCAGAACCAATGGCGCCAGGTCGGACTCCAGTATCTCCGGAGTGCGGTTTTCTGCCATGAGGACTTCGTTTCCCTTGCTCCACAGACGGTAGCACCTTCCTTCTGCGACGCGACCTGCACGACCGCTTCTCTGGGTAGCCATGTCCTTGCTGATGCGCACGGTCTCCAGGTGGCTCATGCCACTCATCTGGTCATGGACCATCTTCTTGCATAGTCCTGAGTCCACGACTGTACGGACGCCTTCTATGGTGAGTGATGTTTCCGCGACCGGCGTCGCGAGCACGACCTTCCTTTCACCGGGACGGCTCGGAGCAAGGGCTGCCTGCTGCTCCACGGAGGAAAGCATGCCGTATAGAGGCATTATGCTCGTGTTCTCTCCGCCAGCACCTTCCAGCAGCTCTGCACATTTCCTTATCTCACCCTCTCCCGGAAGGAAAGCCAGTACATCACCATCATTGTCCCTGAGGGCGATCCTGACGCTGTGGTTGACCTTCTCGGCTACGTTGAATGCGTCGGTGTCGTCGTTGGTGTATATGGTCTCGACGGGGAACATCCTGCCATCGCTCTCGACAAGCGATGCTCCTAGTGCAGAGCAAATTCCGGCGGTATCTATGGTCGCTGACATCACGAGTATCTTCAGCTCTGGCCTTACGACAGCTTGAGATTCCCGTGTAAGAGCGAGAGCTACGTCGCTGGCTAGATTCCTTTCGTGGAATTCGTCAAATATCACGACGGAGACTCCTTCGAGAAAAGGATCTGCGACCAGCATCCTCGTGAGAATGCCTTCCGTGAGCACCTCGATACGCGTCTCGGAAGAAACTTTGCTCTCGAATCGGATTCTGTATCCGACAGTCTTGCCCACTGGCTCTCCCAACATGGATGCCATCCTTTCTGCAATCTGACGTGCCGCCAGACGGCGTGGTTCAAGCATCAGTATCTTTCCTTCGAAAGAATCTGCGATCATCAGGGGCAGGAGTGTGGATTTTCCTGCTCCGGGAGCGGCAGTGACCACGAGACACGGAGATGACATCAGCTTTTTGCTGACTTCGTCCGCGACTGCCGCAACGGGCAGATCCATACCTTTCTGAATTCTCATGACCATGCTGCTATATTGCCTGCAAATTTAATAATCCCAGCGGACAAAATATAACAGTATCCCTTGATACCATTTCAATCTATTATGTATATATTTGTGTAATAATGACAACAAATACACAAACCTAATTTTTCCGTTATGAAAAGAATTCTAATCGCAGCTCTGGCTCTTGTTGCAGCAGTTGCATGTGGACCAAAGACACAACCTCTTGATCCCGAAGTGGTGGTGGGCCCTTACACCGTCACAAACTTTACACAGAACATTTACCACATCCAGGATTACAATGATCAGAATCCTGCAGGTGAGGAGTTTGATGCAGAGGGTAACAAGACCCATTTCAACAACTGCTCTGACATGTATCTCATCGTCGGTGAAGAATCAGCACTTCTCATCGACCTTTCAAACTATATCAGGTGGGCTGACAACGCTGTGGAGTCAATTCAGAACATCGTTGCCGAGCGCATCGGTGACAAGCCTCTCACCATCACCTTCACCCACAATCACGGTGACCATACCGGAATGCTTCCTGCATTCATTGAGAATCCTGACGTGTTCTTCTCTCTTCCACGTGAGGATTTCGAAAAAATGGTCTCCAGGTTCCCTGATGTGAAATATGAACTTTACGATGACCTCAAGAAGTATGACCTCGGCGGCATCTCTCTTACTGCCGTCCTCGTACCTGGCCATACCGCCGGTTCAATGGTATTCTTCGTTGACGGACAGGATATCGTCTTCACTGGTGACGCAGTGGGTTCTGGTCATGGCGTATGGCTCTTCGACCTGCAGGCATTCAAGAACTATGTGGGTGGAGTCAAACATCTCATGGAATATATCGCCAACCCTGCCAACGGAATCGCCAAGGACGCTCTCCGTCTCTATGGAGGCCACTATTGGCAGAAGGACTGGTTCCCAGAGCTTGGTGACGATACCTTCGGTATGCAATACCTCAACGATATGGATGAGCTTATCTCCCAGATCATCGACGGAAGTGCATACACGGAGCCTTCGAACCTTGACCACCGTGTGATTGACACATATTTCAGGAATGGTCAGGCCGTAATTGCCTGGAATACCGAACTCTGGGCTCAGTATAGGGCGGAAAACGAATAGTATATAACATCAGATCTGAATGAAAGTTGGTCTGCGGACCAGCATTTTTGAAGAAAAGAACGTGAACTGACATGACGAAGAAAAGGATGATGACCGCATTTGCGATGGTCTTGGCTACGGCTGTCTGCATGCTTGCCTCCTGTACCCAGTATGATGAAGGGCTCAGGAAGGGTGACCTCGTCTTCGTCGGTGTCCAGTCTGACAATTCGCAGATTTCCGGTACCATGTCAGAAGCTATCAGCGACGCGACAGGCGACGGAGAACTCAACTTCATCCATGTTGCAATCATCGATGTGGATGACGAAGGGGAGTGGGTCATCGACGCCACTACCGAGCACGGTGTCGCCCGATATCCACTGAGCGTATTCCTAAGCGACTTCACCCTGAGAGACGGTACTTACCCGACCTTCGTCGTGAAGAGGCTGAGAGGATTCCATGACATGGACCGTTATGTCGGGAATGCACGTTCTTTCTGCGGCAGGAGCTACAACCTCAGCTTCGTGCCCAACGACAGCTCTCTCTACTGTTCTGAACTCGTCCGTGACAGCTATGTGACAGAGACGGGGGATACCCTGTTCAGCGCAGCTCCGATGAACTTCAAGGGACCGGACGGCGAGTTCCCGGCATACTGGGTCGGTCTATTTGCCAGTCTGGGCACAGATATACCTCAGGATGCACCCGGAACCAATCCTCAGGACATGGCGTCAGCTGAGATCCTCGAGACAGTAGAAGTAGATATCACGGAAATATCCAAATAATTCTATATGAACAAGACATTTTCATTCTTCGCGGCAGCCGCTGCGACTATCCTGGCAATCTCCTGCCAGCCGAGCGATCCGTCTATAGTGAAGACCAAGGACGGACTCGTTCAGGGACACATGGAAGAGGGAACCCTTGCTTTCAAGGGCATTCCTTATGCTGAGATCGAAAGATTCATGGCACCTAAGCCTGTCACTCCTTGGGACACCGTGATGGTGTGCGAGAAGTGGGGACCTCAGGTGATGCAGAACACTGGCAGGGAACTTCCACCTGACGTCATGAACGAGCAGGGCTCATGTGTTCTCAACGTCTGGACAACTGACACCAAGGCAAAGAAGCCTGTCATGCTCTGGATTCACGGCGGTGGCTTCGATTCAGGTTCCTCTAACGGCAATCCTGGCATGGGCCTCGCGAAGAAGGATGTCGTACTTGTCAGCCTCAACCATCGTCTCAATATTCTCGGATTCCTCGATCTCAGCCAGTTCGGCGAGAAGTACAGGTACTCAGCGAATGCTGGTATGCTTGACATCGTCATGGCTCTCCAGTGGATCCAGGACAATATCCGCAATTTCGGTGGAGACCCTGACAACGTTACCATCTTCGGAGAATCAGGTGGTGGCGGAAAGGTAGGTACTCTCATGTGCATGCCTTCAGCGAAGGGACTCTTCCACAAGGCTATCATCATGTCCGGAACCATCCTTAACATCAACGAGAAGGATATGACCGAGGCTCTCGGCGCAGCAGTTCTCAAGGAACTCGGAATCGCTCCCGAGGATGTCGACAAGATTCAGGATGTCCCTTATCGCGAACTCTATGACGCAGGTCAGAGGGCCATGGCCAACAGTATCGGAAGACGTACCCCTGGTACTCCTATGATGTGGGGCTTCGGACCTGTACCTGATGGAGAGACCCTTCTCCAGCAGCCATTCCAGGATAACCTTGCAAGTATTTCGAATGACGTTCCGCTCATGATCGGTACTACATTCAACGAGCTCCAGAGAGCAATCTACAATATGGAAGGAGAGCTTTCTTTCGATGACGCCAAGCCAATGCTCGAGCCTGTCTTCGGTGACCTTACCGATGAGCTGATCTCTGAGTTCCAGAAGGCTTACCCAGGCTGGACTGCCAAGGACCTTGTATCTATGGACCGTATGTTCAGGCCTAAGACCCTTATCTGCGCTGATGCCATCACGAAGGAGAGGACTGCGGACACATGGATGTACATGTTCGACTGGAAGTCACCAGTCAGCGGTGCATCTGTCCATGGCAATGAGCTTGCATTCTGCTTCAACACCCTTCACCTCGCGCCTGGCCAGAATCCTGAGCCAACCGAGGCTGATCTCAAGCTTGCAGACATCATGAGTGACTCGTGGGCCAATTTCGCCAAGACCGGTAATCCTAACGTGGCCGGTCAGCCGGAGTGGCATCCTTATACTTCAGAGAACGGCGAGCTTTTCGTGTATGACTACGAGTGCGAGATCAAGAACAACTTTGACCGCAGGGTGCAGGAGATAATGAATGCCTGCTGTTTCCGTCAGCTTGACGAATTCAGGGCATCTAGAAACAAGTAATATGGCCAGACTCATTAAAGACAGCCCCTGGTGGGTCGTCCTTATCTATATTTTTGCTGGAAGCATCCTCTTCCTTTTCGCCTATGGCTTTTCCCAAGCCCCGGGTTATATGTTCGGCGACTCGTCAACGGCGTTGACTTATGTCCCGTACGGTTTCGGTGTCGGAATTCTCGTGCTTTACATGCTCGTAAGGCGCTATTTTGAGGGTGCGTGGCCTATTGACCTCAATCTTTTCGAAGATGCGAGACAGAATCTGGCGATCAGGAATCTAGGATTCGGCCTTCTTCTCGGTCTTGTGTATTTTGCAGTAGTCACTGCTGTCATCTCACTCTGCGGATGCTACAGGATCGCGGCGTCCCATTTCGACTCAACCGCGTTTTTCTCCAGCCTTGCGACCTTCTTCGTCGTGGCAGTGGGGGAGGAAGTGCTGTTCCGTGGAATCATCTACCGCCTGATCGATCAGAAGTGGGGAATGTGGCCGTCGCTCATCGTTTCTGCGCTTCTCTTTGGCTTCACGCACATCTTCAACGACAACGCTACCGTATGGTCGTCTGTCGCAATTTCTATCGAAGCTGGTCTTTTCCTTGCCGTGATCTATAAGTTCACCGGTTCGCTATGGGCACCGATAGGCCTCCACTGGTCATGGAATTTCATCCAGGGTCCGGTGCTGGGCTTCGCTGTATCCGGAAACGGTACCAAGTCCGTGTTCGATGCGGCTATCAGCGGACCTGATATCATCAGCGGCGGTCCTTTCGGAGCGGAAGCCTCGATCGTGGCTTGCCTCATCGGTCTTGCCGCATCGGTTTTCCTCATTCTACATTCTGACCGCAAGAAGGCTCTTTGACTCTAAATTTATCAATAAAATCTTGCTTTTCTGAAAGAGAATCAAGATATTTGCAATACATGAAGACAAGGAATAACAATTATTGGTGGTGGCGCCTGTTACAACTCAAGTAGTCGTAGGGGGTTTAAGCCAATATGTAACCATACATGGAGCTCAGACGTAATACGACTGAGCTCCATTTTTTGAAATTATCAACTATATAATAACAGCTTAATAACTTTTTGACATGGAAGAGAAAATTCCTTACAAGATCTACCTCTCAGAGGACGAACTCCCTAAGCAGTGGTACAATGTCCGTGCGGACATGAAGAACAAGCCCGCTCCGCTTCTTAACCCAGGAACACTCCAGCCACTTACTCTTGAGGACCTCAATCCGATTTTCTGCGAGGAACTCAACAAGCAGGAGCTTGACAATGACACCAAGTACTTCGACATTCCGGACGAGATTCTTTCTTTCTACAAGATGTATCGACCTTCTCCGCTCGTCAGGGCTTACTTCCTTGAGAAGGCTCTCGGCACTCCTGCCAAGATCTATTACAAGTTCGAGGGTAACAACACCTCTGGCAGCCACAAACTCAATTCTGCAATCGCTCAGGCATATTATGCAAAGAAGCAGGGTCTCAAGGGCGTTACCACAGAGACCGGTGCAGGCCAGTGGGGAACCGCACTCAGTATGGCATCCACCTATTTCGGACTTGACTGTAAGGTATTCATGGTGAAGTGCTCTTACGAGCAGAAGCCATTCCGTCGTGAGGTTATGCGTACCTTCGGTGCATCTGTCACTCCTTCTCCTAGCAACACTACCAACGTTGGTCGCAAGATCCTTGAGGAGCATCCTGGCACCACCGGCAGCCTTGGCTGCGCAATCTCCGAGGCCGTCGAGACCGCAGTATCAAACGAGGGTTACAGGTATGTGCTCGGTTCAGTCCTCAACCAGGTACTTCTCCATCAGACCGTGATCGGACAGGAGGTACAGACCGCTCTCAAGAAATACGGCATCAAGCCAGACATCCTCATCGGATGTACAGGTGGTGGATCTAACCTCGGTGGTTTCGCAACTCCATTCATCGGCGAGATGCTCCGCGGTGAGGCTGACTATAAGATCATCGCAGCAGAGCCTGCATCATGCCCAAGCTTCACCAAGGGTAAGTTCGCATACGACTTCGCTGATACAGGACGTATCTGCCCTCTCGCAAAGATGTACACTCTCGGCAGCCAGTTCATCCCATCTGCAAACCGTGCAGGCGGTCTCCGTTTCCACGGTATGAGCACTATCCTTTCTCAACTCTATCATGATGGCCTCTTCGAGTGCCGCGCTGTCGAGCAGACTGAGGTGTTCAAGGCAGCAGTGACCTTCGCCCGTGCTGAGGGAACCCTTCCTGCTCCAGAGAGTAGCCATGCCATCAAGATCGCTATCGATGAGGCTCTCAAGTGCAAGGAGACCGGTGAGGCCAAGACTATCGTCTTCAACCTCTCTGGTACAGGTTACTTCGACCTCGTTGCTTACGAGAGATACAACTCAGGTACTATGGATGATGTCATCCCTACAGACGAGGAACTCGAGAAGTATTTCGCTATGCTTCCTAAGGTTGACTAATCAATCCTGATACAATTTCATGACTCCCGACAGCTATGCTGCTGCCGGGAGTCTTTTTATAAAAGTGACCCCGATAACTTCACAGCTATCGGGGTCGGTAGTATTGGAACTATGATGGAGAAAAAGGCTGGCGCCTCTCTCTTTTTATTCTGCGATTGTCTTGATGAAAGACATGAACATAGGATGTGGATTCAGTACCGAAGTCGAATATTCAGGGTGGAACTGACCGCCTATGTACCACTTCAGTGAAGGAATCTCGACAACCTCCACGAGGCCTGTCTCGGGATTTGTACCTACGCACTTCATTCCAGCCTCCTCGAATTTCTCGCGGAAGGTGCTGTTGAACTCGTATCTGTGACGATGACGCTCAGAGATCTGAGGAACACCGTAGATCTCGCGTATCTTGCTGCCTTCCTTGAGGTCGCACGCATATGCTCCGAGTCTCATGGTACCGCCCATTTCGGTGAGGTTCTTCTGGTCTTCCATGATGTCGATGACGTTGTGTGAAGTTTCGTTGTCGAACTCCCTGCTGTTTGCGTCTTCCATGTGGAGGACGTTGCGGGCAAAGTTGATAACCATCATCTGCATGCCGAGACAGATACCGAAGGTAGGGATGTCGTTGACTCTCGTGTATTCAGCAGCGATGATCTTGCCCTCGATGCCGCGTGTGCCGAATCCCGGGCATATCACGATGCCGTCGAGTCCTTCGAGCATGCTTGCGACATTGTCCTTTGTGATCTTTTCGCTGTTCACGAACTCAGCCTTGACCTTGCATCCGTTGTAAATTCCTGCGATGGTAAGGCTCTCCCTTATGCTCTTGTATGCATCCTGAAGGTCGTACTTGCCGACGAGACCGATCTTTACCTGCTTCTGTGCGCTGTGCATCTTCTCTACGAAATCATACCAGCCGTGCATGTCTGTCTCCTCTGCTGCAGGAATGTCCATCTTCCTGAGCAGGGCCTTGTCCAAACCCTGGTTGAGCATGTTTACGGGGACGTCGTAGATGCTCGGAAGATCTTCGCTCTGGATGACGCAGTCCTGATCCACGTTGCAGAAGGCTGCCACCTTCTTGAGGATATTGCTCTCGAGGTGGACCTCAGTACGGAGGATGAGAAGCTCTGGCTGGATTCCCATACCCTGAAGCTCCTTGACAGAATGCTGGGTAGGCTTGGTCTTGAGCTCACCGGCAGCCTTGAGGTACGGAATATAGGTGAGGTGAACATTGATGCAGCGCTTGCCGAGCTCCCATCGGAGCTGACGGATTGCCTCCATGAAAGGTGCGCTCTCGATGTCGCCGATCGTTCCGCCGACCTCGATGATGATGAAGTCGTACTTTACGGGATCATCAGCTCTGAGCATCCTTCTCTTGATTTCGTCTGTGATATGAGGCACTACCTGGATGGTCTTTCCGAGGTAGTCGCCGCGACGCTCCTTGTCGATCACGGCCTTGTATATACGGCCGGTGGTGATGGAATTGCCGCGGGTCGTGCGGATACCGGTGAAGCGCTCATAATGTCCGAGGTCCAGGTCTGTTTCCATGCCGTCCTCTGTCACATAGCACTCTCCATGCTCGTATGGATTGAGTGTACCGGGATCGATGTTGATATACGGGTCGAACTTCTGTATCGTGATCTTGTAGCCACGGGCCTGCAGAAGCTTACCCAGTGATGCCGAGATTATTCCCTTTCCTAGCGATGAAACCACACCGCCTGTTACGAATATATACCTTGTGTCCATTATTACTTGCTTCTATTCTGTCTTTTCTACTTATATTCTGACCAGCTCTTGATTGCAAGGTCGTCAGGCGTGATGGTGCAGAAGCACTGGATGAATGCCGCTGCGAGGCGCGCGTTGGTGATCAGCGGAATGTTGAGGTCAACTGCCGACCTTCTGATCTTGTATCCGTTCGAGAGTTCATGCACGGTGAGATTCTTAGGGATGTTCACCACCATGTCAATCTCGCGGCTGTGCATGAGGTCAAGGGCCTGCGGGGTCTTCTCTGGTTCACTTGGCCAGTATACGAGGGTGTTTGGAACCTTGTTCTCCTTGAAGAAACGGCTTGTTCCCTTGGTCGCATAGATCTGGTATCCCTTCTCGATAAGCATCTTGGCTGCGTCGAGCAGTGCTGCCTTTTCCTTGGTCTGGCCGGTTGACATGAGCACGCCTTTCTGAGGAATCCTGTTTCCCACGGCAAGCATTGCCTTCATGAGAGCGGTGTTGGTGTCGTCACCGAGACATCCTACCTCTCCGGTAGAAGCCATGTCCACACCAAGTACCGGGTCTGCTTTCTGGAGCCTGTTGAAGCTGAACTGCGAAGCCTTGATTCCGACATAGTCGAAATCGAAGAAGGATTTCTCCGGCTTCACGACAGGAATGCCGAGCATGACTTTGGTCGCGAGATCGATGAGGTTTATCTTGAGAATCTTGCTGACGAATGGGAATGAGCGACTCGCACGGAGATTACACTCGATTACCTTTATTTCATTGTCGCGCGCGAGATACTGAATGTTGAACGGACCCGAGATGTGGAGCTCGCGTGCGATCTCCGCAGAAATCTTCTTGATCCTTCTCACAGTCTCCACGTAGAGTTTCTGGGCAGGGAACTGGATAGTAGCGTCTCCTGAATGTACACCGGCATATTCGATGTGCTCCGAGATTGCGTACGCCAGGATCTCTCCGTCTCTTGCGACTGCATCCATCTCTACCTCCTTGGTGTTCTGCATGAACTTGGAGATCACGACAGGATGCTTCTGGCTGACGTTTGCGGCGAGGGTGAGGAATTTCTCGAGCTCATCCATGTTCGAGCATACGTTCATGGCTGCTCCGCTGAGCACGTACGAAGGACGTACGAGAACAGGGAAGCCGACCTTCTTGATGAACTTCCTGACGTCTTTCATTGAGGTGAGCGCGCTCCACTCCGGCTGGTCGACTCCGATGCGGTCAAGCATTGCTGAGAACTTGTCCCTGTCTTCAGCGTTGTCGATATATTTCGCCTGGGTACCGAGTATAGGAACATTCTGCTCGTCGAGCGTCATGGCAAGGTTGTTCGGAATCTGTCCTCCTGTGCTGACGATGACTCCGTGAGGCGCTTCGAGATCGATGATATCGAGTACCCTCTCCTTTGAGAGCTCGTCGAAATAGAGCCTGTCGCAGATGTCGTAGTCAGTGGATACTGTCTCCGGGTTGTAGTTGACCATGATGCTTCGGTATCCTTCCTTCCTGATGGTGTTGAGGGCCTGGACGCCGCACCAGTCGAACTCTACCGAAGATCCGATACGATATGCACCGCTACCGAGTACGATGACGCTCTTGCCGTCCCTTTCGAACTTGATGTCGTGGGCGCAACCGTTGTAGGTGAGGTAGAGGTAGTTGGTCATCGCAGGATACTCGGCTGCGAGGGTGTCGATCTGCTTTACGAAAGGAAGGATGCCCATGGCTTTCCTTACCTGACGTACGTTGAACATTGCCTCCTCGAGATCGGTGTCATGCTCCATTCTCATTCCTCTGGCAATCTGGAAGTCGGTGAAACCATACTTCTTTGCCTTCCTCATCATGTCCTCCGTGATGGTGGTGATGTTGTATTTGCCGAGCTCCTGGTAGATATTGTGGAGCTTCATGAGCTTTTCGAGGAACCATTTGTCGATCTTTGTGAGCTCATGAACCCTTTCCACGTCGTAACCGGCCGCGAATGCTTTCTCGATTGCGAAGATACGCTTGTCGGTCGGGGAGCGGAGTGCCTTGTCTACGTCTTCAAGCTCAAGCTCCTTGTTTCCGACGAATCCGTGCATGCCCTGGCCGATCATGCGAAGACCCTTCTGGATAGCCTCCTCGAAAGTCCTTCCGATGGCCATTACCTCACCGACGCTCTTCATGGAGCTGCCAAGCTCGCGGTCTACGCCCCTGAACTTTCCGAGGTCCCAGCGTGGAATCTTGCAGACCACATAGTCGAGTGCAGGCTCGAAGAATGCAGGTGTCGTGTGAGTCACGCTGTTGTTGAGCTCGAAGAGACCGTAGCCGAGTCCGAGCTTCGCAGCGATGAACGCGAGGGGGTAACCGGTAGCCTTAGATGCGAGAGCTGAGCTTCGCGAAAGTCTGGCGTTGACCTCGATTACTCTGTAGTCCTCGCTCATAGGGTCGTATGCATACTGCACGTTGCACTCTCCGACGATTCCTATGTGACGTACTATGCTGATGCTCAAAGATCTGAGCTTGTGGTAATCTGTGTTGCTGAGTGTCTGTGAAGGAGCGATGACGATACTCTCGCCGGTGTGGATGCCGAGCGGATCGAAGTTCTCCATGTTGCAGACGGTGATACAGTTGTCATAACGGCCACGGACAACCTCATACTCGATTTCCTTCCAACCCTTGAGGCTCTTCTCGACGAGAACCTGAGGTGAGAAGCTGAATGCTTTCTCCGCGAGGGTGTTGAGTTCTTCCTCATTGTCACAGAATCCGCTTCCGAGACCGCCGAGTGCGTATGCTGCCCTGAGGATGACTGGATATCCGAGGTCTTCTGCAGCCTTGCGTGCCTCTTCGATGTTTTCGCAAGCGTGGCTCTTGATGGTCTTGACACCGATTTCGTCAAGCTTGCCCACGAAGAGTTCCCTGTCTTCGGTGTCGATGATTGCCTGGACAGGAGTTCCAAGCACCTTGACGCCATATTTCTCGAGCACGCCGCTCTTGTGGAGCTCGACTCCGCAGTTGAGTGCGGTCTGGCCTCCGAATGCGAGGAGAATACCCTGCGGACGTTCCTTCTCGATGACTCTTTCCACGAAATACGGAGTCACTGGAAGGAAATATATCTGGTCTGCGACGCCTTCGCTTGTCTGGACCGTGGCGATGTTAGGGTTGATGAGGATGGTCTCTATTCCTTCCTCTCTGAGCGCCTTGAGCGCCTGTGAACCTGAGTAATCGAACTCTCCGGCCTCACCGATCTTGAGTGCTCCGGATCCGAGGAGCAACACTTTGCTTATCTTCTTGTCTATCATCGCTACAAAGTCTTTACAAATTCATCGAAAAGGAATTCTGTGTCGAGCGGTCCCGCGCATGCCTCCGGATGGAACTGAACTGAGAACCATGGGTACCTGATATGCTTGATGCCTTCGTTCGTACCGTCGTTCATGTTCACGAAATATTCGTTCCAGTTAGGGCCGAGGGTCTTCGCGTTGACTGCGTATCCGTGGTTCTGTGTGGTGATGAAGCACTTTGTCCCACCAACCATGCGTACCGGCTGGTTGTGGCTGCGGTGGCCATATTTGAGCTTGTCAATCTTGGCACCTGCTGCCTTGCCGAGCATCTGGTTTCCCATGCAGATTCCCATGATAGGACGGACGTTGCCTCCATTGCGAATCTCTTCTTCCATGAAGAGACGGAGATGTTCCGCAGTCATGCTGCAGTTGTCCGGATTTCCTGGACCGTTTCCGAGGAAGAGTCCGTCGAAAGCCATGCCTCTGAAATCGTAGTTCCAAGGAACCCTGATGACCTCGAGCCCGCGCTTGAGAAGACATCTGATGATGTTGTCCTTGACGCCGCAGTCGATGAGCACGATCTTCTTTCCAATAGGGTTTTCTGGAGTGTAATTGATGATTTCCTTGCATGATACGACGTCTACGAAGTTCTTTCCGTCGTATTCTGCATCTGGGACCTCCTCCATTCCGTCGATGAGAATCTTGCCCATCATGACGCCTTTTTCCCTGAGTATCTTGGTGAGCTCTCGGGTGTCGATTCCTGTGATTCCAGGTACCTTCTCTCTCTTGAGCCAGTCGCCGAGCGACTCGTTGCTGAGCCAATGGCTATGCTCCTCGCTGTAGTCGCATACGACCATGCCGGATACATGTATCCTGTCGCTCTCCATGTAACTGCTGATTCCGTTTGCTTCGGTACCGACCGAAGGCACGCCGTAGTTACCTACCAACGGGTAGGTCATCACCATGATCTGACCCTCGTATGAAGGGTCGGTGAGGCTTTCCGGGTATCCTGTCATCGCCGTGTTGAATACGATCTCTCCGGCAACAGGCATCTCATATCCGAATGAGGTGCCGTGGAATTCGGTTCCGTCACTTAATCTGAGAGTTGCTTTCCTTTCCATTTTATTTAGTTCCATATACTTTTTCGTAGTAGTCGATAAATGCTGAGTTCAGTATCCTGTATCCGCCAGGAGTAGGGTAGTCACCGCTGAAATACCAATCTCCCAGATGGTCAGGACAGGCTTTGTGGAGTCCGTCGATTGTCTGGTAAACTATCTCGATAGGTGTCTTTACGCCTGATGGCCTGAGCATCTGCACCATCTTGCCGCTTATCTGTCCGTCGGTGAACGGTGCGTATATTTCCTTGACGTAGTTCTTTATCTGTGTAGAAGGAAGTCCTTCCTGGCTCTTGCACTTTTGGTAGACCTCGTCGATGACAGACGACTGTCCATTGTCCTTGAGCAGTTCGATGGCTGCTCTGAATGCGATGAACTCGTTCATGTGGGACATGTCGATTCCATAGCAGTCAGGATAGCGTACCTGCGGAGATGAGCTGACGAGGACGATCTTCTTCGGATGCAGACGGTCGAGTATCCTGATGATGCTCTCCTTGAGAGTCGTTCCCCTGACTATGCTGTCGTCGATCACGACCAGAGAGTCTACCCCAGGATTGAGGACGCCGTACGTGATGTCATAGACATGGGCGGCCAGGTCGTTTCGGGAACTGTCCTCAGTGATGAATGTTCTCATCTTTATGTCTTTGGACACGACTTTCTCCGACCTCACGGCAGGGTAGAGTTCCCTCATTCCCTCGACCATTCCGTAGTAAGCCACCTCAGCCGTATTCGGGATATAGGTGAATACCGTGTGCTCGATGTCGTTGTCGATTGATTTCAGTATGTTCTCACGCAGCTGGTATCCGAGCTTCTTCCTCTCGATGTGGATGTCCCTGTCGTTGCCTCGGCTGAAGTAGATTCTCTCGAAACTGCATGCGAGTCTCTTCCCCGCCGGTACGATCTGCTCGAGTCTCATCTTGCCCTCCCTGTTCACTATGAGAGCCTGTCCTGGCTCGAGCTCGGTAACCTGCTCGCATTCAAGGTCGAAGGTCGTCTGGAGTACCGGGCGCTCGCTGGCGAGGGCTATGATCTCATCGTCCTGGTAATAGAATGCAGGTCTGATTCCGTTAGGGTCTCTCATCGAGAAGAATTCACCGCTGCCTGTGAGACCGCACATGACGTATCCGCCATCGAAATGAGGCATCGTGGTGCGAAGAACATTGCCCATATCCATGTGGCTTTCGATGTACTCGGTGATGTTCTGGTCCTCGAGACCGAGCTTCTTCGCTTCTTCGAAGTTTCGCTCGCATTCTCTGTCGAGCCTGTGGCCCATAGCCTCGAGAAGGATGTATGTGTCGGAATAGATTCTTGGATGCTGGCCGCTCTTGGTGAGCTTCGCGAACACCTCTTCCATGTTCGTCATGTTGAAATTTCCGCAGAGGCAGAGGTTCTTTGCCTTCCAGTTGTTTCTGCGGAGGAAAGGGTGAACGTACTTCAGACCGCTCTTTCCCGTGGTGGAGTAACGGAGATGTCCCATCATGAGCTCTCCGATGAACGGCGCATTGCCGTCTTCCGTACTTGATTCGGAAATCTGGCGGTTGGCTTCGGCGAAGATCTTCGTGATTGCATCCTTTCCCTCGGCCTTCTCCCTGTACATGTATTCATGTCCTGGCTGTTCGCCGAGCCTGACGCAGGCCATGCCGGCTCCTTCCTGTCCGCGGTTGTGCTGCTTTTCCATCATCAGGTACAGCTTGTTCAGCGCATACCTGTCGGTTCCATATTTCTCGACATAGTACTCAAGCGGTTTGAGCAGCCTTATCATCGCTACTCCGCATTCGTGCTTTATAGGTTCCATTGTATTCTGTTTGCGGTCCTAAAGTTTGTATCTGTCTTGGTCACGTCCTGGTTTCTGCTTGGACATGGCCCTTGATTTCCTACCTGATCAACCTATGGTGTCAGGCTTGGAAAGAAAAAACCCATCAGCCGGGAGTCGATGACGACAACGTTAGCCGATGGGTCTATAGATTGGGTGGTTGAGAGCGATGGAGATAGGAAACGTCCTGCTTTATGGAAACCAGGAGTTCGAGAGTTCGTGCCGTAGCACGCGTAATTTTATGATGAAACAAATAATCCATCTCCGTCGGAATTAATCGTTGATTTCAGTGATTCCTTCGGACTGCAAAATTAATCATTCTCTGAAAAAAACAAGAGAAAAATGTTGTTTTTTAAAAATTTTATTTACTTTTGTACTCAGCAAATCGAACGATAAACCGTTGATTTAAAATGTTTAAGACAGTTTCATACTCCCTTATTCTAAAGAATAAGAATAATCAGAATCAGAATAATAATCAGAACCAGCAGGCTCTGACTTTTGTCGTGCACATACGGCCTAGCACGATATAAGGCGAAATAAAAACTTGAAACATATTTGAGGCCGTTCCCAAGGGAATGGTCTCTTTTTTTAAAATAATCTTTCAGTTATGAGCAGTATTTTAAGATTTGAGGTGGTGAACAAGGCTTTCACCAGGAAAGAATTTAAAATTGATGTGCCAAATGTCGCTCCGTCCGATTATTTCGCGGAGTCAGTGTTTGACAGGACGAAGATGCAGAAGTATCTTGACCCATCTTCACTCAAGGCTCTCATCGCATGCATCGACAACGGTGTGTCTCTCGACATGAAGACCGCTGATGCTGTCGCAGCAGGAATGAAGAAATGGGCTCTCGATCACGGAGTCACCCACTACACCCATTGGTTCCAGCCTCTGACTGAAGGAACAGCAGAGAAGCACGATGGTTTCATCGAGCATGACGGTAAGGGAGGAGTCCTCATGGAGTTTGACGGCAAGATCCTCATCCAGCAGGAACCGGATGCCAGCTCTTTCCCTTCTGGTGGTATCCGTTCTACCTTCGAAGCACGTGGCTATTCTGCATGGGATCCTACTTCACCAGTGTTCATCATCGGTGATACCCTCATGATTCCTACCATATTCGTATCGTACACAGGTGAGGCTCTTGACTACAAGGTTCCTCTCAAGAAGGCGCTCAATGCAGTAGACAAGGCAGCGACTGCAGTCGCTCAGTATTTCTATCCTGATGTAAAGAAGGTCGTATCAAACCTCGGATGGGAGCAGGAGTACTTCCTTGTTGACGAGGCCCTCTATGCTGCACGTCCTGACCTCGTCATGACAGGCAGAACTCTCATGGGTCACGATTCGGCCAAGAACCAGCAGATGGATGACCACTATTTCGGTAGCATTCCTGAGAGAGTAGAGGAGTTCATGAAGGATATCGAGATCGAGGGTCTCAAGCTTGGAATTCCAGTAAAGACCAGGCACAATGAGGTCGCTCCTAACCAGTTCGAGCTCGCACCTATATTTGAAGAGACCAACCTCGCTGTCGACCATAACATGCTCATGATGTCGATCATGAGGCGTGTTGCCAGGAAGCATGGTTTCCGCTGCCTTCTCCACGAGAAGCCGTTCAAGGGTGTCAACGGTTCCGGCAAGCATAACAACTGGTCCCTTTCAACCGACACCGGAGTTCTTCTCCATGCGCCAGGAAAGACAGTAGAGGACAACCTCCGCTTCGTGACCTTCATCACTGAGACCCTCAAAGGAGTATATGATCACAACGGCCTTCTCAAGGCCAGCATCATGTCTGCAAGCAACGCACATCGTCTCGGCGCCAACGAGGCACCTCCAGCAATCATATCTTCATTCCTCGGCAAGACCGTGACCGATCTCCTCGAGCATGTTGAGAAGGCAGATGAGGATGCTCTCAAGGTTGCAGGCAAGACTTCATTCAGCCTTGACCTCCCATCTATCCCATCACTCCTCCGTGACAATACTGACCGAAACAGGACTTCTCCTTTCGCATTCACAGGAAACCGTTTCGAGTTCAGGGCTGTGGGTTCAGAGGCTAACTGCGCAAGCGCGATGCTTACCCTCAACTCTGCAGTAGCGGAGGCTCTCGCTGATTTCAAGGTACGTGTCGATGCCCTCATCGAGGCCGGTGAGAAGAAGGAAGTCGCAATCCTCAAGGTCGTTCGCGAGGATATCAAGTACATCAAGCCTATCATCTTCAACGGTAACGGTTACGGTGACGAGTGGAAGGAAGAAGCACAGAAGAGGGGACTCGATTGCGAGACTTCTGCTCCGCTCATCTTCGACGCCTATCTCAAGGAGTCTTCTGTCAAGATGTTCGAGAAGACCAAGGTCATGACTGTACATGAGCTCGAGGCTCGTAACGAAATCAAGTGGGAGACATATACCAAGAAGATCCAGATCGAGAGCCGTATCTTCGGCGATCTCTGTCTCAACCATATCATCCCTGTGGTCACCAGGTATCAGAGCATGCTCATCGACAATGTGCACAAGGTGATGGAAATCTTCCCTGAGGTGAAGGCACTCCATATCTCACGCGAGAACATGAAGATCATCGAGAAGATCAGCGAGCATGAGTCATTCATCATCGAGAACGTCGACAAGATGATCGAGGCCCGCAAGGTTGCCAACAAGATAGAGTCAGAGCGTGAGAAGGCTATCGCATACCACGATACCGTAGCACCTCTTCTCGAGGCGATCAGGTACCATGTGGACAAGCTCGAAATCATCGTTGATGACGAGTCATGGCCTCTCCCTAAGTACCGTGAACTTCTTTTCATTCGATAACTTTTAACCGATATACCATTGTGCAGGCCGCTTCGTAGAGTCGGTGCGGCCTGCTTATAAAAACTTTTAAGGACTATGTGTGGAATAGTAGGAATATTCGATATTAAGGAACAGAGCCCCCAGCTTAGGACAAAGGCTCTTAAGATGTCTCAGAAAATACGTCACAGGGGACCGGATTGGAGCGGTATCTATGTGGGAAAGTCAGCGATCCTCGCTCATGAGAGGCTTTCTATCGTCGACCCTCTCTCTGGCGGACAGCCCCTCATCTCTCCTGATGGAAAGCATATTCTTGCCGTGAACGGTGAGATCTATAACCATAAGGCGATACGAGAGCAGCTTGCGGGCAAATATGAGTTCAAGACCCAGAGCGACTGTGAGGTGATTCTCGCACTCTATCAGGAAAAAGGCATCGATTTCCTCGAGGACCTCAGCGGTATCTTCGGCTTTGCACTCTATGATGAGGAGAAGGACGAGTATCTTATCGCAAGGGACCCTATCGGAGTGATTCCTCTCTACATAGGTCATGATTCAGATGGCAAGCTCTATGTCGCAAGTGAGCTCAAGGCACTCGAGGGCTTCTGCGATGAATATGAGCCATTCCTTCCTGGCCACTGCTATTCAAGCCGCGAGGGCAAGATGAGAAGGTGGTGGACCAGAGACTGGTTCGAGTACGACAACGTTAAGGAGAACAATGTGCTTCCGAGCGAGCTCAAGGACTCTCTCGAGGCAGCCGTGAAGCGTCAGCTCATGTGCGACGTCCCTTACGGTGTGCTTCTCTCGGGAGGACTCGACAGTTCTGTCACCAGCGCCATCGCCATGAAATATTCAGCAAGAAGAATTGAGACAGACGACGCCAAGGAAGCATGGTGGCCGCGTCTTCATTCATTTGCCGTCGGCCTCAAAGGCGCACCGGACCTCGCAAAGGCAAAGGAAGTCGCCGACTTCATCGGCACTGTGCACCATGAGGTGAACTATACCGTCCAGGAGGGTCTCGATGCCATCCGCGACGTGATCTACTTCATCGAGACATACGATGTCACCACCGTACGTGCCAGCACTCCTATGTACCTGCTTGCACGTGTCATCAGGTCCATGGGTATCAAGATGGTTCTCTCGGGTGAGGGTGCTGACGAGGTCTTCGGCGGATACCTCTACTTCCACAAGGCCCCATCTGCTGAGGAGTTCCATAAGGAGACCGTCCGCAAGCTCGGTAAGCTTTATCTCTATGATTGCCTTCGCGCGAACAAGAGTCTCTGCGCATGGGGAGTCGAGGGCCGAGTTCCTTTCCTCGATAAGGAATTCCTTGACGTTGCCATGTCAATCAGACCGGATGCAAAGATGTGTCCTGGCTCTACCATCGAAAAGAAGATAGTCCGCGAAGCCTTCGAGGACATGCTTCCAGAGAGCGTCGCATGGCGCCAGAAGGAGCAGTTCTCTGACGGTGTGGGCTACTCATGGATCGATACTCTCAAGAAGGTTACCTCAGAGGCTGTCAGCGATGAGCAGATGGCTCATGCTGCAGAGCGCTTCCCGATCAACACCCCTATGAACAAGGAAGAGTATTACTACAGGTCAATCTTCGAGGAGCATTTCCCGAGCGACAGCGCAGCCCGCAGCGTGCCTCATGAGGCCAGCGTGGCTTGCTCTACCGCAATCGCACTTGAGTGGGACGCGGCATGGAAGGGACAGAATGAACCTAGCGGCCGTGCCATCAAGGGTGTACACGAGCAGTCATACAAATAGAAGTCATACAGACTACTGAACTTAACAAATCAATAAAAAACATGCAGACACTCATCGAAAGCCGTGATTCAGTGAACAACTGGATGGAACGCTATGGCGTACGGTTCGGAGTCTACAAGAATGGAATCTTCAACGAGCAGATCTTTCCATTTGACTCCATCCCCAGAACTATTTCCCACAAGGATTGGCAGATGCTCGAGGCCGGTCTGATCCAAAGGGTAAAGGCGCTGAACGCTTTCCTCTGGGATATCTATCACGAGAAGAACATCATCAAGGACGGAGTCGTTCCTGAAGAGTTCGTCTATGCTTCCAAAGGTTATATGCCGGAGTGCGAGTCTGTAGACCCTACGTGCAAGGTCTATTCCCATATCAGCGGAATAGACCTCGTCGAGGGTAAGGACGGCAACTGGTTCATCCTCGAGGACAATCTCCGAATCCCCTCAGGAGCATCCTATCCTCTGATCGCAAGAGAAATTACCCGCAAGGTGTCACCTACGACCTTCATTGACAACAGCGTCGCAGACAACCGCGGTTACGCTGACATCCTGAAGGATATGATGGACAACATGAACGGCGGACGCGGAATCAACGTCATCCTCACCCCGGGAAGATACAATTCCGCATTCTTCGAGCACAGCTATCTCGCAGAGAAGACAGGTGCTGTGCTGGCTTTCCCTGGTGACATGATGGTAGAGGACGATATTGTCTACTACACCGGTCTCTATAAGGAAAAGGTGCGTGTCGGTGCCATCTATCGCAGAGTGAGCGATGAGTACATGGATCCAATGGCCTTCGAGGCCAGCTCACTCCTTGGCGTCCCAAATCTCTTCCAGGCATATAAGAAGGGAACCGTGGCAGTCATCAACGGCTTCGGCAACGGTGTCGCTGACGACAAGGGTATCTACTATTTCGTACCGAAGATGGTTAAATACTATCTGAACGAAGAACCGATACTACACAACGCTCCTACCTATCTCCCTTACTATAAGGAGGACTACGACTATATTCTTGCGAACATCTCGAAGCTCGTCATCAAGGATGTGAGCGAGGCTGGCGGATACGGAGTAGTATTCGGCAGGGACCTCACGCCTGAGAAGCTCGAGGAACTGAAGAATCTTATCGTAGAACAGCCTCGACGCTGGATTGCCCAGGAGGTAATCGATTTCAAGGATCTCGAGATACTTGAGGGCGAGACCAAGGTATGGCGCAAGGCAGACCTTCGTGCCTTCGTCGTGACAGGTGGCAGGAGTGAGGACGGAACCCCTGCTGTCAAGGTGTGGAAGAGCGGACTTACTAGATTCTCAAGGAATCCTAATTCCTTCGTGGTGAACTCAAGCCAGGGCGGCGGATTCAAGGATACATGGGTCATGAACAAATAGACAAGAACTGATATGAAGACATTCGTACTATCCCCGGCTAAAGGAAACAGCCTCTACTGGCTCGGTCGCTACACCGAAAGAATCTATCTCTGCCTCCACCTGCTCCGCAAGTGCTATGACATGATGATAGACGGTGATACCGACGAATATTCACGCTATATCTCCAAGATCGGCAGTTTCGTACCTTATCTGGACGAAGGAGCCATACGCAGGGGTCTTGTGAATGATGCCACTAATCCGGCATCCCTCATTTCCTGCATCGAGTGTGCAAACGACAATGCTCTCGTGGTCAGGGAGGAGATCACTTCCCATACTCTGGGTTATGTGCAGCTTAGCCTTGAAGCCCTGAGGAAGTCCAGCAAGGCAGATGCCGAGCCAAACATAGATACTCTCCAGACCCTTACGGACTGGATGCTCGCTTTCTGGGGATCTGTGGAGGAAAGGGTATATGACAACCGCGTGAAGACCCTTCTCAAGATAGGAAAACTTGTCGAGCACATCGACATGAACCTGCGTTTCGGCTATAAGTTCTACAGGATTGAGGAAGCGCTCATGACCTTGTCTTTCTACAGGAAGGAGCAGCCGAATGCTTTCAATCAGGAGGCGTTTGACGAACTCAAGGCTCTTCTCGTTGAAGGCATGTACGAGCCTGAGAACATGACATATCTGAATAAGGTATTGTCAATTCTCGGCAATCTTGTAACTTTGTAATGGATGAAGATTTTCCTTTACTCATACGAGTCCAAGGCTGGTTTCTCAAGACCGGTGACGGCACACAGCTTCCTGCTCAGGGCCGTCCCATTCGATGATGAGGTTCAGACTCTCATGGAATCTTCGGTTGAGATAACGTCCGGACCATGCAGGCTTTCGACCTCTACAGATGTGTGGGGGTCGGAAATCGTGTATGGGCATATCTCGGATCCTCACGATTCGTTCTCTTATGTGAGCAAGGGAAAGATCATTGTCCGTGAAGGACGGCGCAGGGAAGAGAACCCTTCTCCGGTGTATCTCCTTCCGTCGCAGTCAGCTGCATACGATGCGTCTATGGCAGAGTTGCTGCGCGATGGATCTGCTGAACAGTCTGCAATGGAGATGGCTCTGGCAGTGAAGGAAAAGATGGCCTACGTGCCATGCTCGACAGGCACCACGACCACGGCCCTGCAGGCATACTCCCAGTCGTGCGGCGTTTGCCAGGATTTTTCCCATATCCTCATAGCATTATGCCGGCATAAGGGTATTCCAGCCCGTTATGTGTGCGGATTCTATGAAGGAGAAGGGGAGACGCACGCATGGGTGGAAATCTGGGATTCCGGTCAGTGGATCGGAATTGATCCGACCGCAGGAAGGATGTGTGACGACAGATATATAGCGATAGGAAGAGGCAGGGATGCGGCCGATTGTCCGGTCAACCGCGGACTTTTCACCGGTATCGTGACCCAGTCGACGGAGACTGTTGTCAAGGTAAACGAAATTAAGGAAGATGGTAAAGACAATATTTGAGACATCCATGCCTATTGATGAGAAGTTCTCGATCAAGAAGCACGTGATAAGGCATGGAAACGGAAAGAAACGTATCTGCATAGTCACCGGAACACATGGTGACGAACTGGAGGGACAGTACATCTGTTTCCAGCTGCAGCATGACATAAAGAAGGAGTTGGAGTTCCTGGACGGCATTGTGGAGGTGTATCCGGCACTTAATCCTATGGGAATCGATTCAATAACCAGAGGTATCCCCAATTTCGACCTGGACATGAACCGTATTTTCCCGGGAGACCCGGACGGCACTATGGCCGAGCAGGCAGCAGCGGCTGTCGTGGAGGACCTCAAGGGCGCAGACCTTGTAATCGACATACATTCCAGCAACATATTTCTCCGGGAGGTACCGCAGGTGCGAATCAGCGAATATACCGCAGATAAGCTCGTCCCCCTCGCACGCCACCTCAACCTTTCCTTCATCTGGGTGCATGCAGCGGCAACCGTGCTTGAATCAACACTTGCTCATTCCCTCAATTCGGTAGGAACACCTACCCTTGTCGTGGAACTGGGCGTGGGTATGAGAATCAACCATTACTACGGCAGGAAACTTACTCTCGGAATCAAGAATCTCATGCGTGAAATGGGAATGTGGAAGGGAGATATCGACATGACCGAATTCTCTGAGCCAATCCTGTCCGTCGGAGATCAGGTCAGCTTCGTGAATGCACCAGCGTCCGGAATATTCTCGACTGAGACCCGCAATAACAAGATAGTCGAGAAGGGCGACAGTCTCGGACAGATCATAAGCCCTCTGACGGGAGATGTCATCAAAGACATCAAATCCCCATGCAGGGGCTATCTTTTCACGATAAGGGCTTACCCTGTATGCTATGAGGGTTCGCTGCTTGCCCGTATTCACCGCTTGAAGTAAGGAAAGATGAAGAAAGAGATACTTTTCAGCATGGAGTCGCCATATCGCGACACCTTCAGGATATGGGGCTACCGTTTCGGTTCAGGCAAGAAGAGCCTTGCCGTGATAGGCGCGTTGAGGGGAGATGAGGTCCATCAGCAGCTCGTATGTGCAGAGCTCATATCCAGACTCATCCGAATGGAAAAAGAAGGACACCTCGTTCCGGATCACGAGATACTCGTGGTTCCGTCGGCGAACCCTTTCTCCACCAACATAGAAAAGCGCTTCTGGGCCATGGACAACACAGACATCAACAGGATGTTCCCTGGCTATGATCTCGGCGAGACCACACAGAGGATTGCATCCGGTCTCTTCGAGGCCATCAAGGATTATGCATACGGCGTACAGATGGCGAGCTCGTACATGCCGGGAGACTTCATTCCGCATGTCAGGATGATGAAGACGGGACTCGAGGATGTTGAGACAGCCAGACTCTTCGGAATGCCTTATATTGCACTCAGAGATCCTAAGCCATTCGACACGACTACGCTCAATTACAACTGGCAGATATGGAATTCGAAGGCATATTCACTCTATGGAGGCCAGAACGATGATGTTACGGATGCCAGCGCCAAGTCCATGGTCAGCACTCTCCTGAAGTTCATCCATAGGATCGGCCTTGCTGATCTGGCTTCAGATGCCTCGAAGCCGTCGTTTGACTCCATTGTCTTCAATGAGAACAGCCTGATCTCGCTCAAGGCACCTGCTGCAGGTATTTTCCAGAGATTTGTCGGTGCGGGCTGTGAAGTCTATGCAGGCCAGCATATCGCCAATATCGTCGATCCATACGACGGATCGATACTTGACGAACTCAAGTCTCCGTGCGACGGAGTCGTATTCTATGTCCTCAACAAACCTCTTGCGCTCCTGAACGTACCTTTGTTCAGAATCAGGGAATTCTAAGCATATCGGAAGATTTGATGTGTGGTGATTGTGTTAATTTTTCGTACCTTTGGGAATACGAAGCTTATAACACAGGCTCAATATGGTAGATTTCAATTTTTACGCACCTACAGAGGTGGTTTTCGGCAAGAAGTCTGAGGACAAGGTTGCCGAAATGGTCAAGAAATATGGTGGAACCAAGGTCCTCCTTCACTACGGTGGTCAGAGCGCAATACGTTCAGGCCTTCTCGACAAGGTGAAGAAGAATCTTGAGGCTGCCGGCATCCCTTATGTCGCTCTTGGCGGCGTCGTTCCAAATCCTCATCTTTCTCTCGTTCACGAGGGCATCGAGCTTTGCAAGAAGGAAGGCGTAGACTTCTGCCTTGCGGTCGGTGGCGGATCTGTCATCGACTCGCTCAAGGGTATCGCAATGGGTTATTACTATGATGGTGATGTGTGGGAGATCTATGCTACCGGCAAGCCTATCGAGAAGGCTCTTCCTGTGGGTTGTATCCTTACTATCCCAGCAGCTGGCTCGGAGATGTCAAGCGACTCTGTCGTTACCAATGAGGACGGCCTCCTCAAGAAGGGATACGGCAGCAATCATCTTCGCTGCAAGTTCGCCATCATGAATCCGGAGAGGACTTATACTCTTCCTGCATGGCAGACAGCTTGTGGTGCCACTGATATCATGATGCACACAATGGAGCGTTATTTCTCAATCGAGGATGACATGGACGTAACCGACCGTATCGCAGAGGCGATCCTTGTTTCCGTAAAGGAAGCGGCTCCTGCAGCTCTCGCAAACCCTACTGATTACCACGCCCGCGCACAGATCATGTGGGCTGGAAGTCTTGCACATAACGACCTTACCGGTTGCGGTACCATCGGCGATTGGGCGACACATCACCTTGAGCATGAGCTCAGCGGTATGTTCGACGTTTCTCATGGAGCAGGTCTTGCAGCAGTCTGGGGCAGCTGGGCTCGTTATACACGCAGCCAGAACATTGGCCGTTTCGCGCGTTTTGCAAAGAACGTCATGGGTGTCAACACCGACGGAATGAGCGCAGAGGAGGCAGCAGAGGCAGGTATCCAGGCTATGGAGGCTTTCTATCACTCTATCGGCATGCCAACCAGCATTCACGAGCTTCTCGGTAAGGAAATCACTGATGAGCAGATCGCAGAGATGGCAGACAAGGCAAGCAACTATGGCAAGAAGACCCTCGGTGCACTCAAGGTTCTCGAGCGTCAGGATATGGTGAACATCTTTACTCTTGCGAAGTAATCCTTATTGATTTCCGGACAACAATCGGATATTATAAATGAAGAGGCCGTTTCCTTTTGGGAAGCGGCCTCTTGTCTTTAAGATAACGTTTTATTTGGTGATTTTCTTAGCAAGCTTGAGAAGTTTCTTGCTAGGCACATCCTTGCTGTCAGCAGGTACGAGATGCCACTTTACAGTGTACTCAAGAGCCTGACCAGGCTGGAGAGTAGTGTAGGCACCCTGGCTCTCGATCTCGATGAAAGTCTTACCCTCGTTTACATAGACCTGAATCTCGGCCTCACCTGGAGCAGGCTGGGTGGAGATGATGTCTGGGAATTCCTTCACGAAGAGGAGACCGTTGTTGGCGTAAGCGAGCCAGCCTTTGCCGTCTGCATTGGTCTTGCGGTTGGCAGGCTTCTCGTCGAAAGCGTACCATGCTGCACCGTACTTCGAAACGAAAGGAATAAGCTCGCCCTGAGCAGCCTCGATGCTCTTAGGAGCGGCCTCGAAGAAGATGAGACCATTGCCTGGAACACGGGTAATCTCCCAAGGAGCTACCTGCCTTGCCTTGTCCGCACGGTTGATGATGGAGTAGGTGATGGCGATAGAGTTGTCGCTTGCATCAGTCTTGAAGGTCTTCTTGATCTGATACTGGTACTTCTCTGAAAGCTTGCTGGTCATCACGAGGGCATCGCCCTGCTTCTCCACGGTGTATGGCAATCTGTCATACTCTGCTACTGGTGGCCAGTTCCACTCTGCCTGAGGGCTGGTCCAGAATGTGCTTCCGAACTGGTTGAAACCCTTGAGTTCAGACATCACTTCCTTGCCGTCATACTTGAATGACATGACCTTCGCACCCTGTCCGGCGTCCACTACCATGGTAAGCTTGCCTACCTCGAGGGTATATGGATCTGGATCCGGTGCAGGCATTCTCATGAATCCAGGCTGCGCGTTTGCTGCGAGCGCTGCGAATGCCATTGCTGAGCAAATAATGAACTTTTTCATGTATCTATACGTGTGTTTGGTTGTTTCCTTTTTCTTAGAGCACCTTGTAGTCGAATGCCTTGACGGTGACACCTTCTCCTACGAGAACTGAAGGACGGAGGGCGAAGAATCCCTTGTATACGTTGTGATGGTACTCGGATACGTCCACGCCTTCCTCAACGACGTTCCACTCCTTGCCGTCGAGGCTCTTGTATGTGGTGACATTGTTATGATCGTTAACTATGCGGAGGAAGAAGTGACTGTCTTCAGCCTGTACTCCTACATAAGCATCCTCATTGTAGAAGAGGTAGAGTCCTGCCTTTGCACCCTCTGCGCACTCGAACTCTGCGCATACCTCGTATGCCCTGTCGACTGCGGTGATGGTCCAGAGCTCGCCGCCCTCGAAGCCAGGCTCCCATTTTGCCCACATGAGCGGGTTGTGGAAGTCGCGGAGGTTCGCGAACTGCACGCTGCCCTCGACGTCCTCTTCGAAGTCGAGACCAGGGTCGGCAAGCATAGGCCAGCCGTCCTCTGTCCAGATGACGCTCTCGATGATGGATGTACGTCCGAGAGTGTGGTAGCTGTTCCTGTATGAATGGTATACGATGTACCAGTTGCCGTCAGCGTCGTCGAAGATGGTTCCATGTCCCTTTGACCACCACTCCTCGTCAGCCGAGTAGGTGTGGACCATAGGATTGTATGGGCTGTTCTCCCATGGGCCGAGAGCTGAGGTACTCCGTGCAACTACTACCATGTGGCTGGTAGGAGGGCCGGCCGTACCACCTTCTGCGGTGATGAGATACCAGTAATCGCCATGCTTCACGAGCTTCGGTGACTCGAGCCAGACGCCCTCGGTCTCCCAATCTGATGGGAAATCCCATCCGTCGTAGACCTTCTGGTTAGGACCTGCGGTCGCAAGACCGTCGTCGGTAAGCTCTACCATGTGACCGTTGTTGGTGTAGAGGTAGTGCTTTCCGTTCTCTGCGAGCACATGTCCGGGATCGATTCCGCGTACGTTGATGAGAACGGGCTCGCTCCATGGTCCATGAGGATCGTCGGCCATGACAACGAAGTTCTGACCGCTGCTGGTAGGGTAGTAGATGTAGAATTTGTCTCCGACCTTACAGATTTCAGGGGCATAGATCGAATATGGCTGATCCTGTACTGCGCGTGAGATTGGCTCCCAGTCTACGAGGTTGGTAGAATGCCATACGAGGAGGCCTGGATAGTAGGTGAACGAAGAGTGAGTCATGTAGAAGTCCTTTCCGTCGCGCATGATGCTAGGGTCAGGGTAGTCGCCTGGGAAGACGATTTTCTTCATGTTTGCCTGCTGTTCGCTGCTACCGCAGCTGACTGCGAAAACAGCAGCCAGCGCGACAGCGATTGTTGATATGATTCTTTTCATTTAGTGTATCTGGTTGCTGCGGCTTTACTGCCGCGGTTTTCCTATCTGCTACTTGAATACCTTCTGAGCGAACTCATAAAGGCTGCGACGCCAGCTCTGCCACTCGTGTGCGGTGCCCTCAGACACGTAGAATGCGGTGTTCATACCGGTCTTGCCGAGCTCTGCGGTGGTCACGCGTGGGTCGGTTCCCCTAGGATTCTCGAGCTCGCGGCTACCATAGCTGATGAAGACGAGCTTGTTGTTCTCACGGAAGCCAGGTGCGTTCTCGACATCCTCGACAGAGATGGCTCCGCCGCTGAACATACCGATCCATGAGAATGTCTTAGGATTGGTGAGAGAGATGGCGCGAGTCTGCATACCACCCATTGAGAGGCCTGCGAGTGCACGATGCTTGCTGTCGGCGATTACGCGGTAGTTCTTCTCTACCATAGGGATGATGTCCTTGATGAGGATGTCACCGAATGCGCCAGCTGAGAGAGGACGTGGTCCCTGCTGAGGACGAGCCTGCTGACCCTGTGGACGTGGCTGAGGTGCAGGACGTGGGTTGTTAGGGCCGTAGACTGCGAGGCCGTTGTCCATGACGATGATGAAAGGAACAGCCTTGCCCTCTGCGATGAGGTTGTCCATGATGATGCCGGTGTGACCCTGACCAGGCCATCCGTATTCGCTTTCGCCCATACCGTGCTGGAGGTAGAGGACAGGATATTTCTTCTTGCTCTGATCGTAGCCGGCAGGAGTGTATACATAGCAGTGACGCATTGAACCGGTAACGCTAGACCAGTAGTATACTTCGCTTACCTTACCCTGAGGTACGTTCTTCACCTGATAGAAGTCCTGGTCAGGTGCGGGAATGTCTATACCGCTGCCCCAACGGCTTGCTCCGTAGTACATGAGGCTGCCTGGATCCGGAACGGAAGCGCCATCGATGTTGAGCTGATAGTAGTGGAATCCTACGTCCTGAGGAGCTGAGTCTCCGGTCCATACGCCGTTCTCATCCTTGGTCATCTCGTATTTCACTCCGCCGATGTCGAGCTTTACGCTGAGAGCCTCAGGTGCGAGGATCTGGGCACGAACCATGCGCTGTGAATTTACCATAGGATACTGATGGCCTTCCTGGTTGGTTGCGGCAGGCTTCCAGTCGTTGGCTACCTGCGCAGATGCAGCGATTGCTGCAAGTGACATAGTCACGCTTATGATAAACTTTTTCATGTGGTTATGGTTTTCTGTCGTATATTCCATCCTATGCGAATTACGCAACATACAAAATTAAGAAATTTGTCCGTGATTAATCTTAATAAATCCTCCTTAGTTGTCAAAAATTGCTCCTTTGTCTTCAAAAAGATCCTCCTTGGCCTTCAGACAATGCTCATTGTTTGAAAAATCGGTCATGGCTTCTATCGCTTTTGCTCCTTCTGTTGTGTTTTCTTCTGCCGTGTCCGCTGCGGTACCTGCTGTGGTACCTGATGCGGGACCTGTTGTTATATCCGCTGCGGTATCTGCAAGGGTGACGACACATACCCCGTGGCGGATAATTCGCTGTTAGATAATTGATTAAGTCAAAACGGGCAGGCAAAAATCGCCCACCCGTTTTATCGCATTTTTCTTATTATCAAGCAGTTAGCTGCCACGGCAAAATCACTCATCTCATTCATTCTGTATCGGAATCCGCGCTTCCACTGTTCATGCCGTACCAATATCTCCGGCGTGGTGTCCTTGCCCTTGATGACCGCCATGATCATATGTCTAGATTCATCAGTCATGAAAATCTAAACTTTTCCGTCTAAATTGTCCCCGCAATTTTTTACCAATCTCTGCATAAATACCTTTTGCGCTACGAATCAATTAAAACGTCGCGAAAAAATGAAAGAATAACTCGATCGAAAGCAGCGCTCATAGAAACGTTAGCGGTTTGTGTTAATTTTGCCTGACACCACCACATGTTACCAACATCGTGAAAAAAAGGCATTTCAGGAAAGATGCTCTCGAACACATCTACCAGCGTTCTGTTGACTGTGGAACTATTTTTTATAGCAGGATTGACAGGTTGGTATTTTACACCATAGCTTCAATTCAAGCTTCAAAGTACAGGGTGAAGGTCGTCCAGCTGACAATTATGTTCAACCACATACATTGGCTTTTGGAAGCCGATACACTCTCGGCCCAATCGAACTTCATCGGGCAAGTCACTTCGGTATTCACGCTTTCATACAACCGGAGTTGCAATCGCCACGGACCTTTATTCGGCAGACCATACGGGTCCGCTCCGAAATTGCGATTGAAAGACAAGATGACGGCTGTCAACTATCTAGGAAACAATCCTGTCGTCAAGCGTCTGGTCGATCATGGCGCGGAGGACCGTTGGACATTCATTTCGTATGCTGACGGAAACAAGAATCCATTTTCGGATAAGCTGCGCCTTTCCAGCGCCAGCAGAAAGATGAGAAGAGCTGTCGATATGGTGAAAGCTTGCCACAAGTCGGGATGTCATCTTGAATATCAGACATTGTGGAAACTGTTTTCTGATTTGTCTTCTATGGAGTCAGAGCAACTCACTGATTTCATCATTCATGAATATTCATTCTTGAGGCACGAGTATATTCTCAAACTGTTTGGCGGCATGGATAAATTGCTTGTTGCCATGGATTCTAACTCCGGAAGCGAATATGATTTGGCAGAGAATGACGGATCAGACAATCATGCCGCTTATGTTGAGATGATACGTGTCGCCGGGAAATTGGGCTGGAGAAAAAAGATGCGTGCCTTTACGGACGTATCTGAGCGAGATTTTGCAATGCTCGTCACGACACTCTTCAAAAGCACGTCGGCGAATCAGGTGCAGGTCGCTCGATTCCTTCATCTGGACATCGAAGAAGTTCGCCGTATATTGCGCAATACGCGAAAGCGGTAGCACACAAG
>JAGHUQ010000009.1 GCA_018064725.1 Candidatus Cryptobacteroides caccocaballi
ACGTCCATTCCCTGGATGATGAGAGGAACAGCGTACGGAATGGCTGTATTGTCGTCCGCAATCAGCTTGTCATAGGTTGCGCAGATGTCGTATGGACCACCGCCAGCCATGCAAAGTCTGACCTTGATGTCGCTGTGGTTCTTCTCGATGTATCGGAGCACCTCCATCGCTGTAGCACCACCCTGCGAATAGCCATAGATAAAGATGTCGTCATTCACGGGCGTCCTTCCGATATCGTCGAGGAAAGGAAGAGCAGCGAAGAACATGTCCAGCACGTTACGGGCGGTAAGGTCAGCGACAAGGTACGGATGTACATGGTCAGCGGTGATGCCGTATCCAAGATAGTCCGGGACGATCATTCCGATTCCGTCTGCCGCAGTGATGCACTCGAACGGAAAACTGACCGAAGGGGCTTCTGCATTTGACGCAATCGTATAATGATTCATGATCATAAGACGCTTGACCTCGCCATTCGCCGGAAGAACTATACGTCCGGAAAGAGTAACAGGTTGGCCATACTGGTCCGTAGACTTATATGTTCCGATATAGGACACGACCTTCCTTGCATTGGCGGTAGAGAAAAGCTCCTTGGCAACCGCACCGAAATCAAGTCCCGTTGCCTTTGTCTCTTCTTCCTGCGAAAGGTAATCATCCAAAAGTGTCTCTGCACCCTTTATTCCGTACTCCACGGAGCTAGGGATGAAGCTGCCTGCAGGAAGCGAAGTCACGTCCGGCAACTCGACAAACTCCTCAAGCGGATGCATGCATGCTACCATTGATATGGAAGCAAAGAATATTGATAGATATCTCCTCATACTTAGAAACGATATGCGACTCCGACCCTGAATATCCTCGCAGACAACAGGAAAATCGCAGTCTTGTCATAAATTGCGAATGTACCTCCGAGATCGAAGGTTCCGTACCAATGGTTCTTACCTACGCTGACGCCAAGATAATTGATGTCGACAGCTCCGCTCACGATGGTCTTTCCGCCCTTGTAGAATTCCTCTGAGCCGCCATTGACATCCAATCCGAGGGATAGCCCGGAATGAAGGTCGACGAGGCCATGACGCATATACGTGAATCGTACGGTAGGGAGTACGCAAAGATTATAGAAGTTCCACCTCGTCGAATCCTCGGTCCACGCAGTTCTCTGATAGTCTACCGACGCACCTACGCTGAGCCAGGACTTGACTCCGTACATATACTCGACCGCCAGATGCGGTGTGTAGGAGTATCCCGTCTGGGTTGATCTGTTATGGAAGGCTGCCGTCTCCCACATCGGATCAGAGATGATGAGTCTGACTTCATTCTTCTGGGCAAATGAGTTCAGCGACATGAAGACAGACAAGGTAATCAATAGTAATTTCTTTATCATATATGATCTGCCGATTTCTAATGCTGGTGGCGAAGATAATTACATTGCCGCGACTTCGCAAATTCACGTTCAAAAACGGAGTCCGTCAAAGGCTTCTGTCGCCTTTGACGGACTCAGCACAAAAAGATGTCTCCCGAAGCTACTCCAGGCTGTTAGGAAGGCCAGGAGTAGGATTCTCGATGCACTTGAAGTCTATGCTGAGATTGTCTGTATCCTCACCGTCAGGGATGCGGACAAGGCTGTGGGCAGGAACCGTTACCTGAATGGCGTTAGGGCCGAATCTACGAGGAGGAGCTGGCACGACTGCGATGCTGCCACCACCGTTCTGGTCACCTTCGAGGGTTGCAAGCTCCGGGCTTGCAATGGTACCGTTTGCACTTGAGCTGCTCTGCTGAGAGCCGTATACGACTGCGTCGAAGAGTACACCGTCTGCAGGGTCTACGAGTGCAATTGAGCCGGCAGATTCTGAAGCAGGATAACCGAAGAAAATTGTCTCACAAGTGCGGCATTCGATCACGCCAGGACGGTTGAGGGTCACAGGTGCATATGCGCACACATCGGCAGAGAGAGGCTCAGAGAGTGTGTAAGGAAGACCGAGAGGCTGTACGGCATCACCGCTGATATGGTCATGCGCGAGCGCCGGCTCGAAGCTGATTCCTGTACCTGGACATGATACATCAACCTCGACCATATGATACCTTTCTATAGGCTTTGTAAGCTCTACGATACCTGGTTCCACGATCTGCTCTGGTTCCCAGAAACGACGAGGGGCAGGAGTATCGACGCTCTTCACGACAGTCTTGACCTCTGCGAGTTCGACTCTCGCACCGGTATCGATGGTGATGACGTCACCTGGGCGGAGAGTTGATGTGGTCTCAAGATAAACCTGTGTGTCACCCACGGCAGCCTCTTTCTTAAGGGTCGTCTGGGTCGCTGGAGTACCGACTGAACTGATCTTCACAACCTCATAATTGCCACCGAGATCGATACCCATGTACTCACCCTCGGCAAAACCTTCGATAGTTGTGACAGGGATGTTCTTCGCTCCCTTGGCAATGCTCATGCGAGGGCCTGTCGATACAGGAGAGAAGATGGTGGTGAATGCACCTGCAGGCTTACCTGCAGCCGCAATCTTGTTTCCCGCCGATGCGACAGTCACAGTCTGGCCTGCGGCGATATCCTTTGAGAGGAACACCTTGTCCGCACCCTTTGCCGCAGGTGCTGTAACAGCAGACGGTGCAAGGGCGATGCCGTAGAAGCTGCCTGGCGCCATCACTGTACCCTGAGGAATCACAGCAGCAGTAAGAGATGCCCAACCGCTGCGGCGGATGTCGATATTGAGTCCGGAGATGTCCACGTCCTCGTCACCGGCATTGTAAAGTTCGATGAACTGGTCGGCGGTTGAACCACCGGCTGCTGAAAGGTACACCTCATTCACCTTGACTGGCTCAGAGCAGCGAACACGCTCGCTGAGGGCAAGTGAACCACCCTTCCAGCTGGCTTCGAAGCTTGCAAAACCTGCAGAACGCTGTTCTGGAGCAGCAATCGTAAGGACTGTGGTGTAATGTCCGTCTGGCGCAAGGGCGGCCATCTTCGGAGCATCACCGGCAATTGCCCATCCCTCTGGAAGAGAGACATTGAGTTCAACGTCCTTGAGCTCCTTTCCGGTAGTATTCACGAAAGCCACAGAAACAGCCTTGCACTCGCCCGGAGTGAAGGAGGTGATTCGAGAGACGCTGAGAGGGTATCTGGTATACTGAAGCGATGCGATGTTCTTCTGAACTGCTGCGATGGTCTCGTCACTTGGGTATCCGAAGGTCATGACGCCCTCATAGAAGGTACCTGCGGAGCCGTTTCCGTTGTCACCGCCGTTACCGAGGAGCATGCCTCCCTTCTTGTGCATAGGGAAATAATCGTCACTGTCTGGAGTGCCTGGACGGACACCGCTGTAATAGGTCACGAGTTCATCCTTGGTAGCGTCACCGCCGCGGAGATCCCACTGGTTGCCGTCTCCGCCGTTCACGAACACTGAGAGAATGTCCCAGCTGTCGATGGAAGGAACGTCGTTCTTCTTCGCATTGTAACCGGAGAAAAGACCGGCCTCCATGTCGGCCATGATCCATGGGCCGTCACCGTTGCCGCTGCCCCAAGCGGTCGCAGTACCGAAATAAGTAGTTTCCATGGTACCGGTTCCGACAGCCTTTCCATTGGTCGAAGAGTTGCCGTAGTCGAAGCAGCATCCGCTGTCGAAATGCTTGCCGTCGATAACGTAATAGATACCCTCAGCCTCGTCATTGATTGCAAGTCCGCGTGCATTGTTGCAACGGTATCCCATGCCCGGCATCACGTAGATACCATAGGCCTTGCGTCCGTTGACGAGAACAGGAGCCATGTCGGCGATGGACTGGGTGTTGAACTCGCCCTTGTCTGGTCCCTTGAAGGTGCCTGGAGCAGCAGGTACGAGGTCATTGCCCATACCCGACTGGTCATATATCATGGAAATGTAGCCGATGGTGCCCTCGAGGAATCTGTCCTGAGCAGCAGCATCTGCCAGACCATCCTTGCCGGCCTTAATGTCAAGGGTCTTGTCATCTGAAGCACGGCGTACCTGGTAAAGTGGTCCGCTGTACTTGGAATCAAGGAGGCGTGTCGTACTGTGAGCCGCCACGCATGGAGTGCCACCCTTCCTGTATATATCACAAGGAAGGTCCTTTCCTGCGCTGGTACACGCATTGTAAGCCAGGAAAAGGCTCGGAGCAAGCACGCATACCGCCAGAGTGTGAATAAGTTCTTTACGTGTCATATAGTTATTCTGTTAGTTGTCTGATGATCTGGGCAAGTCCGTCGACGTCATCAGCGTCCGGAACCACCCATGAGTTTCCGCAGATGAAACGCGGTATCGCAGCCATACTGTCAGTGGAAGTGCGTCCGAAGACCTCGAGTATGTCTGCGAGATAGTCGTTGATCCAAGGGTCGGTCATGGACTTCCTGAGGGCTTCCTCCCCTATCAGAGAGGCTGCAAATTCCATTGCATCCGCCACCTTGCGGGGATACCATCCACGTTCGCCCGGAGCGAAGAGCCACTCGTCGAGAACTGTGAATGCCCTGCGGTCAGCAAGCCATGTCGCAAGGGCTATGCGCATGAGGTCGCATGAGCCGGCGAACCTGTCCTCACCTGAAGGCACATACGGGTTGCAGGCACTGCTCAGCGGAGTCGGACAGGTCACGAAGACTACCTCACCACCGAGATTCTCCACCAGCTGAGGAAGCATCGAATGCACCCTCTGGCAGTGTGAGCACTGGTAGTCGAAGAGCAGGGTCACGACCTTCGGGGCCTCAGGATCCCCCACGGAAGGAAGTTCATCCGCGCCCCTGAGCGGAAGTGCCTCAGGGATGAATCCGCGCTCATATGCCGTCCTCGGAGTCGTCGCAAGCTGGAATGCCGCAAGGCCTCCGGCAAGGAGGATGCCCACCGCGAAACAGAGGGCGGCATGCCACCATTTCTTCATGATTCCGAATCTGACCACATAGGTCAGAGTCAGGGCGGTCGTCACAACTCCGAGCAGATGGGCGCTCATGCAGTACGGGCAGAACGCGCGTATCATGTTCTTCTGAAGCCATATGAACCATACCGCGCTGCCCAGGATCGCACCGCATACTGCGGTGATCCCCTTCCACATCAGCGACTCGAATGCCGGGTCATCCTTGAATGAGTCGACGCTCAGCAGCGTCACGAGGAATACGATGTATGCGATCACGGCGAGCCCGCTGACAGGCACAAGGCCCATCACGAAGGACCACCTGCTGCCGAGCACCTGGTTACAGCTGCTTCCCGCGCTGCAGCCGATGAGGCCGTGTCCGCTGAAAGCATGGACGCAGAGTAT
This sequence comes from Candidatus Cryptobacteroides caccocaballi, assembly GCA_018064725.1. GTDB lineage: Bacteria > Bacteroidota > Bacteroidia > Bacteroidales > UBA932 > Cryptobacteroides > Cryptobacteroides caccocaballi. Next base: position 5,263 of record JAGHUQ010000009.1, read on the forward strand.
GGCAGACAAGACGAGGACGATGGCACCGAACAGTACCATCGACCTCTTCATCATCTTCTTTGCGTCCATTCTTCTAATATACGTTTGGAAGGCCTGGAGTAGGAACGCCTGTGCTTACAGGAGTACCTGCAGGACGGTCCTTGGCGAGAGGTGCGACGAGGGTGATCTCCATCACCTCGGTATCCCTTTCCATTGTACGGCCGCGCATGCTGATCTGGACCTTGACAGTCTTCTTTTCGTTCACGAGACCGGCACGCACGCTCTCTGCATCGTCACCTGTGCTGAACCAGAGGGTCTCACCTATCCTGAGTCCGCTGACTGCATGGATAGTGATATCGGTAGAGCCTGCAGGCGCATCCTTGAACATGGTGGTGGTGATCTGTGAATGGAAGTCTATCTTGTTGTCGTCGGTATCGGCTCCGTCTGGATAACGGCCTGAGCTGAGCGCTGCAGGACGGATTGCAGGAGTCTTGTAGATACCCCAGAAATTGGTCTTCATTGCAGGAAGAGGTGCAAAGCTTCCCTCCTTCTCCTCGCCGGACTCGGCGTGGTAGCCCTCTGAGAGCCATGGGTCGACAACGTTACCGTAGTTCATAGCATCGACGATATTGCCCTTCGCGTCACGGAGAGTGATGTTTCCGCTCTGGTTTCCGAGGACAGGACCGCCGAAGAGCTGATCGGCTGCGACTTCGCCCTGATATCCGGCAGTCACGGTCTTCGCATCATATACGGCCTCGTCTACAGGATGGTTCTGAGAGAGCGGCTTGTCGAGAACGATGGCGTTGATGAGCGGGAGCACAGGCTCGTTTGACGAGTGGTCGAACCTGCTCGCAGGCTCGAAGCTGATACCGGTTCCGTTCACGCTGAACGGCATGTTGTGAGAGTGGAGGAACTTGAGAGGCTCCTCGAGATCGAGACCTGTACCTACGTCCTCACCCGGCTTGAACGGACCCTGGTTAGGGCTGCGGCGGCATGCAGTGCCGACCGCCTTGACGGTAACCCACTCGATGCCGTGGCCTTCGCTCTCGATGTCGAGACGGATTCTGTCACCGACTGAGATGTTCTCGACTGAAGAGACCTTGATATTTGTGTCGCCCGGCTTTGCATCCACTGCAAGCCATGCCTGAGTACCAGGCTTGCCCACCTCAGTGATGGTCACAACCTCATACTTCTCGATGCTGTTCGAAACTGCAGGATAGGTGGAGCCGTATCCGATGGCCATCTTGTCGCCGACCTTGAAGTCCCTGGTACTTGCGACAGGGATGTTGGTTGAGCCGGCAGGGATGGTGATGACCGGTCCTTCTGGGAGAGGCTGCCAAACTGTGGTGGCTTCGCCCTGAACCGCTGCTGCGCCGAAAGGTCCGGCTGCAACGGCCGGCCTTGGCTCAGGCTTCACGATCTCCGCAACCTTCCTCTTCTCACCGCCGATCTCGATCTCGTCACCGACGTTGATGCCCTCGACGCTGCGTACATAGATTGTCCTGTCGCCCTTTGAGGCATCCACGGAGAGACCTGAGCTTGCGAGACCGATGAGATAGTACTCACCAGGAGCGAGCTTGGTGCGTGAAGGAACGATGATGCTTGAGAAAGCAGGGAGATGGAGAGAATGTGCGGTAAGGTTCCAGCCTGAGATGTTGACGGTCTTCTTTCCGGCATTGTAGAGCTCGATGAACTGGTCTGTGCCGTTCGCGCCGGCAATCGAGAACTCGTTGATCCTCACGTCCTCGACGTTGCGGACCTTCTCGATCGCGATTTCGCCTGCCTTGCCGTTGACACCGGTCCAGCTTGCCTTCGCCACGAGGTCACCGTTGTAGAGCTTCCTTGACGAAGTGACGTCGAACCTGACGATGACCTTCTGACCAGGCTGCACGGTGTAGCCGATCTTTCTGACCTTGTCCCTGGTTCCTGAGACGAATGCCTTCCATCCGCGAGGTGCAGCGATGGTGATGCTGAGGTCGTCGATGGCAGCGCCGGTAGTGTTCACGAATACCACTGATGTGCTGCGCTTGGTGCGTGGAGAGAAGGTCTGGAGTCCGTTAGGATAGCCGACCTTGTCCGTTCCGCTGATCGCCAGACGCTGCACGTCGTAACCTGCCGCCACGATGTTCGCCTGGATAGCCTGGTTCGCCGCCTCGGTAGGGAATGTTCCCGCCTTGGTCATCGCACCCTCGTAGAAGGTGCCTGCAGAACCGTTGCTGTTGTCACCGCCGTTTCCGAGGAGGATTGCACCCTGCTTGCGCATAGGGTCATAGCTGCTGCGCTCGTTGCGGATTCGGCCGCCGTCATAGAGAATGTCAAGCGCTCCCTCCTGTGCGTTGCCGGCCATAGACCTCCAGTGATGAGGCTCGCCGTCTGCCATAGCGGTGATGAATCGTGCTGTCTGGCTCACGAGAGTAGGACAGTATTTGTCGTCAGGATCGTCGTTGACGCATCCCACGAGGTTGTTCTCCTGGTCTGTCATGACCCATGGGCCCTGACCCGCACCATAGTACCAGCCGCGTGATACACCGTAGTAAGTGGTCTCCATGGTACCGTCACCGTCGTCGCGGCTGTCGGTTTCAGCATTACCGTAGTCGAAGCAGCAGCCGCTGTTGAAATGCTGGCCGTTGAATACCCAGTACTGGCCTTCAGCCTGATCGTCCACCGCGGTTCCCTTCGCATCGTTCCAGCGAAGTCCCATACCCTGGTTGATGAACACTCCGTAAACCTTGTGGTTCATGAGTGTGACAGGAGCCCAGTCCGCCATCGGCACATTGTTGAATCCGCCGAGAGCATTTCCGCCGAAACCGCCGCGAGGCGCCTGACGGAGGTGGTTACCGTTTCCCGACTGGTCATAGAGCACCGTGAGCCAGCAATAGGTATCCGCGCAGAACTCGTCCTGAGCGGCAGCGTCAGCATATCCGCCTGGATCGCCTGCGCTTGGCTGAACGACACCGATGTCGAGCGTCTTGCCGTCTGACTGACGCATCACCTGATAGAGCGGACCATTGTAATCCTTGTAGAGTGCGCGGGTAGAAGAATGAGCAGCCGTACATGGAGCTCCGTCCTTTGCGTAGACGTCGCATGGGCCTTCCGGACGCGATGGAACCATTCCACCTTCCGAAGCAGTTGCGATCACAGTTGCAACTGCCGCAGGCACCACCAGCGAAGCAGTGAGGACATAGAAGAAAGACTTCCTTTTCATGGTTATAGTGATTTAAGTGATAATCGTGGTAATTCGTTCAAATTTAGAAAAAAATCAATTCAATGATACCCAAAATTTCGCAAATTTGCGGGCAAATCATCAACAGGCCTTCAATGGACAGTCAGAACTATCTTGAGATTACGGTCACGGCTCCTTCAGAGGAGACCGCGGAGATCATCGAGGCGGTCGTTTCCGACCTCGGTTTCGACTCATTCGCATACGAGGACGGACAGCTCCGATGCTATATCCAGGCTCCCCTGTTTGACGGGAATTCCTTCAGGGAGACTATCGAGGATCTCGCAGGGAACATGGAGGTGGAATTGCCTTTCACCATAGAGCAGATGCCGGCAGTGAACTGGAACGCAGAGTGGGAGAAGAGCGGATTCACCCCCATCGTGGTAGGTTCGGAGGTGACAATAATGCCTGCCGGCAGCGTTGCCGAGACCCCGATCAGCATAGAACTTGACCCGCAGATGGCATTCGGCACCGGCCATCATCACACAACATGCATGATGATGGAGACCATGCTTGCACTTCGTGAGGAAATCAAGGACTCATCGGTGATGGACCTTGGCTGCGGGACCGCCGTGCTTGCAATTCTGGCGGCAAAGCTCGGCGCCGGGAGGGTCTCAGGAATCGACATCGACGCCGTCGCAGCACGCTCCGCCGAGAACAACGTGCGCATGAACGGATTCGACTTCGGCATACTCTGCGGCGACGCGAACGACCTTCAGGAAGATTCCTGCGACTTTCTTCTCGCGAACATCCACAGGAACATAATCATCAACGACCTTCCGCTCTACTCGAAGGCAGTCAGGAATGGCGGAAAACTGCTGCTCAGCGGCTTCTACTCGGCAGACATCCCTGACATCACCACCGCCGCCGCAACTTGCGGATTCGAGCTCGTCGAGCCTATCCGTTCCCGCGAGGACTGGGCCTGCCTGCAGCTCACAAAGGTCCAGGATCGCAACTAACTGACTCTCAGCATAAAAACATACGGACGGCTCCCCCGCAAAGGGGAGCCGTCCCTACGTTAAATCGCTGGGCTTCACGCCGTTATGAATATCGTCATCTAACGAACTGGAAATCATGGAACTCGCATATCGAGCGGTCCTCGGTTGCGGAACTGAACACGAAGAAGAGCGGCTGCTTGCCCTTGATGCCCTTGAGGCCATAGACAGGGACTGTCACCTTGGTGAGTTCCTGGGCTGCGTTTGCCTTCACTTCTATCCTGGCGATCACCTTTCCACCGCGGCTGGTCTTCGGGCCTCCGACGAGTACGCTGATCGTACCATCCACACCCTCAGGCTTGATATGTGCGACGAGGGTCGCTGCATCCTTTTCTGAGAGAACGTCAAAGTTGAAGTACTTGTAACCGACGACTGAACCCGAAGTGTTGTTCACGACAGGACAGTAAGGCTGCTTCTGGTTGAACACACCCTGATATGAATCCAGGTCGAGCCTGGTCGGCTGGATATATGAGCCCGAGAAGATGAACTTTGGATATGACTGGCCGATTCCCTTCGGATTGGTGAGGTAGCATGCGAGACCCGCAGGGGTCTTGTACAGAGGGTTGAGTCCGTCGGTGCTGAAGCCCTCAGAATTGAACTCGGCCTCGGAGATGACGACCTTTCCGCCCTTTCCTTTCTCCACCTTGACGTCGATCTCCGACACCATTGCCTGGCGCGAGAACTCGTCGGTACCGGTCTGACGGTGGTAGAAGATGTACCACTTGCCGTTGATCTGCTGGATGCTGCCATGGGTGTTTCCATAAGGGTTTGCGGTGCAGATGACCTTGCCATTGTCGTCAAGGTCGCGTCCGCGGCAGTCGATAAGCGTTCCACCATATGTGAATGGTCCGAGCGGATTGTCGCTGTATGCGTATGCGAGGGTATAGTTCACGGAAGGAAGTCCGAATTCACCCTCCGCTGTGGTGCGCGAATAGATGAAGACATACTTGTCCTCGATCTTCCTCATCGAAGATGCCTCGAAGAAGCGGAACACTCCCGGCTGGTTCAGGTTTGACACCATGTCATGAACGATCTCCGTACCCGGCTTCACGGTCGCCATGGTCTCAGGGTCGAGCTCGGCGCCGTTTGACTCCTGGAAGCCCCAATATCCATAGACCTTGCCGTCGTCGTCGACGAACACTGCAGGGTCGAAACCGAGGATTCCATCATTCAGGCGGGG
>JAGHUQ010000052.1 GCA_018064725.1 Candidatus Cryptobacteroides caccocaballi
GTGCCATGATCGGTTCTATTTCATGGGCTCTATCTAAAATTCAACTTGTTCTTATCTTCTGTTTACAAAGGTACGGATACTTGTTTGTATAATGCAAGGGAATTTAAATAAAAAGTTTTGAATTGACCTTAATAATTTGATATATTGCTATATATCAGTTATTTAATCCATACCCAATTTATATTTATTAAAAATTAGAAAACACGGCATAAAATCTTAGGCCGCGGGTTTAAGACAATTGTTGGAGCAGAAAACCTAGATGACCTCGTCGCGCTCGCGAAGGTCCTTTACGCGAAGCTGGAGGTTGGCAATGCCGCGGTAGTAGTTCTCGACGATCGAGTAACAGACATCGATAGGATTGCCTTCGTGTATATGCTTGAAATAATCGGACATGTTGAATGCTATGGCCGATATCGGCTGGGTGTACTGAGACTCCTGGATCAGCTCAAGCTTGAGGTGACCACCTTCTGCGCCGACCTTGCGTCCGTTACCGTTGTCGTAGACGTTCTCAGTGACAAAGATAGGAGCACTGTTGTCCGGGCCGAAAGGCTGGAACTGCTTGAGGATGCGGAAGAACTTTGGCGTGATCTGCGAGAAGTTGAGCCTTGCGTCAATACTAACGACAGGAGTGAGCATGCGAGGCAGTATCTTCCCTTCGATATGGGCCTCCATTCGGCTGCAGAATTCTGCGAGATTCTCCTCTCTGAGCGTGAGACCGGCAGCATAGAGGTGACCTCCGAAATTCTCGAGGAGGTCCGCACAGCTCTCGATGGCCTCGTAAAGGTCGAATCCATGTACGCTGCGGGCTGAGCCTGTCACCATTCCGTTGGACTTCGTGAATACCACGGTAGGGCGATAGAATGCCTCGACAAGGCGTGATGCCACGATGCCCACGACGCCCTTGTGCCATGACGGATTGTACACTATCGTAGCATTCTTGGCAGAGAGGCAGTTGCCGCTGCGTACCATCTCGAGAGCCTCCTGAGTGATCTCACGGTCTATATTCTTGCGCTCGTTGTTGTGCTCGTTGATCTCGTTTCCAATGCGCATCGCCTCAACCTCGTCGGTGGCGGTGAGCAGTTCGACGGCTATGCGGCCGGACTCCATACGGCCGGCTGCGTTGATGCGCGGACCGATCTTGAAGACGATGTCGTCGATGGTGATGTGGGATGGGTCAAGCCCGGAAAGGGTGATCATCGCGAGAAGGCCCTGGCGGGGATTCTCATTGAGCTGGCGGAGTCCGAAATGTGCAAGCACACGGTTTTCTCCGGTAACGCTCACGAGGTCTGACGCAATGCTCACGACGAGCAGGTCGAGCAGAGGCTTGAGTTCGTCGAAGGCAATGCCGTAACGCTGCGAATACGCCTGCACGAGCTTGAATCCGACTCCACATCCGCTGAGGTCATCGAATGGATAATCGCAGTCTTCCCTCTTCGGGTCAAGCACAGCCACGGCTTTCGGAAGTTCGTCCTCCGGAAGATGGTGATCGCAGATGATTACGTCCACTCCCCTTTCGCCAGCATACGCCACCTTCTCGTTGGCCTTGATGCCGCAGTCGAGGGTGATTATAAGATTGAACTTGTTCTCAACGGCCCAGTCTATGCCCTTGTACGACACGCCGTAGCCTTCGTCATAGCGGTCCGGTATATAGAAATCGACCCTCGGGGTGAGTTTCTTCAGGAAAGAATAGACAAGGGACACGGCAGTGGTTCCATCAACGTCATAGTCGCCATAGACGAGAATCTTGTCGCCTTCGACGACGGCACGGCGCACTCTCTCAACAGCCTCATCCATGTCCTTCATGAGGAATGGATCGTGGAGATTGTCAAGCGAAGGACGGAAAAACTCGCGGGCTTCCTGGAATGTACGGATACCGCGCTGGACCAGGAGTTCGCCCAGTACGGGGTCGATTCCCAGCTCAGCTGAAAGCCTGCTGACAACCTCACGGTCAGCCGCCGGCTTCAATTCCCACTTCTTATCCTTTGCCATATCCTACAAAGATACTCAAATTGTTCCTAAATACTCAAAAAATTAATTATTTGTAGTAACTTTGTGTGCTTTAAACAGATAATGATGGAACAGACTTTCAACGAGCAGGAAACCCTGCGTAGAGAAGCCCTCGTCAAGCTCAGAGAGCTCGGTATCGAGCCATACCCAGCACCGCTTTACCCCGTAAATGCGACTTCTGCCAGCATCAAGGCAGAGTTCGATCCTGAGAAGGAGAATCTTCAGGACGTTTGCATCGCCGGCCGCCTCATGAGCCGTCGTATCATGGGCGCCGCATCTTTCGGTGAGCTTCAGGACGAGACAGGAAGAATTCAGATATATGTAAACCGCGACGAGATCTGTCCTGGTGAGGACAAGACCATGTACAATACAGTCTTCAAGAAACTCCTCGACATCGGTGACGTCATCGGTATCAAGGGATTCGCATTCATCACCAAGACCGGACAGCTCTCCATCCATGCAAAGGAGCTTACACTCCTCAGCAAGTCGCTCCGCGTGCTCCCTATCGTCAAGGAGCAGGACGGTAAGGTATTCGACGCATTCTCAGACCCTGAGCTCCGCTACCGCCAGAGGTACGTGGACCTCATCGTGAACCCACAGGTGAAGGAGACCTTCATCAAGAGGTCACAGATTATCGCAACCATGCGTGAGTACTTCAACGAGGCAGGCTGTCTCGAGGTGGAGACCCCTATCCTCCAGAGCATCCCGGGCGGTGCGACAGCACGTCCGTTCATCACTCACCATAACGCACTCGACATCGACCTCTACATGCGTATCGCCAACGAGCTTTACCTCAAGAGGCTCATCGTCGGCGGTTTCTCAGGAGTATACGAGTTCGCCAAGGACTTCCGCAACGAGGGTATGGACAAGACCCACAACCCTGAGTTCACCTGCATGGAGATCTATGTAGCCTACAAGGACTATATCTGGATGATGGAGTTCGTGGAGAAGATGCTCCAGAAGATCGCGCTCAAGGTCAATGGCACCACCAAGGTCACCATCGGCGAGCATGAGGTTGACTTCGGCGGCACCTTCCGTCGTCTCCCAATCCTCGATGCAATCAAGGAGTACGCTGGCGTTGACGTGAGCGGAATGGACGAGGACGAGCTTCGCAAGACCTGCAAGGAGCTTCATGTCGAGATCGACGAGCACATGGGCAAGGGTAAGCTCATCGATGCAATCTTCGGCGAGTTCGCAGAGCCTAATCTCATCCAGCCTACCTTCATCACCGACTACCCTGTCGAGATGTCCCCTCTCACCAAGCGTCATCGCAGCAACCCTGCACTCACCGAGCGCTTCGAGCTCTTCGTGTGCGGAAAGGAGCTTGCAAATGCATACTCCGAGCTCAATGACCCTATCGACCAGTTCGAGAGATTCCAGGAGCAGGCAAGGCTCAAGAGCAAGGGCGACGACGAGGCCATGTTCATCGATATGGACTTCGTACGCGCACTCGAGTACGGTATGCCTCCTACATCAGGCCTCGGAATGGGTATCGACCGCCTCACCATGTTCATGACCGGTCAGACTACCATCCAGGACGTGCTCTTCTTCCCTCAGATGCGTCCGAAGCCAGTAGAGTAACACGATCGCAATCCGCTGGATATCAGCGACATGATACAGTGACGGCTCCCTCTTCCGAGGGAGCCGTCATCATGTTAATGCACTGACTATCAGTCGACAAGCACCATCTCATCGATAAGATTATCCGCATGGCCTATGTTCCTGATAAGGAAGAGGACATAGCGGACATCGAGAGAGATGTTCCTGCAGAAGTCCGGGTCGAACGCGATGTCGCTCATGGTTCCTTCCCACACGCGGTCGAAATTGATGCCGATGAGGTCGCCGACAGCGTTGATCACAGGGCTGCCGGAATTACCTCCGGTGGTGTGGTTGGTTGCGAGGAAGCAGACAGGAGTGTCAGCATAGTCTCCGGACGCATAGAGGTCGCGCAGCTCCTGAGGGATGTTGTAGTCGAAGATATCAGGATTGTCCTTCTCCATCACACCCTTGAGTGTCGACACATGGTGATAGTATGTGCCATCGGCAGGAGAATATCCCGACACATGGCCATACGCCACGCGAAGTGTGAGATTGGCATCCGGGAAGAATGCCCTGTCCTTCTCATACTCCATCTGGCCGCGCATGTAGTCGCGGTTGAGAAGGTTGATCTGACGTCCATATTCGTTGACTCCGGGAACCGCATATTCTGCATACCAGTCGTACATCTTCCTGTAGAATATGTACGCAGGATCATCCTTCGCCTGATCTGAGCTGAGTGAGTATGCCTTGTCCGAGGTGAACGCCGAAGAAGAGAAGAGATCCTCGGCCCATGCCTCTACACTGCCGTATTTCTTGAGATTATCCTTATAATAGTCGGGCTGCACATCCTCCGGAATAAGCTCCGCAAACCTGCTCATTACGGCAACGAAGCTCTCCTGATCGATCGGCCTGTACCAATCCTTGAAGAATGCATCGAGATGGGCCTTACGGGCATCGTCGTCCTTGAGACCGGCATACGAGGCAGCCTCACGTGCAATTTCAATCACATACGCAGTCTCAGAGAATATCTCCCTTGCGAACATATATGGCTCATAAAGAGCATAGAGCTCGGCGAGCTTGTCGATAAGGCCCTCGTACTGAGTGCCGACAGCCCACTTCCTGAATCCGGCCTCATATTCCTGTTTCTTTGCGACGACCGAGTTGCGGTCGATACCCTTAGCTTCGCCCTGCCACTTCTTCCACGCATTTGAAACGCTTGCATTCTTCGAGCTGTACTGGATTCTCACCTTCTGGCTCTGGCCCATGTACTTCTTCTGGATATCAAGCCTGAGAGTACGGAGATCTATCTTGGCAGGGTCTGAGACCTCTGCAATATACTTCACTGCCGAAGAATGGATATACTCCTGTGTGCTGCCAGGGAATCCGTAGATAAAGGTGAAGTCACCCTCGTTCACACCTGCAGTGCTGATACGGAAGAACTTTCTCGGAGAATATGGGACATTGTCCTCAGAATACGCTGCAGGAAGATTGTCCTTGCCGGCATAGATGCGGAACATCGAAAAATCGCCAGTATGACGAGGCCACATCCAGTTGTCGGTGTCGCCGCCGAACTTTCCTATCGATGAAGGAGGGCATCCCACGAGACGCACGTCATTATAGACCCTGTACACGAAGAGGAAGTACTGGTTGCCCATGAACATGGACTCCACACTTGCCTCGAGACCTTTCTCTCCGGCAACCGCTTCCTCAGTGATCTTCGCGGTATTTGCCTTGATGACAGAATCCCTCTGAGCCTCGCTCATAGATGGTTCATAACCCTTAAGGACAGCAGAAGTGACGTCGGTCATGTGATCGAGGAAATTGACACTGAGGCCCGGGCAAGGGAGCTCCTCAGAGCGATTCCTTGACCAGAATCCGTCCTTGAGATAATCGTGTTCCACGGAGCTATGCTTCTGGATATGGCTGTAGCCACAATGGTGGTTGGTGATCAGAAGTCCCTCCGCCGAGATAAGCTCTCCTGTGCATCCGCCGCCGAAGAGGACGACGGCGTCCTTCAGCGACGCCTGGTTGATGCTGTAGAGATCCTCTGCCTCGAGCTTGAAGCCCTTGGCCTGCATGTCAGCGATTCTCTGGGAGATGAGGGACGGAAGCCACATGCCGCCGTCTGCGTGAGCGGCGACAGACACGAGCAAAGCCGTAATCAGTACTGAGATTTTCTTCATATTTGATTCTTGTTTTATCTGACTGGTCTATTCGAATACCTTGGCCATGGCCTCGGCATCAGGTTCTTCACCGGTGAAGAGGAAATATCCATGCACAGCCTGGCTCAGGAGCCATTTCTTTCCGGATTCCGCATTGAGGACAGGATCCTTGTAATTTGCCTCCAGGACGGTCTTTCCCTCAAAGGAGTCTATACCCTTGACCGCGAGAGGAAGCGTATAGATAATCACGTCACACTCAGGAAGCGAGTCTGCGCCGTCCTCAAGTCCGAACACCTCCGGACGTTTCTTCGGGCCGAATACGGCAGCAAGAGAATCAGCAAATTCCTCCGCCTTGGCAACGTTCCTGTTTGCAATTCTCGTCTTGAGACCAACTTCAAGAGCAGCAACGATGGCAGCCTTGCCGGCACCACCGCAGCCGATCACCATCGCCGTCTGCAATGGCTTTTCCTTCATCGCCTCGAGCAGCATCATCGCCACTGCCGAATAGTCGGAATTATAGGCCTTGATGCCATCTTCCGTCTTGACGAATATGTTTCCTGCACCGATGGCCTCGCACTCTGCGCTGCGGATATCCGCACGTGCATACGCCAGTTCCTTGAACGGAGCCGTCACGTTGATTCCGTCATACTCGTCGAGGAATCTCTGCCAAGACTGTTCGAAGTCTGCTCCTTCGATCAAATCATAAGGATAGCGGCCGTCATAGGCTGCCCTGAAGAGCGCAGGGCTCTTTGAATGTGCGATCGGGTGTCCTATAAGTCCGAATTTCTTCATAGTATTCAAATTAAGAATTGCGCTGACGTACTGCCTCGAACATAAGTATGGCAGCACTTACCGAGGCGTTAAGACTGTCGAGGCGGCCCAGCATAGGAATCTTGATGTGGGCGTCAGCAGCCTGCCTCCACGAATCGGTGAGTCCGGTGGCTTCAGTTCCTATCACGATTGCAGTTCCGGACTTCATGTCCATATCATAGTACCACTCAGAGTCCTGGAGCTGGGCCGTGAGTATGCGCACGCCATTCTTCTTGAGCCATGCGATGCACTCCTCGGAGCTGCACGCCGCACAAGGGACAGTAAAGATGGCACCTATGCTGGAGCGTATTAGGTTGGGATTATAAAGATCAGTCAGCGGATCGCAGACAATGACGGCGTCTGCCCCTGCCGCATCCGCACTCCTGAGCACGGCACCGAGGTTGCCAGGCTTCTCGACGCTTTCAAGTATGACAATGAGTGGATTTTCCCTGAGGACTATATTCTCGAGTCCATGCTCCTTGCATCTGACCTCTGCAATCATGCCCTCGGTACCTCCTCTGTACGCAATCTTATCGTAGACCTCGCGGGTAACCTCAAAGAGTCTCGGAGACTGGCCGAAGAATGACACCTCGAGTTCATCTGCTGAAAGCCCCAATATCGACGGGCAGAAAAATACGGAATCCAGCATATAGCCGCATGCGATGCAATGTTCTATCTCTCTTTTCCCCTCAACAACGAACAATCCGCTCTCGCGGCGGCGTTTCGACTTCTCCTGAAGGAGAAGCAGATCCTTGATCTTGGGATTCTGTCCTGAACTGATTGTCTCTGACCTCATGATTTTCGATTTACGAATGACAAATTTAGCAAAAAATGTATTGCCTCACGAAAGGAAAAACCTAACTTAGCAGAACCACCGTAACTAATAATTCATAATATCATGTCACTGAACAAAGCAATGTTGATCGGTAACGTTGGAAAAGACCCGGAAGTACGTTACCTTGAGCAGAATTCACCTAACTCCGCGAAGGTTGCATCATTCACTCTCGCCACCACTGAGAGATTCCGCGACCGCAACGGAGAGACCCGGGAGAACACGGAATGGCACAACGTAGTTGCATGGAGAAGCAATGCCGATGTAGTGGAGAAGTTTGTGAAGAAGGGAACTCAGCTCTATGTGGAGGGACGAATCAGGTCCCGCTCATGGGACGGGCAGGACGGAACCAAGCACTACATCACGGAAATCGTAGCTGATACCATCCAGCTTCTCGGCAACCGCAGGGACAATCCTGGCGCAGATGCAGCAGCCTCTCAGCCAAGCTATGCACCTCAGCCACAGGTCAGCACGGCTCCACAGCCGCAGCCTTACAGTCCTATCGCGCAGCCGGCTCCAGCGGCAAAACCGGCAGTTGTTTCAGAAGGTCCTGATGACGACTTGCCGTTCTAATGAACGTCAGACAGGCGGTGACTTTCGTCACCGCCTTTTTTCTACCCCCGCTGCTTCGCAGCTGCCCCGAGGGGCATGCCGTCTACACTTTGTTCCGACGGGTGTCTACGTGGCTCAATATACATTTCGCACACTCCGACACGGCGCTGATGCGCCTTGTTAGTCACCGCCTTTTTTCTACCCCCGCTGCTTCGCAGCTGCAATCGGAACAGGATTGCGAGACTTTCTGCGAGAGGGCGGAAAAAAGCGCAGGCGTAAGCCGGAGCGGTTTTCGGGTCCCGGAGCAAAAGATCGCATCCTGGCCGTTGCAGCCGCGACAACGCAAAACCAAAGAACAGGACAGCGAGACTTTCTGTGAGAGGGCGGAAAAAAGCGAAGGCGTAAGCCGGAGCGGTTTTCGGGTCCCGGAGCAAAAGATCGCATCCTGGACTATCCAAGGAAACTGAGCAGGATGCCAGCCGCGACTGCAGAGCCGATAACGCCCGCGACATTCGGAGCCATCGCATGCATGAGCAGATGATTGCTCGGATCACACTCCCTGCCGACAGTCTCAGAGACCCTGGCAGAATCAGGCACAGCCGAAACGCCGGCATTACCGATGAGAGGATTGATCTTTTTACCCTCCGGAAGGAAAAGATTCCACAACTTCACGAAAAGTATTCCGCAGGTAGTCGCAATGATGAAAGACAACAAGCCAAGTCCGAAAATCTTCAGCGAAGTCACAGAAATGAACTTATCCGCCTGAGTCGAGCACCCGACAGTCAAGCCTATGAGCATGGTGACGACATCGATCAGCGGTCCGCGCGCTGTCTCGGCAAGCCTCCTCGTGACACCGCTCTCCTTGAGCAGATTGCCGAAGAACAACATTCCAAGCAACGGAATGCCTGAAGGGACTATGAATGCCGTCAGCAGGAAACCGACGATCGGGAATATAATCTTCTCCTTCTGGCTGACGGCACGAGGCGAAGACATCCTTATCATCCTCTCCTTCTTCGTCGTCATAAGCATCATGAGCGGCTTCTGAATCACAGGGACAAGAGCCATGTAGCTGTATGCAGAAACCGCGATCGCACCCATGAGATCAGGAGCGAGCTTCGACGAAAGGAAAATGGCCGTAGGACCGTCTGCACCGCCGATAATTCCGATTGCACCCGCCTCTGCCGGAGCAAATCCCATCCACAAAGCGAGCAGATAGGCGCCGAAGATTCCCATCTGGGCAGCAGCACCTATGATCATGAGCCTCGGCTGGGAAATCAGCGCAGAAAAGTCGGTCATCGCACCTATGCCAAGGAAAATCAGCGGAGGATACCAACCCTGACGCACACCCTGATACAGTATATTCAGTACCGACCCTTCTTCATAGACACCTATGTTCAATCCCTCAACGAAAGGGATGTTTCCGACAACGATTCCGAAACCGATAGGAACCAGAAGCAGAGGTTCCCACTTCTTTACGATACCGAGCACGACGAATACGATACCTATGCAGATCATTATCAGATGCTGCCAGGTAGCGTTCGCAAATCCCGTGAAATGCCAGAACTGCTGCAATGCGTCGAATACCGTATCCATCAGTCAATAGAGATTATCGGAGCGCCCTCCGGAATACTGTCACCAACTGATACATGAACCGCACTGACAGTGCCGCTTTTCTCAGCCTCGATCGCATTCTCCATCTTCATGGCCTCCAGCACGGCAACCGTCTGCCCGGCACTTACCCTGTCGCCGACAGTGACGTTGATGGAGTTGATAACTCCAGGAAGCGGGCTGAGCACCTTCCTGGATGTCGTTCCTGCTCCTTGTGCGGCATGAGCCGCCGACGACGTTCTGACGGCAGATTCTGTCTGCACCGGTCTCACTGCCGCCGGTCTGCTCACGGTCGCGGCCCCCTTGAGCTGAGCATTTCCGTCAAACCCGATTCCGACAGCGAACGCAGTTCCATTGACAGTGACGTCCGCAGAAGAATCATCCATCCTGTCAATGCGGACAGCATAGTCGTGTCCGTTTATGGTAAGCTTATATTCTTTCATCTTAACTTCTCCTTATCGTGATGACATAGCTCTCGTCATCGTGAATGGATTCCTCCCTACGGGCCATCTCTATGGCCATGGCGATAGCCGCAGCAATCTCGGAATCGCTGTCCCCACCTTCTGCCTGCGGAATGCCTGCCGCCGCCTTTCGGCCGAACTTCTCAACGAGCTTGCCGCTGCACACATACCCGACGAAAGTATACGCCAGATAGAGCAATATGAGAGCGGAGAACACGACGAGCACGGCAACCGCCGTGACAGTAAGACCGTATTCCATCACAGAAGAAGCCCCGGTGGAAAGCATTATGAGGGACTCATTCATCATAGAGGCATATTATCATGTTTGCGTACCGGCATCTCCCTCTTCTTGCCTGCTAGAGACTCAAGTGCACGAATTACGCGGAAACGGGTATTGCGCGGCTCGATCACATCGTCAATGTAACCATAGCTTGCAGCATTGTACGGATTGCAGAACAGATCGTTGTACTCAGCTATCTTCTCAGCCTTTAGCTCGGCCTTCTTCTGAGAATCCGTCTCCGCCTTGAGTTCCTTTCCATAAAGGACCTCGACGGCACCCTCTGCGCCCATCACCGCGATATTTGCCGATGGCCATGCGTAATTGATGTCACCGCGAAGCTGCTTGCAGCTCATCACGATGTGCGCTCCGCCGTAGCTCTTCCTCAACGTGACAGTCACCTTTGGAACGGTAGCCTCTCCATACGCATAAAGCAACTTGGCACCGTTGGTGATTACTCCACCGTACTCCTGCTGAGTTCCACAGAGGAAGCCCGGCACGTCTACGAGAGTCACGATCGGGATATTGAATGCATCACAGAACCTGACGAAACGCGCAGCCTTGCGGGACGCATTGATATCAAGCACGCCGGCGAGCATCTTCGGTTGGTTGGCAACGATGCCCACGCTTCGTCCGTTCATATGTG
>JAGHUQ010000027.1 GCA_018064725.1 Candidatus Cryptobacteroides caccocaballi
ACAAATAAACACATTATAGTATTACATTTCTCCCCAAAAAGTCTCTTTCCAAGTCCTCATAATACATCACTACATATAACATCAAATTATAAGTCCGCTACCGACACTTTCATGCCCATCCAGAGGAACGACGCAGGCAAACTAATGTTCCTATGACGTTCCGCAGAGCGTAAGCTTTGCCTGCATACAACATAGCGAGGTCCACGGACACACATCCACGTTCGTAACACGCTGTATATAAGCACAATAACGGAAAGACGGCTCCCCGGGAAAGGGGAACCGTCCGTATGGCATTTAGCTGATAATCAGCGCGTTACACCAAAACTAGAGACTCTCGAGCACCGGAGCGAGGATCTCCCTGAGCTGAGGATACTCGAGGAGGAAACCGTCATGGCCGAAAGCGGAAGTCATGACATGGTACTCGCAGCCCGGAATCATATCGGCGAAAGGTTTCTGGTCGACTATAGGAAAGAGGCAGTCGCTGTCGATAGCGATGACCTTGGTCTTCGCCTTGATAGTAGAGAGCGCTGCTGCGACACCGCCACGGTTTCTTCCGATGTTGTGGCTGTCCACCGCGTAAGTCAGGTAGTAATATGAGTATGCGTCGAAATTACGTTTGGTGATCTTCAGACCCTGATAACGCTCGTAAGAAGCCGCACGGTCTGCGAAGATGACGTCATCGTCTGTCTCCGGCTGGGTAAGGCAGTAGCCCTCGAAGCTGCGATACGAGATGAGGGCCTGACCCCTGGCGCAGCGAAGTCCGGCCTCGCCGCCCTTGAGGTCCCTGCATTCCTCGAAGCTCTGGTCCGCTCTGATCGCCATCCTCTGGCACTCGAGACCAGCTGTCACCCAAGGAGTGACCCTCGCACTGGTGGCCACATATACCGCACGCTGGATCACGTCCGGCTCCATGACAGTCCACTCAAGGGCCTGGAATCCGCCGATCGAGCCTCCTATGAGAAGGTCGACCTTCTCGATGCCGAGATGCTCACGGACGAGTATCTCAGTCTTCACGATATCGCGCACCGTCACCTTCGGGAAGTCCAGGAAATACGGCTTGCATGTCTCCGGGTTGATTGAAGCGGGGCCGCTGGAGCCGTAAGGAGACGTAAGCATGTTCACGCACACGACGAAGTATTTCTCCGTGTCGAAGAACTTGCCCGGGCCGGTAAGGTCGCTCCACCAGTCCTCGGGATCCGAGTTTGCGGTAAGCGCATGACAGATCCAGATGACCTTGTCGCCCTTGCGGTATTCCCTCTCCGAGGTGCGGTACTCTATCGTGATGCCGGGAAGCGTACCTCCGGCCTCGAAAGAGAAAGTCTCAGCGGTATGAAGCTTATGCGAAATCATCTAGATTCTACTTGAGTTCACCTTTCTCGATGAGCACCTCTGCGATCTGCACTGCGTTGAGAGCAGCGCCCTTCTTGATCTGGTCGCTGACGAGCCAGAAAGTAAGTCCGTTAGGATTTGCGAGATCCTTGCGCACGCGACCTACGAAAACGTCATCGCAGTTCTCGTGGAAGAGAGGCATAGGATACACCTTGTTTGCAGGATCGTCCTCAAGCTGAAGGCCCTTGCCGTTGCGGATAGCCTCCTTGAAAGCCTCGACGCTTACAGGTTCCTCTGTCTCAGCCCATACTGACTCGCTGTGGCAGCGGAGGCTAGGCACACGTACGCACATGGCACTGACCTCGCAGTCGGTATGCATGATCTTCTTGGTCTCGTTGTACATCTTCATCTCCTCCTTGGTATAGCCATTGTCGGTGAAGACGTCGATCTGAGGTATCACGTTGAATGCAAGCTGGTATGCGAACTTGTCTACGGTAGGCTTCTCGCCGGCAAGCACCTGGCGGTACTGCTCGTAGAGCTCTGCCATTGCGGCTGCACCCGCACCGCTGGCTGCCTGATAGCTGCTGATGTGGACACGCTTGATGTGGCTGATGTTCTCGAGAGCCTGGAGCGCCACTACCATCATGATGGTGGTGCAGTTAGGGTTCGCGATGATGTTGCGAGGACGCACGAGGACATCATCAGGATTGCACTCAGGAACAACGAGAGGGACATCCTCATCCATCCTGAACGCGCTCGAGTTGTCGATCATGATCGCACCATGCTTGGTGATGGTCTCGGCAAACTCCTTGCTGGTCGATCCGCCGGCGCTGGTGAATGCAACGTCCACGCCCTTGAAATCGTCATTATGCTGGAGAAGTTTTACTTCTATTTCCTTACCACGGAAGGTGTACTTGCGGCCAGCGCTTCTTGGGCTTCCGAAAAGGAGAAGCTCATCAATGGGGAAGTTCCTCTCATCGAGGACACGAAGGAATTCCTGGCCTACGGCGCCGCTTGCGCCAACGATTGCAACTTTCATATTGTCAAAGTCGTTTTTAAATTCGCAAATTTCGGATTGAAACGCGAAAATAATGAAATTCCTTGATTTTCTATCGCGGATATGCATATATTTGCTATGATGGATTTGTGGGGAAGCATAAGTGCGATGTTTGATCTCGTGCTGCCGAGGACATGTGCGGTCTGCGGCAGGACGCTGGCGGTGGAAGAGCGTCACCTCTGCTCGTCGTGCGCCGCCGACATTCCTCTTACCTACAACTGGTCCATGGCCACGAACGAGATGGCCGACAAATTCAACGCGCTGATCCAGCGTGACCTCGAGGACTCCGAGGAATTCATCTATGAACCATACTCCCACGCGGCGGCACTGTTCTTCTACAAGAGCGGCTCCGAATTCAGGGAAATCACCCGCCAGCTGAAATACCACGGGAACGTCAGCATGGGCAGATGGGCGGCAAAGCAGCTGGCTGAGAAACTCGCAGGATCGGATCTGTACGCGGACGTCGACATCGTCGTGCCGGTGCCGCTGCACTGGAGCAGGTACTACCGGAGGGGCTACAACCAGGCCGCTATCATCGCAGAGGTGCTCGCCGCAGAGCTCGGTGCCTCCTTCGAACCACGCCTTCTCAGGCGCCGAAGGAGGACCAAGACCCAGACCCACCTGAGCGTGAGCGAGAAGA
>JAGHUQ010000138.1 GCA_018064725.1 Candidatus Cryptobacteroides caccocaballi
CTCTCGACTATGGTACTCCTACCACAATATGGCAGCCTCTCCCTGAGGGACCGGTCATCACCATCCCTGCAGGCTCAACCAATATCCCTGTCACCAGCACCGAGAACATCAAGGTCGGCGACAAGCTTGCTATCGGTTATGGCTCAAGCTTCCCTAACGTAAACGATGATATCGCGAAGTACGAGGTAGTTACCGTTACCAAGGTCGGCAAGCCAGGTACCCAGGCTTATCTCTCTATGGACGCTAAGCCAGGCGACAGGAACATCAAGATCTCTTCTACCGAGAACATCTCAGTCGGCGACAAGATCCGTCTTGACATCGACAGCGAGGGCCACGGCGTTGAGTGGGTTACCGTCAAGAAGGTCGGTACTCCTTCAGCCAGAAATACCCTTTCTGGTCCGCTCAAGCCAGGTGAGGACCCGGGTACTGGTCTCGAGCTCAAGGAGAAGCTCAAATATCACCACGCATCCAACATGCCTATCAGCGTGAACGGTACAGGTGTAAGCTTCACTCCGGCAAGCAAGTACGATCACTCTTCAAACGAGCCTGTCCTTGCACTCGTATACGCAATAGAGCTTGACGAGCCTCTCTCAAGGAACCATGAGATCAATGACATCGTATTCGATGCGAAGGTCAAGACCGCAGGTTACCAGGACGAGGTCAAGGCTGACCAGCTCTTCGGTGGTCCTGCACTCTCTACCCATGCGGCAAGCATCATCCTCCGCGACGCGAAGGGTCTCGTTGCCGATGCGCTCAACTACGGTCGTGTCGTAGATCCATGGGTGAGCGAGGGTTACCATGGTGAGTCTGGCTTCGGTAAGTTCGGTAATGTCGTTGATACTCCTTTCCTCCATGGTGATGACGGTTATCAGAACCCTACTACCAAGGTCGCAGAGATCAACCTCAGTGCCGGTCGTTATCCGGACGGTGCAGATGCTGACGACAACATCAAGGACTTCAAGGTACAGAAGTATGTCGCTCTCGCAGCTTCAGTGGCAGCCGGCGAGAAGACCATCAAGGTCAACGACGTCAACGCATTCAGACCTGGCCAGACCATCCATATCGGTAAGGACGGCCTCAGGGAGTCTGCAATCGTCGGCAGCGTAGGTTCTCCTGGAAGCACCACCCTCGCTGAGGACGCCAAGGCTGGAAGCAAGCAGATCATCGTCAAGGACGGTAGGAACTTCCATGAGGGTCAGATCATCGTCGTAGGCGGTCTCAAGTATACCGCAGAGTCGATCATCATCGCTCCTCGTCCAATGTTCTGGCTCGTCAAGCCAGGTGATCCGGATCCGGTTGACACCATCAAGCTCAACAAGGCTCTCAGCTCTACCGTAAAGGCCGGTGGCGATGTCTCAGGTACAGGTATCCTCCTTGCTACTCCTTTGAAGTCAGCACATGCGGTGAATGACCCTGTCATCGACAACATACCTACTCCTGGCAGACCTAACATGTATCTCTAAATCTTATTATCTTTGCATGCTTGGCAGCATCGGGCTGCCGGGCATGCATTTTTTATATCTATACTAAAATGAAACCAATGGTTTTGGCTGCCCTGACAGTTCTTATTGCAAGTGGATCGGCTATCGCTCAGCCTCAGGCTCCCCAGAGAAAGGACTCTTACAAGCTCGCTGATGTAGGAACTCATGACCCTGTAATGGCAAAGGAGGGAAATACTTACTATCTCTTCGCTACCGGAATGGGAATTTCAGTCATGTCGTCAAGCGACAACATGAAGACATGGAAGTTCGAGAAGAGCGTCTTCGAGTCAGCTCCTGCGTGGACTACCGAGATGCTCCCTGATTTCCGTGGACACATGTGGGCACCTGACGTGCTCTTCTATGAGGGCGAGTGGCATATCTTCTACTCATGCTCTGCTTTCGGAAGGAATACTTCCATGATCGGACATGCAACCAACAAGACCCTCGATCCGAACAGCCCTGACTTCAAGTGGGTTGACAAGGGCTGCGTGATACAGTCTGTTCCAAACAGGGACATGTGGAACGCCATCGACCCTAACGTCATCGTCGACGAGGAAGGAAATCCATGGATGGACTTCGGCTCATTCTGGGATGGTATCAAGCTCTTCAAGATGAAGAAGGACATGAGCGGCCCTGCAGTACCTCAGGAGTGGTACTCTGTCTGCAGGAGGGAAAGGAAATTCGAGCAGCCTGATTCCAGTGCCGGAGACGGCGCCGTGGAGGCTCCATTCATCATGAAGCATGGAGATTACTACTATCTCTTCACCTCGTTTGACTATTGCTGCCGCGGTGCACGTTCGAACTACAATGTCGTAGTCGGCCGCAGCGAGAAGGTCTCAGGCCCGTACCTCGACAAGGATGGCAAGGACATGGCTTTCGGTGGTGGTTCTGTCGTGCTTGCGGGTAACAAGGACTGGGCAGGTGTCGGCCACAATGCGGCTTACGACTTTGGTGGCAAGAGCTACTTCATCGCCCATGGATATGACCTTTCTGACAACGGTGCTTCGAAGCTCGTCGTAAGGGAGATCAAGTGGAGCAAGGATGGCTGGCCAATCGTAGAGTGGTAAGTGTGACAACATGAGAATACTGATAGCATCTGATTCATATAAAGGCTGTCTCTCCTCAAAGGAGGTGGCTGGTGCCGTCATTTCTGCCATCGATGCTCTGGGTGGGACTGCAGAAGTCGTCAGCCTTCCTGTGGCTGACGGCGGTGAGGGCACTGTAGAGGCTCTCGTGGATTGCTTTGGTGGAGACTATGCGCACGCAACGGTGTCTGACCCTCTGGGAAGGCCGGTTGACGTACGGTACGGAATCGCTGGCGACATGGCAATAATAGAGTGTGCGTCAGCATGCGGCTTGTCGCTAGTCGCTCCTGAGGAGCGTGATCCCTTGTCCGCGACCACGCAGGGGCTCGGAGAATTGATCCTTGACGCAGTAGAAAAGGGTTGCAGACGTTTTCTCATCGGTCTGGGCGGCAGTGCTACGAATGACGGTGGAATGGGAATGATAGGAGTTGAAGGATTCTTGGAGAAGACACGCGGGTGTAAGTTCACTGTTGCCTGCGACGTCGATACCCCCTACATCGGCGCGGAAGGTGCAAGCCGTGTATTCGGACCCCAGAAAGGAGCCTCGCCGGAGGCTGTTGAACTGCTCGAGAACCGGCTCTGCAAATACGCAGAGCGCATACTTGAGGAGACAGGCGTTGACGTGAGGGATATGTCTGGAGCAGGCGCGGCCGGCGGTCTCGGAGGAGCCTTTGCCGCTTACCTTGGAGCTGAGCTGAAAAGGGGAGTGGAAATGGTCCTTGATGCGTTGGATTTCGATTCCATGGCAGTAGGCGCTGACCTTGTCATAACTGGAGAAGGATGCTCGGATTATCAGACGGTCAAGGGAAAGCTTCCATATGGGGTGCTGAAGCGGGCGAATGCGGTCGGCGTTCCTGTCGTGCTGATGAGCGGTGCTATCAAGGATGCGGACATGCTCCGCAATGCCGGTTTTTCCCAGCTGATCGCGGTCACTCCTTCAGGTATGCCTTTGGAAGAGGCTATGAAAGCTGATGTCGCAAAGGCGAACATAAGTGCTGCAGTCATGGACCTTATGCACGCGATGAAGCTATGATACTGCTGTTCGGAACGATGGGGGACATTGCCTCGGCTGCCGCTGATTCGCTGCGCCGAGCCGGATATGAGGTGACCCATGTGGATTTTCCTCAGAATCTTTGCCGTGATGCTGCAGGGTATCGTCGTGAGCTTGTCAAGGCCATACGTTCCATCATCGGACATGACTGCTACGCCGGCAATGCTGCAAAGTCTGGCTTCTGCTGCGTAATCCCGATCGGAAACGCGCTGAACCTCGCCAGACTGAAGCCGGAATTGGAAACAATGTTTCCGGAGATACGGGTGTATGTCGAATCAGAGCAAAAGGTGGCTATGCTTGACTCAAAAGTCGCCTGCTATAAGTTTTGCGATGGCCTGGGGATTCCTCAGCCACGGCTTCTGGACATCGACGGTATCAGCGACTATACAAAGGTGATCTTCAAGCGGGATGTCTCTTTCGGGGGCCACGGCGTGCATCGTCCGCAGTCTCGTGAATCTCTTCTCAATCTCATATCTCACCAGAGTCCAGGTGAACCATATCTTATTGAGGAACTGATCGTGGGGGACGAATATAGCGTGGATGTCATCAGGAAACCATCAGGCGAATGCCTGTCCTCTACATACCGCAGCATCAAGCCTTCAGGTAACAGTCCCGCACAGACTCGTGAGTCTTGCCGCCGACCTGATCTGGAAGCTCTTGCGGTTCGGATCCTGACGGCATTGGAATATGTGGGGCTCTGCGGCTTTGATTTCATCGTTGATCAGGATGGAAGCCCATATCTCCTCGAAGCGAATCCCCGTTTCACCGGTGGCCTCTCTGCCCAGATTGCCTCAGGCTTCGATATTCCGGCACTTCTTGTTTCGGAAAGTTTCTAAGTCGTTGGTATATATGTCTTTAACGAAAGGACGGCTCCCTCTTTCGGGGGAACCGTCCGTGTGCGAATTTGTTGATAGTTCGTACGTTACAGTCTCGTGGATGAAGTCTAGAACTTATCTACGATAGCAAAGATGCGCTCGCGGACCTCGTCGATGGTGCCTACGCCGTCAGCCTCGTTGTACTTGCCGGTCTTGGTGTAGTATGCGATCTCTGGCTCGGTCTGGTTGTGATAGGTTGCGATACGATTCTTGATGGTCTCCACGCTTGCGTCATCGGCGCGGCCTTCGATGGCTGCACGATGCTGGATGCGGTCTATGATCATCTGATCAGGAATCATAATGCTGACAACTGCAGTCACTTCCTCACCGTTCTTTGCGAGAAGCTGGTCAAGAGCCTCTGCCTGTGCGATAGTACGAGGGAAACCGTCAAGAAGGAATCCGTCAACACCTTTGACAGTCTTGAATTCACTCTCGATCATGCCTTCGACTACTTCGTCAGGAACGAGGTTGCCACCGTCGATGAGGGCCTTAGCCTTGAGACCAAGCTCTGAGCCTGCTGCGATTTCCTTGCGGAGAAGATTACCTGTAGAAATGTGGTGGAGGTTGTACCTCTCTACCATTGCTGTTGCCTGGGTGCCTTTCCCTGCACCTGGAGGGCCAAAAAGAATATAGTATTTCATGGTTTAGGGGAAATTATTTATCCAAAATGTAAATGTCCTTGAGATTTCGGCCGAGCTCGTTGTAGTCAAGTCCATAGCCTACTACGAAGTCATTTGCGATATTCCTTGCGACATAGTCGACCTTGAGGTCCTTTACCTTCAGCATCTCGGGTTTGAAAAGCATGGTCGCGATATATGTTTTGGATGCACCCTTTCCTTCAAGCATTTTCTTCAGTGCTTCCATGGTGTATCCGGATTCGACGATGTCTTCTACGATGATGACTCTTCTGCCGACCAAAGATGCGGTGAGCCCCATGGTTACCTTTACTTCACCTGTACTTTCAGTACCTACGTATGAACTCATCTTGATGCTGTTCAATTCGAGAGGGAAGTTGAGCCTCTTGAGCAGATCTGCAGTGAACATGATGGATCCGTTGAGGACACAGAGAACGAGCGGAACGTCGTCGCAACCCTCGAAGTCGGCATTGATTCTTGCTGCTACGGCATCGATGTCCGCGCTCAGCTCTTGATTGGTTATATATGGTCTGAAAACCTTGTCGTGTAGTGTGATCTTCTCCATCGCAAATTTGGACTGATAGCACAAAAATATGAAAAAGTCACGAAAAAGAACGGTAAAAATTTCATATTTTTGTGTCGGCCACCACCACTGGTTAAACAGATATGTCTTTTATTGCTCTACCCCTGGTGGCGGTGGTGCTGCAAATCAGTAATTTACGGACTTCAGCCCCTTCTGGGAAGGATGACAGGCTGATGGCATCTATCCTTTATATTACTGGAGCAGATAGTGAGGAAGAACTCGAAGAAGAGGAAATCGAGCGTTTCTATCACCTCAGCACGCACCCCTTATCAATCAACAAGGCTTCCCGGAGCCGTATGCTCTCAAGTGGGTTGCTTACCCCTTATCAGGTAGCGACCATTTTGGATTACAGGCAGCGTAAAGGCGAGATACTTTCCATCCTTGAACTGTCGGTGGTCCATGGTTTCGGAAAAGATGTAGCCGAAGCTCTCGCTCCTTTCATCATATTCGAAAACTCAGGACCTCCTGCCCATACAAAGGGAGATGGTAAGCACGATGTGTCAGAAGAACTCACGACAAAGGCTTCAGTGCGGCTCAATGGAAGTGATGGATCTGCTTCAACCAAGATCTCGGAGGCAATGAAGTACCACATCGATGTGGATCAGGCGTGGGAATTCAATCTTGGCTTGAATAACGGTACGGAACTCAAGAACGAGAAATGGAAAAATGCCGGATTGGGACATTCCATAAGCCTTTCGTACTGTTCACTATGGCGAGGCTCGAAGTT
The DNA here is from genome assembly GCA_018064725.1 of Candidatus Cryptobacteroides caccocaballi. Classification (GTDB taxonomy): domain Bacteria; phylum Bacteroidota; class Bacteroidia; order Bacteroidales; family UBA932; genus Cryptobacteroides; species Cryptobacteroides caccocaballi. The sequence continues at coordinate 6,438 of JAGHUQ010000138.1, forward strand.
CAGCCTGAATCGCATTGTAGTCGGGGATTACAATCTGCGGTTTGGTCAGGGATTGGCGATGTGGAGCGGGATGGGGCTCTCTGGACTGAGCAACGTCACTTCCTTTTCCCGCAATCCTACCGGATTGAATCCATACCGTTCCTATTCGTCGGCAATCCTCTATTTCTCGGGGAAAGGCTATGGGCAAGGCGAAACGGCCCAGAGGGGAGTCGCGTGCGAGATGGGGTTCGGCCGTTTCGCGCTCACTGCGTCTGCGTCCTTGCAGCAATACTCCCGCAGCGGTGAGTTCGTATCTGACTTCGGACTCCTGCCGTCGTTGAATCTGTCGTATTATGGCAGAAACCATCAGGAGTCCGTGACTGCTTACCTCAGCACGGGCTTCGACGGACACCCGGAGGATGCGAATCTGGCTGCTGACTTCAGGGTGGGAATAGACGGCGTGGATGTGTTCGGGGAGAGCGCGTTGGACCTGCTTTCCGTGAAGGACATGAGCCGCGCAGTGGCATTTCTGGTTGGAACGAGGTTCAAGGCCGGCGAGAGGACTACTCTCGCTGCGCTGTTGCGGTACTATCCGGATGGGTACTCGGCCGGACTGTCCGGGGCGGCCAGGACATCGTCCAGATGCACTGACGAACATGGTGCATCCCTGGCCGCCCGTTTCAAGTCGGGGGAGTACCGCGGTTCACAACTTGCTCACCTTCTTGACCTGAGCGTTGACGGAGCGTGGTATCCGTCGAAGGAACATCTGCAAATCAAGGCTTTGGCTAATTATACCTGGAGTATCACTGACACTTGGACTCTGGCTGCGAGATTACAATACAGGCATAGGAATTACGACCAGAGAAATCGCGTCGAATTACGCTTGGACGGTGGATGGAAGAATGATAGCTGGCTGGCCAAGGTCAGGCTGCATGGCGTATTGGGGAATGCCCTGGGCGGCGTATTCTACGCAGAGGGGGCCTATACGGGACTGCGACGACCGGAGCTGGCCCTATACCTTCGTGCCGGGGCATACCATACAGAAGGATGGGCGGACAGGATTTATGTCTACGAAAGGGATGCTCCAGGCAATTTCAATGTCCCCGCTCTCTATGGAGACGGCTGGTGGGTATCCTTCTACAGCTCGTTGAAGCTATCACGCCTCATGAAACTTGGCCTACGCCTGTCTACGACGCGTATTGAGAAATACGACGGACGGATCCAGCTGTCGCTTTTATTCTGAATGAGAAATGTCTAAATTTGCCCATCACAACAAAGTCTGATCCATGATCATTTAAGAACGCAATGACAAATCCATTAAAGAAAGCAGGACTTCTGCCGCTGATCATCCTTGCGATATTGCTAGGAATCGTCTGTTCCATCTTCCTCCCAGAGTGGATGGTAAGGATATTCGTGACTTTCAATTCTATCTTCAGCAACTTCCTCGGCATGTTCATCCCTCTGCTGATAATAGGGCTCGTAGCACCTTCTATCGCGGATCTGGGCAAGGAGGCTGGGCGTCTACTGCTCGTTACCGTGGCAATTGCCTACCTGTCGACTATCTCAGCCGGTTTTGTGTCATATTTTGCATGCAGGTGGACTTTCCCGTCTCTTCTAGGCGATGACATGGGCGCTCTTGACGCATTCGATTCAACTGCCGACATCGCTCCGTATTTCACGATAGAGATGCCAGCCTTCATAAATGTCACTACGGCGCTAGTGCTCTCATTCGTGCTCGGACTCGGCTGCTCTTTCATCAAGGGTAATACTCTCAAATCCTTCCTGGATGACTTCAGGTCCATCGTGATGCTGACCATCTCGAACGTGATAATTCCTTGCCTGCCGGTCTTCATTTTCGGAATCTTCCTCAAGATGGGTGCTGAAGGACAGGTGGTGACCGTTCTCGGAATGTTCATGAAGATAATACTTGTGATACTCGTTCTCCATGTCGGTGTGCTGATCGCACAGTTCCTGATCGCCGGAACCATCTGCAAGAAGAATCCGTTCAAGGCACTCGCAACCATGCTGCCTGCATATGCAACGGCATTGGGAACTCAGTCTTCCGCCGCGACTATCCCAGTGACAATGAGCTGTGCAAAGAAACTTATCAATAGGGAAGAGATTGCAGAATTCACAGTTCCTCTCTGCGCTACTATCCATATGCCTTGCAGCATATTAAAGATAGTTGCCTGCAGTTTTGCTGTAGCTTTTTCTATGGGAATGTCAGTGGATTTCGGACTCTATGCCGGCTTTATACTCATGCTTGCAATCACGATGATCGCCGCACCAGGTGTACCTGGAGGTGCAATCATGGCAGCACTTGCCCTCATCTCATCCATGCTTGGCTTCGATGCAAACATGCAGGGTATAGTGATTGCAATCTACATCGCACTTGACAGCTTCGGTACAGCCGGCAATGTTACCGGAGACGGAGCTGTGGCTATGATAGTCGATCGTATCCGAAAATAGGAACTCTATTCCTTGACCGGAATCTTGAGAACGTCGCCCGGGTGGATGTTTGCATCGACCCCGTTGTATTCCATGATCTCCATTGCCGAGACACCCTCGAATTTCTTTGCGATGCCGAAGAGAGTGTCACCCTGCCTTACCTTGTACACGACATAATCAGGCTTCTCTGACTTCTGAGATGCTTCTTCCTTCTTAGGCTCCTCAACTTTGGTCTCTGTGTGGACAGGGGTGCCCTCTAGACCAGGATGACGTGTGATTTCCTTTATTTCCTCCTCCTCTTCCTCATCCTCTGCATCAGGCTTGGTGACAGCTGTGCTGTCGGTGTTTGAAGTTGCTGGTACAATACCCTTTGTTTCAGTTGGTTCAGTCTTGTCTGCTTTAGTTGTGCTTGAAGTGCTCTTGTCAGTGCTAGCCGCCTTTTCGGTATTTGAAGCTGACTTCTCGCTGCTTGCTGCCTTTGCAGAGGAAGCAGCAGACTGAGCGACAGTAGTCGTAACCTTAGTGGCGCTTGCCGGGTTGTAGACATAGAGAGTCTGACCTACTCGGATATTGGTGCTCTTGAGGTTGTTCCATCTCTTGAGGTCATTGATGCTTACGTGGTACTTGCTGGCAATCTTGCTCAGCGTGTCACCGCTCTTCACCTTGTAGGTGGTTCTGCTTCCCTGGCTGACAGAAGCAGCCGAACCAGTCTCGATCTTCTTTATCACGAGAGGGTTGAAGAGCGAGTCTGACTTGTACCTGTAGATGGAGTCTTCATGCTCCATGAACGCTTCTACATAATGCTCGGGAATTCTGAGTACATACTCTCTGTCGTTGCCGGGCACGATGTCGTGCACATACTGAGGGTTGAGATTCCTCAGCTCGCTGACAGGAACTCCTATCACATCATGAATCTGGGTGAAGTGCAGGTTCTTGTGGATAAGGAAGGTGTCGACTTTCTCCGGAAGCGCACATGGCTTAGGATTGATGCCGTGCTCCTTATAGTATTTGGTGATATAGAGGGCACCTACGAACGCAGGGACATAGCCTCTGGTTTCTTTCGGAAGGTAAGGGTAGATGTCCCAGTAGCCGGTCTTTCCTCCGGCCCTTGTGATCGCCCTCTTGACGTTGCCGCTGCCGCAGTTGTAAGAAGAGATTGCAAGACTCCAGTCTCCAAACCTCTCGTAAGCGTCAAGGAGGTAACGTGCGGCGGCATCTGCTGCCTTGTGTACGTCGAGACGCTCGTCTACGTATGAATCTATGCGGAGACCGTAGACCTTGGCGGTAGCATACATGAACTGCCACATTCCCCTTGCTCCTGCCCTGGAGAGAGCCAGCGGGTTCATTGCAGACTCGATGATGGCCATGCACGCAAGCTCTTCCGGAATACCATATTTGTTGAAGGTCTCCTGGAAGATAGGGAAGTAGTAGCTGCAGAGGCCGAGCATGGTCGGCATGGAGCTTTTCCTTCTCTCAGCGTAAAGGATCACGTTGTTCCTGACGATGTCGTTGTAAGGCAGAGCGAATATGTTGTTCATCTCCTTGAGCCTCTCCATGTAGATGTCGTCTGAAATCTTGGAGTCGAGCTTTACCGAGTCAAGGTCGTAGACTGTCTCCTTGACCCTCATCATTCTGTCCTGTGCATCCCAGAGGCTGATACTGTCCTTTGCGTTGGCTCCGAGGTTGAAAGGTACATAGTTACCCCTCTCTGTTGCTTTCCTGTGTGCTTCGGTGATTTCTGCGATAGTCTTTTCGTCCTCCTTGGACTTGCGCTTCATGCGGTCAAGCGCATTGTTGAGAGAATCTATCTGTCTTTTGAGAGTGGCGTTCTCGTCGACAAGGCGTGCGCGGTACTGGGCATGGCAAATGTCAGACAATCCTGCCAACATCAAGGCAGCGACGGCAATTATTCTGGTAAATTTCATGTTCAAAAGCGTGGGGTCAGAAGGTAAAACCGAGCCTGAGTCCGACTGCGTTGTCGGTCACGTTCGCTCTTCCTGAGAAGGCGTACTGGTTGTCAGGCAGGATGATGGTAGGCTCAATCTGCATGCTCAGGTCCTCTGAGACCTCGAAATCATGCATGTATGCGAACACGTTCGCGTCTATCACGTTCAGCAGATACACGGCAGCGACCGCAAGAATCGAATAGTCTCGGTATCTTCGGTAGACATCGCGGTAGTATTTCGCGGTCTCGCCGGATATGCTTCCGTCGTATTCGACGCCAGGTGTGGTGGCCTGATTGTGTATCCATTTGAACCTCTTGTAGTTCGTATTGTTCGTGTAAAGGAAATATCCGGCAGTGATCATTCCTCCCTGATAGATAGGAATCTTCCAGTATTCTCCGTTGTATGCCTGGCCGAGACCAGGGAAAAGGAGAGAATAGATCGTTGCCCTTCCCGGAAGCGGATGCTGGCTCCTGTCATAGCAGAAGACTCCGTCCATCAGCGACGCCCAATAGCATACTCCGGCGCCGACGAACATCCATGTGCTGAGATTCTTGGCCTTGGTGTCGATCATAGGCTCTGGCGTAGACGGCATGCCTCCGCCCTGGATTATCTCGCTGTTCTCCTCAGCCCATGCGGAATGGGCCTTGACCGACTTGTTGTACCTCGACCTGTAGTATCCGCCGACACCGGCAAATCCACCTATCGTTCCATACACTATCGGCAGCTTCCAGTACTGCTTGTTATAGATCTGCGCCGTTCCCGGTGCGAACATGGCGCCTGCGAACATGGTTCCTACCTTCATTGTGTTCTTGTGCGCTATTGCGCCGCCCCATTCCTTGAAGGAGAAAAGCCTGTCCGTGGTGTCAGCGACGCCGGTGGAATCTGCGTAGTCGTTGTAATTCTGGGTAAACGCCTCTTCCTTGAACTGCGCCTCGGACCTGACTGAGAATCCGAGCATGCAGCCCAAAACCAAAAGCGGTATGAGGATGAATTTCTTCAAACTTATAGATTTGCCTTCTCGAGTGCCGAGAGGAATTGGTCAATCTGTTCGTCAGAGTCGAAGCGTATTGTCATGGTGCCCTTACCTGCTCCGTTGCTCTTCATGCTTACGTTGCTGCCGTACTTGCCGACTATGCCCATGAGCCTGTTGTAGTGCTCAGGAAGCTGGGTCTTCGCAGGCTCCTTCTTCTCCGATGGCTCGTTGATCTTACGGACGCGGTCCTCGAGCTCGCGGACAGAGATGCCTTCGCGCACGACCATGTCGCAGAGCTCTTCCTGGAGTGCAGGGGAGTCTACGCTGAGAAGCACCTTGGCGTGTCCGACGCTGAGAAGTCCGACCTTGATGTCGTGCTGGACCTTTGCGGGGAGCCTGAGCAGACGGAGGGTGTTGGTGACGCTCACGCGCTTCTTGCCCACGCGCGCCGCCATCTGCTCCTGAGTGAGCTGGCATTCGTCGATGAGACGCTGGTAGCTGAGCGCAACCTCGATAGGGTCGAGGTCCTGACGCTGGATGTTCTCCACGATGGCCATCTCGAGCATGCCCTGATCGTCGGTGCTGAGTATGTATGCCGGAATCATGTCCATGCCGGCGAGACGGCTCGCCCTGAATCGGCGCTCGCCGCTGATGATCTGGTATTTTGCTCCGGACTTTCTCACGGTGATAGGCTGGATGAGTCCGAGAGTCCTTATGGATTCGCTGAGTTCTTCGAGTGCCTCCGTGTCGAATGACATGCGAGGCTGGTAAGGATTCGGCTCGACCATGGTTACCGGAATCCTCATTATGTCGGCCTGAGAGGCCGCAGGAGCCGTATTCACGGTGACCACATCCTTGTTGATGTAGCCGACAGGCTTCCTGATTTCGTTGATGTCTATTGTCTTTTCGCCGCCGAGCAGGGCGCTGAGTCCCTTGCCAAGGCCGTGCTGCTGTTTCTGTGCCATGCGTTAGATTTAGAGATTCCTCTCAAGTACTTCCTTTGCGAGGTTGAGATAGTTGGTCGTTCCGTTGCAGATGACGTCATAGAGGATGATAGGCTTTCCGTGCGAAGGAGCCTCGCTGAGACGTATGTTCCTCTGGATGACCGTGTTGAATACCATGTCCTTGAAATGTTCCCTGAGTTCGCTCACTACCTGGTTGTGTACCCTGGTCCTGCCGTCGAACATGGTCACGACAAAGCCCTCGATGGTGAGTGTGGGATTAGGACCTTCCTGTACGAGACGAATGGTCTGGAGGAGCTTCCCGAGTCCTTCGAGCGCGAAGAACTCCGGCTGGACAGGTATTATGATGCTGTCAGCTGCGGTGAGCGAGTTGACTGTTATGAGTCCGAGGGAAGGGGAGCAATCGATGATGATGTAGTCGTAGTCGTTCCTGATTTCTGCGAGAGCATTCTTCAAGACAGACTCCCTGTCTTCGGTTTCGAGCATTTCTATCTCGGCACCGACAAGGTTGATGTGCGACGGTATCATCTGGAGGTTTGCCACTTCTGTCTGTATGAGGGTATCCTTGATGTTCCTTGCTCCGATCATCACTTCGTAGAGGGTCCTTCTCTGACCGTCTTCTGGAGAGAAATTGAGCCCGGAAGTGGTGTTTGCCTGAGGGTCGGCATCGATGATGAGGACCTTCTTCTCGAGCACGGCAAGGGACGCCGCGAGGTTGATCGCTGTCGTCGTCTTTCCTACTCCACCTTTCTGATTTGCTATAGCTATTACTTTGCCCATTTAGTCCAATGTATATATACATTGCAAATTTAACTAAATTTTTCATTTTGCGGGGTATTTTCTATATTTGTGACAAATCCGAATTTATGGCAGAAAGGAAAGACATCTGGTATGCGATCGTTAATCCGCATTCAGGGTCAGGCAGATCGATGTCTTCGTGGCAGAAGGCAGAAATCCGTCTGCGCCAGCTCCATATTCATTATACTTCTACCAAATCGGAATCCCATGGTCATGCTATCGAGCTTGCCAGGGAGGCTGCGTCAAAGGGTTACAGACGTTTTATCGCCGTCGGCGGAGATGGTACGGTACATGAGGTCCTCAACGGAATCATGAACTTCGTGGAAGACCCGAAGAACACTGTCCCACTATCAGAATTCACCCTTGGCGTGCTGCCAGTAGGGTCCGGAAACGACTGGATTTCCTCGCATGGCATGCCGCACGACCCGGATGCGGTGATAGACATCATAGCGGCGTGCCAGACATCGCGTCAGGACGTCGTGAAGGCAGTACAATATGCAACTACAGATACCGGAGAACTGATCCCGTCGAGAACTGACTATATGCTCAACATTGCCGGAATCGGTTTCGACGGACGAGTCTGTGAGGTCGTGAACGCCCGAAAGGCTGTCGGACATTCGGGAAGGATGATATACTTCAGGGCGTTGCTTACCGTCCTCAGGCATTTCTACTCATTCAAGACCAAGGTGATCGCAGACGGAAAGGTTGTCTTCGACGGAGATTGCTATTCGATGGCTTTCGGCATAGGTCCATATTCCGGTGGCGGTATGCGACAGGTACCTGATGCCGTGCTGGACGACGGTCTTCTTGACATGCTCATCATCCCTAAGATACGTATTCCTTATCTTGTCTCAAGACTTCCTCTTCTCTATACCGGAACTATTGGACAAGTACCTGAGCTGATCTATTGTAAGGCTAAGGAAATAAAGGTGTTATCTTCTGATGGATACGAGGATGTCGAGCCTATTGAAATCGACGGGGAAGTGGTCGGTAGGTTCCCGGTCAGCTTCGAGGTCCTTCCTAGTCAGATCAAGGTTCTCTCGCTCAGGAAAAACGGCTAGAACAAGCTTAGAAATGATTTCGGAATGCCTGTGGTGAAGGAGAGTATCTCGCCTGTCCACGGGTGCTTGAACTTTATTGACTCTGCATGCAGGGCGAGTCTGTTGATCGGTGAACACGATGCCCCGTATTTCCTGTCTCCTGCCACTGGGGTGCCAAGCACCGACGATGCGTGCACTCTGATCTGATTTTTCCTTCCGGTTTCCAGCTCGAACTCGACAAGGGCGTTCTTTCCATTGCTTTTCAGCACCTTGTAATTTGTTATTGCTTTCTGTCCACCATTGTCTGTTGGAGAAGAACTTACGATGAATGACTTCTTGTTCTCCTTTAACCACGATACGACTCTTCCAGACGCTGGAGAAGGTACTCTCTCTGTCACTGCGACATAGCGCCTTTCCAGTACGGCTTCCTCCCAGTAATCCTGCAGGGCATACTTGGTGTCGGGGGTCTTCGCGAAGATCAGAAGCCCCGATGTGTCCCTGTCCAGCCGATGGACGATGAATATCCTGGAGCGCAGGTTCTTCCTTTTGACATAGTCGGTCAGAAGCGTGTACGCCGTGACCTCATCCTCCTTGCCGGTCGACATGGTGAGCAGGCCGCTCGGCTTGTTCACGATGATGATATCTTCATCTTCGAAGACTATCGCTATGTCGTTTCTTTTTCCCTTTGTCATTGTCATGCCTGTCTCCTAAACACACGAGAAGCCCACATCACTGCGGGCCCCCTGGTTAGTTAGTAGTGTATTTTAATTTTGTGGTCGTTCTGCAAATTTAGGTTTTCTTTAAGAAAATCCAAAAAAATGGGTCTAATCTTTAAGCAAATCGGGCCTTAATGTCTTTGTTCTTTCAATAATCTGCTCGTCCTGCCACTTCTGGATCAGCTTCGGATTGCCGCAGAGCAGGACTTCCGGTACTTTCCACCCGTTGAATTCTGCCGGCCTTGTATAGATAGGTGCGGACAGCATTCCGTCCTGGAAGCAGTCGCTCAGCGCCGATGTCTCGTCAGTGATGGCTCCGGGGATAAGCCTGACAACTGCATCTGCCACTATCGCGGCAGGTATCTCACCGCCGCTGAGAACATAGTCTCCGACAGAGATTTCCCTTGTCACCATGTGCTCTCGAATGCGTTGGTCAATGCCTTTGTAGTGTCCGCATAGCAGGATTATGTTCTCCATGAGTGACAGTTCGTTGGCTATTCCCTGTGAAAGTGTTTCTCCATCTGGGGACATGTAGATGATTTCGTCGTAATGACGCTGTTCCGTGAGCTCCGTTATCATCTTGTACAAAGGCTCGCACATCATGACCATTCCGGCGTCTCCTCCATAGCTGTAATCATCCACCTGCTGGTGAGGACCCTTGCCGTATTTCCTGGGATTGTGCACGTGTATCTCGACTATTCCTTTCTTGATTGCTCGGCCTACTATGGAGTGGCTGAGCGGGCTCTCCAGAAGTTCTGGTACGACTGATATGATGTCTATTCTCATTTACTAAGGTTTATAGCACAAAAATAGTTTATTTTTACTACATTTGCGAATTATCAATTATTAAAACAACTCCTATCATGAGTGAAGAGATCATCCCTGGAGCAGAGATTACTCCAGATGTAGTTGAAACTGTTGAGTCAGTTAATTATTCAGAAATGTCATTGGCAGAACTCGCTGCCGCCTTCGAGGAGCTCGCAAAGAGCGAGGATCGTCTCAGAAGGACAAAGGAAGCAGACGCTATCAAGTCCGCTTTCTACAAGAAACTTTCCAAGTCCAAGGCTGAGGCCGGACTGGCACCTTCAGAGGAGCCGTCAGACACCGACGAGGAGCAGGTTGCAGATGCAGCTCCAGTTGAAGAGACATCGGCTAACCCATTCGCAGCCATTGAGGAAGGCTTCAAGACCTTCTACAACGCCTACAAGAAGGAGCGTGCGGAATATAACAAGAAGATCGAGGCTGAACGTGAGGAAAACCTCAAGGAGAAGCAGGCCGTCATCGATGACCTCAAGGCCCTTCTCGAGAAGCAGGAGGATGTCAATGTGACATTCCCTGAGTTCAGGAAGATTCAGGAGCGCTGGAGAGCTATCGGCCCGGTTCCTGCAACAAGCTATCGTAACATCAACGAGACATACCAGCTCTATGTGGAGCAGTTCTATGATATGGTCAATATCAACCGCGAGCTTCGCGACCTCGATTTCAAGAAGAATCTCGAGGCAAAGCAGAAGTTCTGCGAGCTTGCTGAGAAACTTTCAGAGAACGAGAACGTCATCGAGGCCTTCAAGGAGCTCCAGAAGCTTCACGAGGAGTGGAAGGAGTTCGGCCCTGTAGCCAAGCAGTATCGTGACGAGATCTGGGATCGCTTCAAGGCTGCTACCGCAGTCATCAACAAGAAGTACCAGGCACACTTCGAGGGCATGAAGGAGAAGCAGAGCGAGAACCTCGCAGCAAAGTCGGCCCTCTGCGAGAAGGTCGAGGCAATAGCAGAGAAGGAGATCGTCTCATCCAATGAGTGGAATGCTCTCTCAAAGGCTATCGAAGACATCCAGAAGGAATGGAGGAGCATCGGATTCGCAAGCAAGAAGGACAATCAGAAGATCTACGACCGTTTCCGCGCTGCATGCGATAAGTTCTATGCACGCAAGAGAGATTTCTACTCTGAGTACAAGAACAGCATCAACAGCAACCTTGATATGAAAGTTGCAATCTGCGAGGCTGCAGAGGCGCTCAAGACGAGCACAGAGTGGAAGAAGACTTCCGACAAGCTCATCGAGCTCCAGAAGCAGTGGAAGGAGATCGGTGCCGTTCCTCGCAAGAAGTCTGATGCGCTCTGGAAGAGATTCCGTGCAGCATGCGACGAATTCTTCGCTGAAAGGGACAAGAACGCCAAGCCGGAGAATGACTTCTATGGAAATCTCAAGGCGAAGCAGCGTCTCATCGATGAGATCAACGCATACGAACTCAGCGGTGACGAGCAGCAGGATATGGCTGCAAGGAATGATTTCAACCAGAGATGGCAGGCAATCGGTTTCGTTCCGTTCAAGGAGAAGGACAAGATTGCCCAGGCATTCAAGGAGGCGATCGCTGCCAAGTTCCCGGGTCTCGGCCGTCAGCGTGGTGGCCGTGGCGGTGCACAGCAGCCTAAGAGCGAGAAGGACCGTCTCATCCAGAAGTATAACAAGCTCGAGCAGGATATCACTACGTATGAGAATAATATCGGCTTCTTCAATATGAGCAAGAACGCTGCACCGCTCATCCAGCAGATGCAGGAGAGAATTGCTCAGGCTAAGGCCGAACTCATGGACCTCGAGCAGCAGATCCGTGCACTCTCAGAGGCGGAAGATCAGGAGTAAGATAGGAGAGAATAGATTAGATGAACAAGAATTCGTTTATTGGCTGGACTTTGATAATGCTCATTTTCGTGGGCTTTACCTTCTATCAGTCCAAGGAAGCAAAGAAACAGATGGCCATTCAGGCGCAGATTGATTCTGTTGCCAGGGCCGAGGCCCGTGCCCAGTTCTTGGAAGACTCAATCCGCACAGCGGCTCTTGACTCACTCGTGCAGGCCGGAGACTCTGCAGCGATTGCAGCAGCAACTCCAGCGGGTACCATATATAAGGACTCACTCCTCAGCAGCGCTGCCCAGGGTGAGGCACAGTATGTGACACTCAAGAATGACAAGGTCGAGATCGTCTTCACCAGCAGGGGAGCTCAGCCTTACTCTGTCAAGGTAAATGATTACCTTACATGGGACGGTAACGACCTCTATCTCATCAAGCCGGAGAACAGCAAGTACAGGGTCAGCGTATACGCAGGCGAGTCCATCTCTACCGATGACTTTACCTTCAACGTCGCGCAGAAGACTGATTCGTCAGTCGTCATGATTCTTCCATTTGCGCAGGGCGGCTATATCAGTCAGACCTACAAGCTTCCGAAAGGCAGCTATGAGCTTGAGAATGAGCTTGCCTTCGTGGGCATGGATGGCGTAATCCCTTCCAATGTGTCTAGTATCGACATTGATTGGGGAGTGAACATCCCAAGACTCGAGAAGGGCTACAAGAATGAGAAGATGTACTCGAAGCTCGACTTCTACTATCCTGATGAGGCTAAGCCTGAGGATCTCGGACGCGGTGGACGCGATGCATCTAAGAACGTTCCGGCGAAGGTCAAGTGGTTCGCTTTCCAGCAGCAGTTCTTCTCGGCTATCCTCACTGCTGACAATGAATTCTCTTCTGGAGATTTCTCTGTCAAGTTCTATGGAGAGGATGACGAGACCAACAATCTCATGAGCTGTACCGCAAAGATGCGTGCGGATCTCGGACGTGGAGAGAATGCCAAGTTCAAGAGCACATTCTATTTCGGTCCAAACCATTACAGCACACTCAAGGCTCTCGGTGACAAGAAGGAGAAGGTTATCCAGCTCGGTGGTTCACTCGTAGGTTGGATCAGCCGTTTCGTGATCATCCCGACCTTCAACTTCCTCAACCGCTTCATCAGCAGCTACGGACTCATCATTCTCTTGATGACCATCCTCATCAAGCTCGTGATATCTCCTCTTACCATCAAGTCCTTCATGTCGTCTGCCAAGATGCAGGCTCTCAAGCCTGAGATCGATGAGCTGAACAAGAAGTACCCTAAGCAGGAGGATGCGATGAAGAAGCAGCAGGCTCAGATGGAACTCTACCGCAAGGCTGAGATCAACCCGATGGGTGGATGTCTCCCTATGCTTCTCCAGTTCCCTGTACTCTGGGCAATGTTCCGTTTCTTCCCTGCATCTATCGAGCTCCGTCAGGAGGGTTTCCTCTGGTGCCATGACCTCAGCGCATACGACTCGATCGTGAACTTCGGATTCCGTGTGCCGCTTCTCGGCGACCACCTTTCTCTCTTCGCAGTGCTCATGGCTGTGACCATGTTCTTCTACTCGAGGATGACCACTGCGCAGATGGGAGATGATCCTAACATGGCCGGAATGAAGTTCATGAATCTCTGGCTCATGCCTATCATGATGCTCTTCATCTGTAACAACCTCTCGGCAGCGTTGAGCTACTACTACTTCCTCTCTAACCTCATCACTATCATCCAGACTTTCGTGATCAAGAAGTGGATTGTGAAACCGGATGAGATCAGGGCCAAGATCAAGGCTGCATCAAGCAAGCCAGCAAAGAAGAGCAAGTGGCAGCAGCGTCTCGAGGAGGCTCAGAGAATGCAGCAGGAGCAGCTGAAGCAGCAGAAGAGAAGATAGTTTGCAACCAACTGTGTATCAATAATAAAGCCGGCTGAAATCCAGCCGGCTTTTTGTTATTCCGTAATACCCGTGCTGCCTGTCTAGATGAAGCTGAGGAGGGCGTCGTAGACGCGATGGACAGGGAAGCCCATTACGGTGTAGAATGAGCCTTCCAGTTTGGTGATTCCGATGTAGCCTATCCATTCCTGGATGCCATAGGCACCGGCCTTGTCGAATGGCTTATAGGTGTCGATGTAGTAGCCGATCTCTCCG